>JANLQX010000161.1:0-23282 GCA_031368095.1 Actinomycetes bacterium | reverse complement strand
TGGGGACGCCGCCCTCGGCCCGACGGCGTTCGACGAACTCCGACAGCTCGGCGCGCCGGGCGGAGTCGAGCGTGGTCGGTTCCTCGTAGGCCGCAAGCATGTTCTTCCACATTGCGTTGGCCCGGTCATAGGTGGTCGGTGAGCCAGCTTCCTCCCACGTCTCCCAGTTGCGCCAGTCGCTCAGCATCGGATGATGGAAGGCCGTACGGAAGCGGTCCTGGGTGTGCTGAGTGCCGAAGAAGTGCCCACCGGGGCCAACGTCGGCAATTGCTTCCAGGCCAAGTTCGGCGGTGTTCACTACTGGTGGTTCGAGGAACGCTTCCATCATGCCGAGAAGGTCGGCGTCGAGCATCATCTTCTCGTAACCCGCATGCAACCCTCCCTCCATCCAGCCGGCACCGTGCATGAGGAAGTTCGCGCCGCCCATCAGTGCGCCCCACAGCGAAAACACGGATTCGTACGCGGACTGAGCATCCAGGGCGTTGGCGGCGCACACGTTTGATGACCTATACGGCACCTTGTAACGGCGGGCGAGTTGACCCCCGATCATGGCCGCCTTCATGAACTCCGGGGTACCGAAGGCGGGGGCACCGGACTGCATGTCGACGTTCGACGTGAACCCGCCGTAGATCACCGGTGACCCGGGGCGGATCAACTGCGTGAGGGCCATGCCGAGAAGCGCCTCAGCATTCTGTTGGGCTACGGCGCCGGCAATAGTCACCGGAGCCATGGCGCCGGCGAGCGTGAACGGGGTGATGCAGACAACCTGATTGCGGGCCGACATCTCGATGATGCCGGTGGCCATGGGGAGGTCGAGTCGAAGCGGTGACGACGTATTGATGATGGTGAACAACGACGGCTCGCGCTCGAGCGTCTCGTCGTCGATGCCACGAGCGATGCGAATCATCTCGATGACGTCGCGGTTGCGTTCGGCGCCGAGTGAGTACACATGAATCGGTTTATCGGCCAGGGTCAGCGCGTCGTAGGTGGCATCGAGGTGGCGGACGGACGCGTGCAGGTCGACCGGCTCAACCGGATAGCCGCTAAAGAAGTGGACGGTATTGAGCATCTGACCGAGCTTGATGAGGTTTTGGTAGTCGGTCCGGTTTCCGATTCGACGGCCCTTGTCACGGTCGAACACGTTCGGCGCACTGGCGACGGACCCGAAGGCAACCCAGTTGTCGCCGATACGCAGCGAATGCGCCGGGTTGGTGGCGTGAAGGGTGAACTCCGCCGGCGCCGATGCCATCGCCGCGTGAATGATGTCGCGTCCGATGCGGATGCGCTCGCCGCTAACGGTTGCTCCGGCGGCCACGAAAATGTCACGTGCCGGTTCGCTCAACACGTCCATACCAATGCGTTCGAGCACCTCAAGTGACGCTTGGTGGATCATCTCCAACTCGTCCGCCGATACGACTTCGGTGGGGCGATACCGCAGTCGTGACTGTCCGAAGGGGCGCTGCTCGGGAACCAGTGAGCGACCCTCCGAGGAAGCTCGGCCACCTCGGCGCCGACGGGCCTCCCTGGGCACCGCCGCCTGTTCCGCGGCAACCTGGTCTTCACTCATCAAGCACTCCCAAACGTTTCAACGGGCCCAGTTCCGGGCCGTGGGTCGACTGTAGTGACGCCCGGCCCGAACGCCGGGCCGGGCCGAACGCCGGGCCGAACGCTGGGCTGTCCCGTAGCCTCACGCCATGCCAGCTCCTGACGACCTGCAGTTGCTTCACCTCGAACGGAAAGCCGGCGATGAGCGAGTCGTCACCGTCACCATCGATCGGCCGCCGATCAACTTGTTCGATGGCACCCTTCTCGGCGAGTTCGAACGGGTCGGCGAGTGGTGCGCGTACGAGCCGTCCGTCGGTGCGGTGATCGTGCAGAGCCGAACGCCGGGGTTCTGGATCGCCCACTTCGACGTGGCTTCCATCCTTCGCTTCCCGACCGACCTACAGCCGTTCGAGCTGACCCAGTTCACCCGTGTTTGTGAGCTCTTTCGGACCATGCCCAAACTCACCATCGCAGTGATCGAAGGACGAGTGGGTGGAGGCGGCAGTGAGCTGGCCATGTCCTTCGACGTTCGGTACGCGGCGAGCGAGACGGCGATCTTCAATCAACCGGAGGTCGCGCTCGGCATCTTGCCCGGTGGCGGTGGAACCCAACGCCTCCCCCGCCTCATCGGTCGGTCGCGGGCCATGGAGGTCATTCTCGGCGCCGAGGACATCGACGCCACCACGGCGGCGCATTGGGGATGGGTGAATCGGGTGTTTCCGGCGGCCGATGTGCGAGCGGCCGCCACCGCGTTGGCCACTCGGGTCGCATCGTTTCCTCCTCACGCCGTCGCCGAAGCCAAGCGCTGTATCCTCCGGGCCGAGCGCGGTCTGCCCGAGGATCTTCTCGACGAGATGGCGGCCTTTTTTCGGACCCTTGGGCACGATCGCGCGCGATCAGCAATGGAGGCGTTCCTCCGTCAAGGTGGCCAGACTGTTGCTGGGGAGCAACGGCTCGGTGCGCTCGCAGCCGAGCTGAGCGGGCCCTGAGGGAGCCCGGATTTCATCCGTCGGGGCTCGGTAACGTAGGGAGAATGCCCCGGGTACTTGTCGTCGACGACGAAGTGGATCTCGCCGACGCCGTCGCCGACGGGCTGCGGCTGGAAGGATTCGATGTCACGATCGCCCACGACGGCGACGACGGTTTCGCTCGTGCGTCGGCCGAGCGTTTCGACGTGATTGTGCTCGACATCATGCTGCCGAAGCGCAACGGCTACCGCGTCTGCAGCGATCTGCGGGACTTCGGCGTGACCACCCCGATCCTCATGCTCACCGCCAAGCGCGGCGAGTTCGACGAGGCCGAAGCTCTCGACACCGGCGCCGACGACTACCTCGGGAAGCCGTTCTCGTTCGTCGTGTTGCTGGCCCGAGTGCGTGCGCTTCTTCGCCGTTCAGCATCACTTTCCGTCGATGAGGGCGGACGGCTCCAGCGCGGCGACATGATCGTCGACGTGCGCCAGCATCGAGCGTGGCGCCGCGATCAGGAGATCGCTCTCACCGCCCGAGAACTCTCGCTTCTGGCGGCGATCGTCCGCACGAGTCCCGATGCGGCCGGAAAAACGGACCTGCTCGAAGAGGTATGGGGGCCCGAGTTCCAAGGTGACCCGAACGTGGTGGAGGTCTATGTCGGCTATCTGCGCAAGAAGATCGATGTGCCGTTCGGCCGGGCCAGTCTGCAGACTGTGCGCGGCGTGGGATACCGGTTCGATGCCGAACGCTGACGAGCCCCGCACCGAAAGCGGAGCGTGGGATACCGGTTCGATGCCGAACGCTGAAAAATGAGGCGGGTACGCGATGCTTCCGTTGCTCTACGCATCTCGGCGATTTCCGCACTGGTCCTCGCCGTCGCCGTGGCCGTGGGAATCGTCGCCTTTCGCTCGGCGCTGCACCGGGCGCAATTGCAGACCCTCGATCTGAGCATCGACGCACAGGTGGCCAATCTGCGCGAGCTGGCCGGCGAGGGTCCGGTTCCGGTCCGCTTATCGACGGCGCGGGATTCACCCTTGTTCTGCCAGATCGTGTCGGCGGCCGGCAAAGTGCTGGGCGCATCGGCCAACGTCAGCGACATGGAACTCATGGTGTCGCCCACGGCGGCGGTCATGAACGAGGGCGAAGTTGGCCGAGTCCAGGCGCAGGTCGACCGGGTCGATGTTCGATTGACGAAGGTTGGGGTCACGACGACCGACGGTCCGGCGTGGATCCTGGTAGCTGCGCCGATGAAGAACTTGCGCGAGGCGGAGTCATCGCTCCTCCGCCAACTACGCGTGGGTGGACCGCTGCTGATCTTGTTCGGAACGTTGGGTATCGGTTTCGTGGCCCGCCGTGCCTTGCGTCCGGTCGACGTCCTCCGCCGTCAGGTCGACGCCATTCGCTCGACCGATCTCGCGGCACGCGTCTCCGAGCCGCCGGCCGCCGACGAAGTCGGTCGCCTCGCTCGCACGATGAACGGACTCCTGGAACGAGTGCAGGAGTCCCACGACCGACAGAGTCGCTTCGTCAGCGACGCCTCGCACGAACTGCGTAGTCCGTTGGCGACCGTCCGAACACGACTGGAGGTTGCGTTGCGCTCGCCGGACAAGACCGAGTGGAAGAGTGTCGCCGAAGCATCACTCCGCCAGACGTCGCGCATGGAGCGGCTCGTCGATGATCTCCTCGTTCTGGCCCAAACCGATACGACACGTCTCGCGCCGTCGGTATCTGTTGACCTGGACGAGGTCATCGCCGAGGAGGTCGGCTACCTCCGCACCGTGAGTAGGGTCACGCTCGACACGTCCCTGGTCTCCGCGGGTCGCGTTATGGGCCGTGCCGACGACCTTCGACGCGTGATCGTCAACCTCACGTCGAACGCCATTCGTCACGCTTCGTCCAAGGTGCAGATCACCCTTCGGACCGTCGCCGGACAGGTTGAGCTGCTCGTCGACGACGACGGCCCCGGCGTGCCATCCTCCGAGCGAGACCGCATCTTCGATCGCTTCACTCAACTCGACGAGGCACGGGTTCGTACCGGTGCGACCGGTGCCGGGCTGGGGCTCGCCATCGTTGCCGATGTCGTTCACCGTCACAACGGGAGCGTGAAGTCGGTCGATTCACCACTCGGTGGCGCCCGCTTTACGGTGATCCTGCCGGCGGCATAGGGCCGGGCGGACGGCCACGGTTGTTGGCTACGGTGGCCTATGCCCAGCGTTCTGTTCCCTACCCAACTCGTCGGGAGTTGGTGCAAACCACAGTGGCTGTGCGACCACGACAAGGTCTATGACGCCGAAGGAACGTGGTGGCGCGTCGCCCCCGAACATCTCGAAGAAGCCCACGACGACGCCGTGCGGCTGGCGATCGCGGATCAAGAACGGGCGGGCCTCACGTTCGTTACCGACGGCGAGCAACGACGGCAAACGTTTTCGGGCCACTTCACCGTTGGCCTCGGCGGGCTGGACACCTCGCCCGGCGCCCAAAGCGCACCCGTCTTTCGTCCCTTCGACGTCGCCGAATTTCTCACGATGAAGCCGAGGCCAGCGCCCGTTCCCGGCGCCGCCGCTCGGCCGATGACGTTACAGCCGCGCATTATCGGACCGCTCACGTGGCAATCACCGATGATCGGTCCGGCCTCTGGATTCTTAAAAGGTCACACCACGCGCCGAGTGAAAGTCACCGTGATCGGTCCGACGACGCTTGCTCTGCGACTCATCGACGAGCACTACGGCTCACTCGCAGACGTTGCCTTTGCCCTTGCCGACGCCATCAATAATGAGCTGAAATTGCTCCAACAGCTCGGCGTCGATTTGATCCAGCTCGACGAACCTGAGGTGCATTTCCGATATTCGACCGTGGCCGCCTTCGCCACCGAAGCCCTCGATCGTGCCCTCCATGGCATCACCACGAGAACGGCAGTGCATGTGTGTTATGGCTATTCGAAGAACATCGCCGAGAAACGAGCGACACCCGTGTATGCGCAAGCCCTCGACGTGCTGGCCGCCAGCGGCGTGAACGACATCAGCCTTGAGTATGCCCAGCCCAACCACGCGCCGGAGCTCCTGGAACACTGCGGGAGCAAAGGCGTCATCCTCGGCGTCCTCGACCTCGACACCGAAGCACCGGTGGAGACCGTCGACGACATCGTCAGACGCGCCGCTGCGGCCACCGAGGTGGTGGGGCCGACCCGGATGCGACTCGGTCCGGACTGCGGCATGTGGTTTCTTCCGCGCGAACGGGCGTGGCAGAAGCTGGCCGCCATGGAACGCAGCGCGCAGATACTCCGCCAGCGCTTCGAATAGCTCACCGCAATCGACAGTCACCAACCACCATCCCAGTATCGAAAGTACGGATTCCATGACCGGGTATGACCCGATCGAAACGGCCAGTCGCGACGAGATCAGCGCCTTGCAATTGCATCGGTTGCAATTGTCGGTTCGTCACGCCTACGACAACGTCGCCCACTACCGCAATGCCTTCCAAAACGCCGGTGTCCACCCGAGTGACATTGCGTCGCTCGAAGATCTGCGCCGTTTCCCGTTCCTGGTCAAAGATGATCTGCGCGCGAACTATCCCTTCGGAATGTTCGCGGTGCCTCGCGCCGATGTGGCTCGCATTCATGCATCGAGCGGGACCACCGGCAAACCCACCGTCGTCGGCTACACCCGGAACGATCTCGACACGTGGGCATCACTGATGGCCCGATCGATGGTGGCCGCCGGCGCCCGGCCCGGTGACCTTGTCCATATCGCTTACGGCTATGGGCTGTTCACCGGCGGACTGGGCGCGCACTACGGGGCGGAACGTCTTGGCTGCACCGTGGTGCCAATGAGTGGGGGACAGACCGAGAAGCAAATCCAGTTGCTCACCGACTTCGCTCCTGACGTACTCATGGTCACGCCCTCGTATGCACTCGCGCTTGCCGAGGAGATGGTCAGTCGAGGCATTGACCCCGCAGACTCTTCTGTTCGACTGGGAATCTTCGGAGCCGAGCCATGGTCGAACTCCATGCGAGCTCAATTGGAAGCAACCTGGGGCATTGATGCCGTTGACATCTACGGATTGTCCGAAGTCATGGGGCCCGGGGTGGCCAACGAGTGTGTGGAAACAAAGGATGGACTCGTCCTCTGGGAGGACCACTTTTATCCCGAAATCATTGACCCGGAAACGGGGGAAGTCCTTCCCGATGGCAGCGTCGGCGAACTCGTTCTCACATCGCTCACGAAAGAAGCGCTTCCCGTCATTCGCTACCGCACTCGCGACCTCACCGCACTTTTGGCGCCCACGGCTCGATCGATGCGCCGTCTGGCGCGCATTGCCGCACGCACCGACGACATGCTGATCATCCGTGGCGTGAACCTCTTTCCGTCCCAGGTCGAAGAGTTGTTGCTCGCCGAAGCCGCGCTCTCGGCCCACTACCAACTCGAGGTCACCCGTCCAAGAAGCATGGACGAACTCACCGTGCTGGTGGAGGCCACGCCGGGTCGGACCGATGCCGCCGACGGCGCCGCATCCCTGGCTCGGCGAATCAAGAATCTGATCGGCCTCACCGCTACCGTCCACGTCGTGGCGTCGGGCGCGATAGAGCGATCGACCGGAAAGGCGAAGCGGGTGGTGGACAAGCGGGCGAAGCCCTAGCGAGTCCTAGCGAGTCCTAGACGCGGCCAGCGCGAGACGCGACGACTCGCTGGCCACACAGTTTGCTTCCATGATTTCGGTGACGCGCTCCAACGTCCGATGTCCATCGGAACCAAGTTCCGGCGCGGCGACTCGTACGTAGACAACGGGACGTCGCGACCGACGACGAGGGCGGCGAGGAAGCCGTCCTTTCGGCCACACCTCGTCGGCCCCGGAGATGCCCACGGCCACGAACGGACACGCCGCCGCCGACCAGATCGCGGCGACACCGGGCAGCAACGGCGCCAACACATGGCCGGACTCGAGGACCGTGACCCTTCCCTCCGGCATGATCGCCACCGAGGCGCCTCCTCTGATCGCCTCGGCGGCGACCACATCGGCGCCGCTCTTGCGACCGCCGGCGATACATCCGATGTTGCGCAGAATTCGACCGACACCGGGCTTGGTAAAGAACACCCGACTGACGATGAGCCGGGTCGGCCGATTCAGACGACAGCAGCAGATCGTCGACACCAGCATGTCAACGAAGCTGTGGTGATTCGCCGCCATGAGGATGGCGCCCTCGGGCAGGGGCTCTTGCACGTCGATATGGACCGTGAGAAAAGGTCGAACAACAAACTCGATCACCGATCCGATCCGAAAGAATCCTCGCTGCCACCCTTCGCCGTTCACGCCCATGACCGTAGCGCCTACCACGTGGCGGTGGGATCGATTGCGATCACTTCGGTGAGGGAACGATGAACATCAGCAAATGCCGCCGACCGTGTCGTGCGGTTATGGCCGTTGACTTGGATCTCGCCCAGTTCCAAGCCAAGGCTAAGGAGTATGCCAGTCAGGTCATCTTGAGCCGCTCGCTGTTCGGACTCGGCGAGTCCGTCCATAAGCGCACCTACTAGTGGCCCGAGCACCTCGAGCTGCACTTGGAATCGCGACCCGTGGGCCGGGGCCAATCGCGCCAGAAGATCAGTGGCATGACGTCGATGCCAACCTTCCTCAAGAAGTGCTCTTTCCGCGATCGCCGCAAGCGGCGCAAGTCCGGCGGCCGCCAGCGAGCGCCACCGGTGTCCTTCGACCACGTCGTAAAGCACGTGCCGTAGAAGGTGTTGCTCCCACGGTCGAGCGTCGAGCTCCACCAGGGCGCACGAACGAAATGCCGACGGCGATCGTTGGACGACGCAGGCGTCGCGCACGGTCCACGACGGCCACAGCACGGCATAGAGCGCACGAGCGTGGCCGAATTCGTCCTGCGCGATCGAGGCCATGGCGAGATCCTCTTCAAGGAACGGGGACAGGCCAAGCCATTCACTGTGTCGATGCCCGATGACGAGTTCGTCGTCGGCCAGGGCCAGAACAGCTTCGGCGATGTCGGAATCGATCTCGAACGGTGGCGCCGCCATCGCCCTCACTGTTGCGAGCCCGCTGCGTCGCGACGGCTTTTGCGTCGGGCGGCCACCGCCCGACCGTCGTTCAACCCATGAGTCCGCTGGGCCGGAACGCCAAGGTCAATCGGATCGACGATCAGGACGTGGTCTCGACACACCACCCACGCCGCCGCTCCCTCGCCGCGCCGAACGTAGGTCTCGCGTGCGTACAACGTGGCCATCTCGTCGTCAGGAGCCTGCAACGATCCGGCATGGGTGAAGCCATCTCGTCCATCGCCTCGCAGGAAAACTTCATACGTGGGCATGGCAACTCCGATCTGAGCCGAGCACGTCGATGACGGAACGACACCCACCGCACCACGCCACCGACCGACACGCCGTGGACCCGACCGGTGAAATCGGTTGAAGTAAGCCACCACCGCAGGCGGGGCAGGCCGGGTCGGGCGCGCTTTGCGTCGCGACGGCGATCCCGATCGACCCAAGGTGCGTGATGCCGAATGAACTGATCCGCTCGGGCGACCAACGTGGATCAGGCGACCACGTAACCAGGCACGTAGGTGCTCCCGCGTTGGTGGCCGCAGTGACAACGTCGGAGGCGATCAGCGCCAATGCCGGGCAGCCGAGAAAGGTCGGAAGGAGGGTGACCACGACGCCCCCGGACGGACCTTCGTCGACCGTGAACACCAGGCCGAGATCGCCGATCGTCAGGCCGCCCAACTCCGGATCGACAACGCCCCTCACTGCCGCGTCAACATCGGCGAGATCGAGCGTGTTCACCCGACGACCGCGGCCAGGTCAGTGCGGTCCTGATCAACATGAAGCGCGGCTCGAACCCACTCGGTGTCGTCCCATGCCGCCTTGGACTGGGCCACCCGGGCGGCGGAGTCCGGTCCGACGTTGCGCTGCGTCGCACCGAGAGCGGTCCAGTCGATCGGCCCGAGCACCCAGCGGCCGTTCTGGTCGCGACGGAGCTCCGGATCGGGAATGGTGAACCGGTAGTTCTGGAGGAGCGGCACGAACTTCTGCACGAAGCGGTCGCGTAGTTCCTCGTTGGTGGCCGACTTGATCTTCCAACGAAGGAGGGCATCATCGGGTTTCGTCGGCGGACCAAAAAAGTGGACGACGGATTCCCACCAGCGATCGAGCGCATCTTGAAACAATGCGCGCTGACGATCAGTGCCGTCGGCGAGGGTCAGAAGCATTTCCTCGCCATGTCGCATATGGAACCCCTCCTCGGCCACGATACGACGAAGAACTCGGCGATACGGCCCGTAGGAGCACTCCTTGAGCACAGCCTGCTGCGTGGTCAGCGCGGCGGCGTCCACCAGAAAGGCGATCACAATCTGATCGGCCCACGTTTGCGTCTTGTAGTGAAAGACGTTGTGGAACCGGGTGCGTCCGGCGACAAGATCATCGAGCATCGTGGCTCGGGTTTTCACGCCGAGGTCGGCAGCCACCATGTAGAGCAGGTGGGCGTGGCCGATCTCGTCCTGAGTTTTGGCCAGGAACGCCAGCTTGCGATGAAGACCCGGAGCCCGCGAGACCCAGTGCCGTTCGCACAGCCCGCCGAAGAGTTCCGAGTTGGCATGCATCTCGATGAAACGGAAGACTTCCAAGCGGTAGGACTCCGGCATGTCATCACCTGGTTCGACGATGCCCCCTCCCTGCACGAAGGCGTCGAACGCCGCCATCATGGGCCAGGATCGCATGCTTCAACGTTAACGGACCGTACCTGGGGTGACGTTGCCTGAACCGTTGAGGATGCCGCTGAGCTGCCACTTCGTCCTGAGCGGCTCGTCCGCGTAGCCTGGGGTCGTGGCCCACGAATTCGACGTCCCGACCATCGACGCCTGGCGCACCCTTGCGTCGAAGGAAGCCAAGGTCGACTCCCCCGACGCACTCACGTGGCACACGCCCGAGGGAATTGACGTCAAGGCGCTCTACACCGCCACCGACCTCGAGGCACTGGAGCTGGTCGACACGCTGCCGGGCTTCGCGCCGTTCACCCGCGGTGTCCGGGCAACCATGTACACCGGTCGTCCGTGGACGATTCGTCAATACGCCGGGTTCTCCACCGCCGAAGCGTCGAACGCGTTCTACCGCAAGAACCTCGCCGCCGGCCAGCAGGGCGTGAGCGTGGCCTTCGACCTCGCCACCCATCGCGGGTACGACTCCGACCACCCTCGCGTGACGGGTGACGTCGGCAAGGCCGGGGTCGCGATCGACTCCGTCGAAGACATGAAGATCCTGTTCGACGGAATCCCGCTCGACCAAATGAGTGTCTCGATGACGATGAACGGCGCGGTCCTACCCGTGCTCGCTGGTTACATCGTGGCGGCCGAGGAGCAGGGCGTGAGCCCCGACAAGCTGGCCGGAACGATCCAGAACGACATCCTCAAAGAGTTCATGGTCCGCAACACTTATATCTATCCACCGGCGCCGTCGATGCGGATCATCGCCGACATCATCGGCTACACCGCCGCCAACATGCCGCAGTTCAATTCGATTTCCATCTCCGGGTACCACATGCAGGAGGCCGGGGCCACGTGCGTACAGGAGCTGGCCTTCACCCTCGCCGATGGACTCGAATACGTGCGCGCGGCAAAAGACACCGGTCTCGCCATCGACGAGTTCGCCGGACGCCTCTCGTTCTTCTTCTGTATCGGGATGAACTTCTTCATGGAGGTCGCCAAACTGCGGGCCGCCCGTCTCCTGTGGGCGCGCATCGTGGCGCAATTCGAGCCGAGGAAGGCGTCGTCGATGATGCTGCGCACGCACTGCCAGACAAGCGGCGTGTCGCTGACCGAGCAAGACCCGATGAACAACGTGGTGCGTACCACCATCGAAGCATTGGCCGCCGTGCTCGGCGGAACGCAAAGCCTGCATACGAATTCCTTCGACGAAGCAATCGCCCTACCGACGGAGTTCTCCGCCCGGATCGCTCGCAATACTCAGCTCATCATCGCCGAGGAGTCGGGCGTCACCAACGTGGTCGATCCGCTCGGCGGCTCGTACTACATCGAGTCACTGACGCACTCGCTCGCCACCGAGGCGTGGAAGATCATCCAAGAGGTAGAAGCACTTGGGGGCATGACCAAGGCCGTCGAGTCAGGCATGCCGAAGCTCCGCATCGAGGAAGCCGCGGCGAGGCGCCAGGCGCGCGTCGATCGTGGTGAAGACACCATCGTCGGAGTCAACAAGTACCGGCTCGACAGTCAGGACCAGGTCGACACGCTCGACATCGACAACACGGCCGTGCGCGCTTCGCAGATTGCGCGTCTCGAACACATCAAGGCCACCCGAGATGGTGAGGCGGTTGCCGATGCGCTAAGCGCGCTTACTGATGGGGCGCGGGGGAGCGCCAACCTGCTCGACCTTGCCGTAAAGGCCACCCGGGTGCGGGCCACCGTCGGCGAAATCAGCGACGCCCTGGAAGTGGTCTTCGGCCGCCACAAGGCCGAGATCCGCTCGATCTCGGGCGTCTACGGAGCCGCCTACGCCGACGATGACGGCTTTCAGGCAATCGTCGCCGACATCGCCGCGTTCGCCGTCGAAGAAGGTCGCCGGCCGCGCATGCTCGTCGCCAAGATGGGCCAAGACGGTCACGACCGCGGCGCCAAGGTCATCGCCACGGCGTTCGCCGACCTCGGCTTCGACGTCGACGTCGCTCCGCTCTTCCAAACTCCGGCCGAGGTGGCCCGAGACGCCGTCGAGAACGACGTTCACGTCGTCGGCGTGAGCTCCCAGGCGGCCGGTCACAAGACGCTCGTCCCGGAACTCATCGCCGAGCTCCGAGCCGCCGGAGCGGGCGACGTGTTGGTCATCTGCGGTGGCGTCATCCCGGCCAAGGATTACGACTTCCTCCGAGCCGCCGGCGTGAGCGGCATCTACGGTCCCGGCACCAACATCCCCTCCGCCGCCGCCGAGATCCTGGCGCTCCTCCGCTCCCGCCGCCTCGCCGCGTAGGTCGCCCGCGTCCGGCACCGGTCGGGTCGGCATCCCACATCGCCTCGGACGGCATCCCGGACAGGCAAAAAACCGCAGAATTTGGGCAGCTTTTCGCCGATGTGGGATGCCGAACGTCTCCGTCTGGGTTCAGCTGGCGAGCAGCCGGCGAATGCTCGTCGGCTTGAGTGCCCGAGCCAGCGCACCGCTGATGGCACGCTCCACCTGTTTCGGCCGCTGCAGTTGCTTCGGCGTCAACGTGATGTAGTGCAACCCAAGAGCGTCATAGACCGACTGGCGAGCATGATCCCGATCGAAGGCACCCTCGTGAAACTCGCGGCTGTCGACCTCCACCCCGAGGCCGATGCCAGGACCGAGCAGCAACGGACGTCGAGCCCTCTTTCTGAAGGCAATCACAAAGTCGATCCGGTGGCGCTCTCCGCCGAGACCGAGAATCGGCACTTGGCGCCACACTTCGTAACCGAGGTACCGGAACACCAGAACGGCGGTGGTTTCGGCGTAGCTCTCGGTCGGCGGCTCGTCGCCGCGAAGGATGAGCAGCTCCCGGATCATTTGCGCTCCGGGCATCTTCGAACGAAGCGCTTGGAGCTCGGCCGGCGTGACGAGCCCCAAGCGATAGGCATCCTCCAGGGCGTACTCGACACGGTTCCGCGGTGTCATGAAACGGTCGACCCGAAGCATCTCGGGGTGGTGCCCCAAGTGCGTCAGGACGAGCGGTACCGGAGCGACGGGTATTCCGGCGACCATCATCGGAACAAGGGGTTCTCGTGTTCGGATGATGCCTGGGGAGGCAGACGCCGTGTGGGGATGCAGCCACGTCGGCGGCCAGACGTGGTCCCGAAATCCGTCCAGGCCAAGTAGGGCGGCGGCGGCAGGACCGGTCAGTAGTGGTTCGCTCATCGGGCCAGTGTGTCGACAACGTCGCGCCACAAGCGGCCTGAGGCGGGTTGGCGCGACGTTTCATCCCACATACGGCGTTTGTCCATCCCACACCCCGGAATTTCGCGCCTTTTGAGCCGATTTCTGCGGGTCTGGGATGTTGAACACGCCGGAGTGGGATGAGCCGGCGGGTTGGCGCAGACCCATTCCCCCAAACCGGTGGCGTTTATTGTCGAACCGTGAATAACAGCGAGCAGATCGTCGACGGTGATCGACGGGCCCTCGCTCGGGCCATCACCATTGCGGAATCCACCCGCGCCGACCACCGGGCTCAGGCCGTGGCGCTTCTCGACTCGGTGGGACGCAACGACAGCGCCTTTCGGATTGGCATCACCGGCACCCCCGGAGTGGGTAAGTCCACATTCATCGAGGCGTTCGGCCTACACCTCGTGCGCGATCTCGGCCTACGCGTCGCCGTCCTTGCCGTGGACCCGTCGTCGTCGCGAACCGGAGGTTCCATCCTCGGCGACAAGACTCGCATGACCGAATTGGCCCGTCACCCGAACGCCTTCATTCGCCCAACGGCAAGTGGTGGCACGTTGGGCGGTGTGGCTCGTCGGACCCGTGAGGTCATTCGACTCGTGGAGGCCGCCCGCTACGACGTGGTCCTCGTTGAGACGGTGGGCGTTGGCCAGTCCGAGATCGCCGTCGCCAACCTCACCGACGCTTTCGTTTTGCTCGTCGCCCCGGCTGGCGGCGATGAGCTGCAGGGCGTGAAGCGCGGAATCATGGAACTGGCCGACCTCATCATCGTGAACAAATGCGATGGCGCCCTTGAGGCTCAGGCGCGCTCCACCCTGGCCGACTACGCCAGCGCGCTCGGGCTGATGCGACCGTCGTCGCCGACTTGGACGCCGGTCGCGATGGCCGCGTCGGCCCACACCGGCATGGGTATCGACGCATCATGGGTCACCCTTCAGGCGATGAGGACGGCACGGCACGGCGAGCAGGCGACTCGACGCAGCGCGCAAGAGAGCGCGGCGTTGTGGTCCGACGTAAACGATCGCGTGGCAGATGCTCTGCGCGCTGATCAACGCGTGCTAGCGATTGAGGCCGAGGTGCGGGCCGGATCACTCTCGGCGTCAAG
The DNA here is from genome assembly GCA_031368095.1 of Actinomycetes bacterium. GTDB lineage: Bacteria > Actinomycetota > Acidimicrobiia > Acidimicrobiales > JANYDT01 > JANLQX01. Next base: position 8,760 of record JANLQX010000161.1, on the reverse strand, counting down.
GGCTGCCGAGTCAATCCTCTCAATCATCGGCCTGAGCCCGTCGGAGTGACTGGGCTGTTGGCTGCGTCACGGCCAAGGCGTCGATTTCGGACGTCAGATTCCGCCGGGCCGCAGATTCATAGGCGCGCATGCGTTCGGTGGTGAAGATGTGAGGTAGTTCCAGAATCCGACGCAGCACCAGCGCACGCCCGGTGCGCCACGCCGCATCGGTAACGAAGCCGTACTCGCCCCGGACGCCCTCGACGTAGGCGGCATAGGCATCCGGGTCAGCACCGAGGACGGCGAGATCAGCATCAACCAGAACGGCGCCAGCGGCATCGTCGTCCTCGACCCGATGCCTGGCAGTGAGCAAGATAAGCCGCTCGACCTCGTCGAGGCGCAACGGTTCCACGCCCAACGCACCGAGCGAGGAGCGGGCCAGCGCCGCGCTGTCGGCCTCGTTGGTGGAGGACCGCGGGTCGTAGATCGCGTCGTGCCAGAGAGCCGCCCAGACCACCGTGTGCGGATCGTCGACCGCCGCACCGAGTTCGCTCAGCAGCAATACGACACGGGTCACGACAGTCCGTACGTGGACCGTGCTGTGATAGCGCCGCCCGGTCCCGGCGTAGCGGCTCAACACCTCGGCCAGGAGCGTGCGTCTTCCGGCGCCTGGACCGGGAAGCCAGGCAGCAAGCTCATCGTCGTCGAGCACGTCCACGAAGGAAGATTCTGTCGTAGACCCAGACTGACCGCCGCGCTCGGAGCGCGCTGGCCGGAAGCAGAGGTGATCGGCGTCGACAATGACCGCGCCATGATCGCGGCGGCCGGTGCTCACGCCAGCGACCGTGTGCGATTCGAGCTCGCCGATATCGCCACGTGGAATCCGGTCGGTGCCGTTGATGTGATCGTGGCCAACGCTGCTTTCCAGTGGGTGCCCGGCCATCGGGACCGGCTCGCCGATTGGATCGACCTGCTCAACCCCGGTGGAGCTCTGGCCTTTCAGGTGCGCGGAAACCTCGACAACCCGCATCACAAAATCATTCGTGCACTCCGGACGTCGGCGCGGTGGCGCTCGGTCGGACGGCTCGCCGAGCTGCCCGGGCGCACGCACGATTCCTTTCGAGCGACTGAGTATCTCGACATACTGGTGCCCATCGCCGAGACGGTTGACGCATGGGAAACCACCTATGTGCACATTCTTTCCGGCGCTGATCCCGTGCTGGAGTGGGTGAAAGGCACTGTTCGTGGTGACGACTCGGTAGCGGACGAGCGATTCCCAAACGTACGCCAATGACGAAGGTGGGGTCTCGCCTACCGCCGAACCTGCGCCCAGGCGGGACCCCATCTTCGAACGCCTAGCGAGCCCTATCTGGCGACACCGTCGGGGGTGTCAACCTCGCCAGCGAGCTCCGGCGTTCATGTCACCTCATCATCGTGGCGGTTCGAAGATCACCTTCACAATCGATGAAAACCCTCAAACGGCAGGGAACTACCGAAGTCGGCCGACCAATTCGGCCCGATTGCGCACACCATTGCGGCGAAACAGGTTGCGCAGGTGCGCCTCGACCGTCTTGACGCTCACGCCTAGCTTGCGGGCGATCTCCTTGTTCGTCGCTCCCATCCGAAGCAGGTCGGCGATCTCCGCCTCACGCCCGGTCAAGGCGATCTCCGGCATCGTCAGCCGGCGTTGTTCGTCGGCCCGAGCAGTACTTTCCAGCGAGACGCACCAGTCAGCCATGGCCAACGCGCCGGCTTGGGTGAAGAGATGAACCGCCCGCTCAAGATCTTCCGCCGCGCCTGCAAGATCCGCTGTTCCCGTGGATGGCCGACCGAGGCGAAACTCGGCCCGAGCGCGAAGCGTGTGCGCCAGTTCGACGCGATGCCCCCACTGTTCATGCGCAACGACAGCCTCATGCCAAAGCCCGGCAGCAACGTCGGGTTCGGCCAGCAATGCGGTGCTTCGGGCGGACGGCGCCACCAACGACGAGAACCCGGACAGCGCCGACCAGTCTCGTTGGTGGGCGGCCGTCTCACGAGCCGCCTGCATTGCTCCGCCACGAACCTGGGCCTCAACGAGAAGGGCCATCCACGAGCGTCCGCCGAAGCTTCGACAGCCGCCTCGCACCAACGAATCGAGCACCGGGTCGAGCAGCGCTCGAACGTCGACGAAACGACGTTCGGCAAATGCCTGCAACGCCAGAGCGAGGGCGCGCAGCGAGGTCCACATCGTCGGACCTTCGAAGCCTTCCGCCCGAGACGGCTCGATCGCTCCACCAACATCTCCGCCGGTCGACCCCAACACGAGGAGACGAACGAGCGTGATCCACGATGTGGCACCGCCCCGCTCGGCATCCTCGGTGCCACGTAACCATTGCCGAGCAGCAGCATATTCCCCGCGCTCCCAAGCTGCCGTGGCCATGGTTCCTCGCGCATAGACGCCCATCTCCTTGCGTCCGAACCTCTCGGCCAAAGCAACCACGGTCTCGCTCGTTGGGATCAATTCGTCGTAGAGATCGCGAGCGCTGAGCGAACCAAGGTACGTCCACAGAAGATGTTCCACGACAACGGGCAGCGCCGCCATCGATGTATCGGTAAGGACGTGCCGGGCGAGCATGTCGGCCACGCTCAACAACGGTTCGGCGGCGGCGAGGTCCCCCTGAGCAAGAAGGATGCGACCTTCGAGCACGTCGCACGCAATCAAGAGCTCCGGGTTTGCCGATCCCAGACCTCGCGCCCTTCCGACGTGGCTCATGGCGCGGTGGGTCTCCGACGACATGAGCAGCGAGCTCGCCGCATTGAGAAACGCACCGGCCGCCCGGTCCGGATCGGTCCTGCTGAACCCCTCGGCGGCGCGGACCTGCATTGCGGCACCACCGAGCGGATCCTCGATCAGCACGTGGGCCTTGCCCCGTTGGAACAACGCCTGCGCTCGCAGCACCGGATCGACGAGGAGCGGCTCGGCTTCATCCAACGCCACGAGCGCGGCGCGAATGAGTTGTGCCTCGCCCAGCGCGGCAGCGGCCTCGACCAACAGAGCGCCGCGGGTCGGCGCCGGAGCAAGTGTGGCCGCGGTGTCGAAATCACGCGCCGCGACCAGATGATCACCGAGCGCGCGTCGACGCCGCGCCACGTCGCCCATCTCGGAGGAGAGCTCACCGTCGATCGCATGGTTCTCGATGGCGAGGCGGGCCAGAAGCCGAGTGCGATCGTCACCCGCCGGGGTCACCACGGCCACGTCGAAAAGCGCCGCACCGTAGGTGTCTTCGTGCTCCAACGCGCAACGCCAGCGAGGTGGCAGCGCCAAAGTGTCGGGACCCCGGAATTCGGGTGACGCGGCGGCGAGTCCGGCCGCGCCGACGGCGCGAGCGAGAGCATCACGCCGAAGGGCAAGCGGCAGATGCTGCGCCGCCGCCGCGAGCACGAGGACGCGGTGATCGTTCTGGTTCAGCTGAGCGAATTTCTGGATCACCTGGTCGTCGTCGGCCAACCGGACCGCGGGCACTCGCCACGGGAACGCATCGCAAACTGCAGGACGGACGAGCGAAGCACCAAGATCTCGAACCAACACTTCGTCACCGTCGGTGACGTCCAGCACGGCGTCGACCAGGCGCGGCTCGCTAGCTCCAACGCGACGGAGCGTTTCGGCGACTTCGTCCCGCGACATCGGCACACGAGATACCGTAGCCGGGCTGGTCAGACCACCATTCCGTCAGAATGCCAGGATCATTCGGATCGAAACGGTAAGTCCCACCATGATTATCAGCGCGCGTAACATTCTGGCTGGAATTCGACGACTCACCCGCGCTCCGAGCTGACCGCCGAGAATCGACGACGCAGCAACAATGCCCGCCGCGGCCCACGGTACCGACCCCCCGAATCCGGCCCCGCGCACGATGAAGATCGTGGCCGCCGTACCGTTGGCAAATCCGGCGAGCACATTCTTGGTGGCATTGAGGCGGGGTAGCGCGTCGTCGATCATCGACCCGAGGACACCCATGAGAATGACGCCCTGGCCAGCTCCGAAATAGCCGCCGTAGACGCCCGTGGCGAAGACCGCAGCTCGAAGCGCGAGGCCGTGATGCTCGTCGCCTGACAGAGGCAGGTCAGCGGTTGCGCGCCGCGCCCGAAGCCGCGCTTGAAGCTTGGGTTGCACGGCCACGAGTACGACGCCGACAAGGACCAGAAACGGCACCACTCGTTGAAACACCTTGGGCGAGAGAAGGAGCACCAGCGACGCTCCGAGCCCCGCTCCCGCGATGGAGAACGGTGCGAGCCGTTTCACTCGTCGACTCTGACCGACGAGTTCCCGACGTTGGGCGGTGGCGGCGCTTGCCGAACCGGGGGTGAGGCCGATGGTGTTGGCGATGTTGGCCGGGATCTTGTCGAAGCCGACGGCGACGAGCGTCGGAAACGAGATCAGTGTTCCCGATCCGACGATGGCGTTAATGCATCCAGCGGCGCAGCCGGCCCCAGCGATGGCGGCGACGCGAGCAAGAGTGAGGTCCACCGGCACGGGCGGCCACTGTAGGCCCGACGGGTATCGTGACCGACATGTCCGGCCTGTTCCTCGGCGAGTCCGTCGATCCCGCAACCCATCAGCGCAGCGGGACGAACGTTGAGCTCGATCCCGCATCGTTCACCACCCACGGCGTCATCGTCGGGCAGACGGGTTCCGGCAAGACCGGGCTCGGCCTCGTCCTCATCGAAGAGGCGCTCCTGTCCGGAGTGCCGGTGATCCTCGTGGACCCCAAAGGTGACCTGGCCAACCTCGCCCTGACTTTTCCCGGACTGAGCGGCCCGGAATTTGCGCCGTGGATTGAGAGCGGCGATGCCGGCGCGGCCGAAGCTATCGCCAAGCAGTGGGCCGATGGCCTCGCCTCGTGGGGTCTCGACGGCGCCCGCATCGCGGCACTGAAAGCGGCCGCCGAAGTCGCCGTCTATACGCCCGGTTCGTCCGACGGCATCCCGCTCAACCTCGTTGGATCGCTCGCCCCGCCGCCCGGCGCGATGGACGATGAGGAGAGCCGGATCGACGAGGTCGGCTCGGTCGTCAGCGGCCTTCTCGCCCTCTGCAGCATCGACAGCGATCCGCTCTCGGGCCGTGAACATATCCTGCTCACCAACCTCCTCGACCGGGCGTGGGCGGCGGGGCAGACGGTCGATGTGGCCACCCTCGTCGGGCAGGTCCTGGCTCCCCCGTTCCGCAAACTTGGGGTGTTGGAACTCGAAGCGTTCTTCCCGGCCAAGGATCGCCAGGAACTGGTGATGAAGCTCAACGGACTCCTGGCGTCACCCTCTTTTGCGGCCTGGGCAAAGGGCGCCCCGCTGGACATCGACTCCCTGCTCCGCACGCCCGACGGTCGCCCGAAGGCGTCCATCATTTCTATCGCCCACCTCTCCGACGAGGAACGCCAATTCGCGCTCGCTACCCTCCTCGGCCGACTGGTGTCGTGGATGCGCAAGCAATCGGGCACGTCGAACCTCCGGGCCCTTCTCTATATCGACGAAGTGTTCGGCTTCGTTCCGCCGACAGCCGCTCCTCCGACGAAGAAGCCGATCCTCACGCTGCTCAAGCAGGCGAGAGCCTTTGGCGTAGGGGTCGTGTTGGCCACCCAGAACCCGGTCGATGTGGACTACAAGGCGCTCTCCAACGCCGCCACCTGGATGATCGGGCGACTCCAAACCGAACGCGATCGCGATCGTCTGCTCGACGGCATGCGATCAGCGGCCGGTGGCGTCGACATCGATGCACTCGCCGCGACCATAAGTGGACTGGCGAAACGGGAATTCGTCCTGCATCGATCGGGTCAACCAAAGCCCTCGGTGTTCACCACCCGTTGGACCATGGCCTACCTCCGCGGGCCACTGACCGGCGAGCAACTCAAGGTCCTGACGAAGGATGCCCCGGAGCGGTCCGTGACCGCGGCGACCGTGGCGACCTCGACCGCTGCGACCACGGCGACCGGCGCCGGGGCTCCACTCTCCGACAGCGATGTGCCCCTCGCTCCGGCTGTCGCAAAAGGTACGTCTGCATACTTTCTTTCTCACGACGCTCCGTGGGCGGCGTCGGTCAGCGCCACGGCGGGGGGAACGTCACTGGAAGCGGCGCTCGTGGCCCGATGCGTGCTCACCTTCGATGATGCCAAGCTCGGTCTTCACGAGACCGAGGAATGGGAGGCGATCTTCCATCCCCTTGCCCAGCTCTTCGATCCAACGTCGGCGATCACGGTCGACTACGACGATCGCGACCTCGTCGCCGATGCCCCACCCGGCGCAGTGTTCGCGTTGCCCGACGCGCCACTCGAGAACCCGGCGTGGTTTCGCGCCGTCACCAAACTGCTCACCGATCAGCTCGTGGCCACGCACACCCTGCCCCTCCGCCGCAACGAGGCGCTCAAGCTCTGGGCCCGGGTCGGCGAAACGGCCGAAGACTTCGCCGTGCGCTGCGACGCTGCCGCCCAGCTCAAGGCCGACGACGAGGCTGCCAAGATCCGCACCAGCCTCACCACCCGGATCGAGAAACTGAACTCGTCGATCGATCTCGCTCAGCGCAAGGTCGAGGAGACGAAAAGCGCGGCCAAGTCATCCCGAGCCCACGAACTCATCGCCGGAGCCGGCGACCTGCTGGGCGCGTTTCTCGGTGGGCGCCGCAACGTTCGATCCATCACCCGTTCGGTCGGCAGCGCCGTGGCACGCGCCGGGCAGAGTTCATCGAAGGCCGAGCGTTTGGAGACGGCCGAAGCAATGGTGGCGTCAAAGCTCGACGAGCTCCATATCTTGGAGACCGATCTCCACGATCAGCTGTTCACTATCGATGCCAAGTGGGACGAAGTCGGCCGACAAGTCACCGAGGTGCCTATCGCCCTGGAACGCACCGATGTGAGCGTGCGCCAGCTCTCCGTACTCTGGCTTCCCGTCGGCTGAGCCCTTTTCAAGCGGGGGCGGCGAAAACGGACACGATCGTGCAACCCGATTCGGTGCGGAATTCATCGTGGTCAGTGCCGGGGACAACGGCATAGCTGTGGCCCGTTTTCATGTGCACGCCCTGCGAGATGACCTCGCCGTCGAGAATGTAGGTGAACTCCGCGGTCCGGTGGTGGTGCACCGCTCCGACGTAACCAGGCGCGAACCGGAACAGAGCAATGTTCTGGGTGTCGGCGCCGCCCATTGGCTTCATCTCCACGCCGGGCCCCACGGTCATCCAGTCTGAAGCATTCGAATCGGCAAAGGTCCATCCCTGCGGTGCGGTGGTCATGCTCGGAGCCTGCCAGTTCCCCGTGCGCACGGCAACCGGCCGCCGAACGTTGTGCCCAATACTGTGTTGTCCTCTCGCCACTACAACGCAACGAGGAACGCCATGAACGCCCCATCAAACCCCTTCGTGCCAGACCCCGCCGAGCGTGCCGCCATGCGGTCATCGCGACCCGTCGGTCACGGCACCGTCCGGGCCTACGACTGGATCCGACACCACGCTGCCCACCGACCGACGAAGGAAGCCGTACGCGACCTCGGAACTGGGCGCAGCTTCACCTACGCCGACCTCGATCGTCGGGTCGACGCCATTGCGGCTCATCTTGCGTCATTGGGCATCGGCCGAGGTGACCGGGTCGGCGTCCTCGCCCACAACGGAGTCGAGTTCTTCGATATTCAATTCGCATGCGCGCGTACGGGTTCGATCGCAGTGTTGTTGAACTGGCGATTGACGGTCACGGAGCTGGAATACATCCTCAACGACAGTTCGCCGATGCTGCTCGTCCATGACTCGGCATTCACCGACGCTGCCGAGGAACTGCAACGTCGGTGCGGCGTGAACACGCTTCTGCAAATCGACTCCAGCGGCGCACCGAACCCCTACGAGGCGGTGGTCGATGCCTTTCATGGGCACCGCATCGTCAGCGAGGAACTCAGCCACGACGACGTGGTGACGATCATGTACACCTCGGGCACGACCGGGCACCCCAAGGGGGCGATGATCACCCATGGCATGAACTTTTGGAACTGCGTGAACCTCGGCATACCCGGCGGCGTCGGTCTCGACACCGTGCACCTCAACGTGCTTCCGCTCTTCCATACCGGCGGACTCAATTGCTACAGCAACCCGGTGCTCCATGCCGGTGGAACCGTGGTGGTCCTGAAGACGTTCGATCCAGGCGTTGCCCTCCAGGTCCTGGGCGACCCGGAACAGGGCATCACCCACTTCTTTGCCGTGCCGGCGCCGTATCAGTTCATGATGCTCCACCCCGATTTCGAGAGCACCGACCTCTCGCGGCTGCGCGTGGCCGGTGTGGGCGGAGCGCCATGCGCGCTTACGATCATGGAGGCATGGGCCGGACGAGGCGTGAACATGGTCCAAGGCTTCGGCATGACCGAGACCAGCCCGGCCTCGATTTTTCTCGACCCGGGAGACGCGCTTCGCAAGATCGGTTCTACCGGCAAAGTCCTGCTGCACACCGAGATCCGAATCGTCAACGACGAGGGCGGAGACTGCGGGCCCAACGAGATCGGCGAGCTGTGGGTGGCGGGGCCGAACATCACCCCTGGGTACTGGAACCGACCCGATGCCACGGCGGCGGCGTTCGAGGGCCGTTGGCTCAAGACCGGCGATGCCGCCCGCGCCGACGACGAAGGCTTCGTCTATATCGTCGACCGGAGGAAAGACATGTACATATCCGGCGGCGAGAACGTCTACCCGGCGGAGATCGAAAACGTGCTCTACCAACTCCCTCAGGTTGCCGAAGCAGCCATCATCGGCGTGCCGAGCGACAAGTGGGGCGAGACCCC
>JANLQX010000132.1:0-3129 GCA_031368095.1 Actinomycetes bacterium | reverse complement strand
CCAGCTAGACCAGGCCCAGCTAGACCAGGCCCAGCTAGATCAGGCGCAGGCACAGGATCCCACCCGGATGGCCCGAATGGGCGGCAGCGACTGAACCGCCGGAGCGTGAGGCCTACACCGTGCCAGGTACCGTGCAACTCGAGTGCTTCGAGTGCATATGCAGAACAGGTTGGGGTGAAGCGGCACGGCGATGGTCGTCCATCGACCAAACGCTGATACCAAAGGATCAGACGCTGTAGTACTGATTGATCGGTGTGATCCACAGATGGATGAACATCGATGCGCTTCATCGCGCCGCGGCTTGACCATCTACGGAGCGCGAAACCGCCCCGTACAGCGACTGCACGTCGCGGCGCAACTCGACGAACGACCGTGCGGCGATGGCCGGACGAGCACCGATCAGGTACGAACCGGGGGGAAGTGCTATCTCGACCAACAACACGCGAAGTCGGCGCCGAATCTGATTGCGTACGACAGCTGGTCCGATTGCGCGGCCGACCGCAAACGCCACTCGCGGAGGCGACGCTAACGGATCGGGTAAATAAGTACACCACAAGACACCGGCCCGAACACGGTGACCTTTCGTCGACAGCCGACGAAAGACCTCCCGGTCTCGGATGCGCCAGATCAAGCCGACAGACGGTGACGGCCCTTGTCGCGACGGGCCTTCAAGACGGCTCGTCCGGCACGGGTCGACATCCGATGACGGAACCCGTGCTTCTTCGCACGGTGACGGTTGTTCGGTTGGAAGGTGCGCTTCACGCCATGCTCCTAGGACTCACAGACAAGGCTGTGCGTGGTCGAGATTTTCATGTCACGGACAGCCACAAGGGCACACCAACCGTGGACGAGAACATCCCTAGGCTAGAGGTGGGTAGCGCTGACGACAACACCGAGACGTCGAACGTTCAGTGGACAGGCCGTGTAACGGGGTCGTGTCGTGAGTGCTAGCGTGCCCACTTCCCGTTGTACCTCGGATTCGTCTTTTCCACATCGTGTGGATAAACATGTGGACATTAGTGGACGACCAGGAGGTGGTGCAGGTGAATGACCATGAATCATTGTGGACAGCCGTAGCACAGCTCCTGCGAGCCCAGATCTCCGAAGCGGTGTGGTACTCCACATTCCAAGACGTGACGGCGCTCGACAGCGACCCGTCAATGCTCCTGCTCAGCGCACCGAACAGTCACACAAGAGACCGGATTCTGTCGCGCTACTTGCCTCTGGTTCGCGATGCGCTCGAAGAAATCGGTGCGGGAAACCTGCAACTCGTGGTCGAGGTGCAGTCCGCGGCGTCGTTCATTGACGAACACGCCACACCGGCCCCGGTCGACCGGGCACGAAGTGCCGACCTCGACCATGAACGCAGTGCTCCGTCAGGGTCGGCCAACGTGTCCACCCGTGACCGTGCAAGTGCCCGCGAAACGCTCTGGCCAGGTGCCGGAGCCGGCCTGAACCCACGATATGCGTTCGAGACCTTCGTCAAGGGCGCATCGAATCAATTTGCGCTCGCTGCTGCACTTCGTGTAGCCGAAACTCCCGGCCGAAGTTACAACCCGTTGTTCATCTACGGGGCGGCGGGACTCGGCAAAACACATCTCCTGCACGCCATCGGCCACTACGTCCTCAGCCATTATCAGCACGATGTCGTGCGCTACGTGAGCACCGAAACCTTCCTCAACGAATACGTCGATGGCATCCGCACCAACACCATCGCCAACTTCAAGCGGCGCTACCGCGACATCGACCTCCTGCTGATCGACGACATTCAGTTCATGGAAGGCAAAGAGGGCCTGCAGGAAGAGTTCTTTCACACCTTCAATTCGCTTCACGGCGCGAACAAGCAGATCGTCATCTCCAGCGACCGGATGCCTGGTGCCATCCCCACCCTCGAAGAACGGTTGCGCGGCCGATTCAACTGGGGGCTCATCACCGACATCCAGCCCCCCGACTTGGAAACGCGGCTGGCGATCCTTCGCAACAAGGCCGAACGCGACAACAGTCCGGTTCCCAACGAAACCCTGCAACTCATTGCCTCGCGAATCACCAGCAACATTCGCGAACTCGAAGGCGCGCTCATCCGGGTCACCGCCTACGCAAGTCTCAATCATGTACCCATCACCACCCACCTTGCAGAGAACCTGCTCAGGGACCTCCTCACCAACAAGGTCGCGAAACCTCGTACTGACGAGGAGTTACTGAACGAGATCGCTCTCATCCTCGGCTACTCGGTCGAGGCGTTGCGGGGCAAGAGCAGGCAGCGGCCTCTGGTCACTGGACGCCAGACCGCGATGTATGTCTTCCGCGAGCTCACCGACCTCAGCTACCCAAGCATTGCGCGCCTCTTCGGCGGTCGTGACCACACCACCGTCATCCATGCCGTCGACAAGATCCAGCGCCTCATGAAAGAACGAGTACAGATCTTCGATCAGGTCACGGAACTGATCCAGCAGTTGAAGACGAACTGAGATGGACTACAGCTGCACCGTCACGTCAGCCTGTGGACAGACACAGGGCAACTACGCCACGACCGGTGGACAACCACCGGTCATCCACCGAATCACCATGATGTCATTTCCTACCTGTGGACAGTGGTGGATAGCGGTGGGGACAGCGATTCGTGCCCTACGCTGGGCTAACGATGGGTTGTGCACAATCCACAGCCCTTATTACTACTACTACCCATATAGACGAACCGTTGTAAGAGGGGGAGCCCTGTGAAGTTCCGTTGCGAACGTGACATTTTGGCCGAAGCGTTGACCACGGCGGGCCGGGCGGCTACTGGCCGCACGGGAACTCTGCCCGTACTGTCCGGACTTCGTTTGGAGCTGCAAGGTGATCGCCTGGCAATTACCGGAACCGATCTCGATCTCACGATCCAACTCGAGCTCACCGTCGGCGGAGACATCGACGGGGGGGTTGTGCTGCCGGCTCGGTTGGTCTCCGACATCGTCCGTTCTCTGCCCTCAGGCCGTGTCGAGATGACGGTTGGTGACGATGAGGTCAAGATCACTGCTGGCCGTTCGCAGTTCAGCGTTCGCCCATTGTCGTTCGATGACTATCCGCGCCTGTCGGCACCGGCGGACAACGCGGTCACCCTCGATGCCGCGATGTTCGGTGAAGCATTGC
>JANLQX010000073.1:0-2530 GCA_031368095.1 Actinomycetes bacterium | reverse complement strand
GTTCCAGCAATACGTGTTCAACAGCTCCTGGAATTCGCGGTTGAAGTCATCCGTCGTCGACATCGACTTGTCGACGTACTCGGCGCCCAACACCTCGCGACGCGTTTTGAGTCCCGCGTCGAAGCGGTCGCTATGCGGCTTTTTGTCCATCGGGTTTACGCTCCTGTTTGTTCCGCGGCGACCGCGACTCGGCCCGTCGCGACGATCGATCCATCGACAGCGGCGACTCGCTCCAGTGCAGCTTCTTGCGCAGCATCGAGTAGTAATCGTAGCCCTCGGGATGAACGAGGCGCACGCTGCACGGCGCGGCCTCGACCATGACGCAATCGCCTTCGATGAGACGGTCCTGCGTTTGTCCGTCCCAGTGGATCGCTGCCTCGCGCGCGCGGGTGACGGTGATCGAAACGCGGTCGCTATCGGACACGACGATCGGCCGGTTGGTCAGTGCGTGCGGCGAGATCGGCACCAGCGACCAGGCGCGCACCGACGGGTGCACGATCGGACCATGCGCGGACATCGAGTACGCCGTGGACCCGGTTGGCGTGGCGATGACGATGCCGTCGGCCGCGTAGTGCGCCACGGTCTCGCCGTTGGCCTGCACCCACATGCTCACGACCCTGGCGAACCCGCCCTTGTGCAGGACGACGTCGTTCAGCGCCTGCCATCCTGCCCGCTCGGTGCCATCCGCATCGCGGACCCTCGCGTCGAGCCGCATCCGTTGCTCGACGACGAACGCCCCACGTGCCAGGCGCCCCAGGGCGTCTTCGAGGGCGTCGGCCGGGCAGCACGTGAGGAATCCAAGGTGGCCCATGTTGATGCCGAGAATGGGCACGGGATGATCAGCGAGCTGCCGGGCGGCGCGCAGCAGCGTTCCATCGCCACCGAGCGTGAGCATCGCATCCAGCTCACCTGGCACGACGACCGCTGTGTGCTCGCCGGCGATGTCGTGAAGGCTCTCCTCGTAGGACAGTGTGAGCCCGAGCGACGGCGCGAGCCGGCGCAGCGTCGCGAGGACGTCCGACAGTCCCTCGTATCCGACATGGCCGGCGACGCCGAGGCGGATCACCCGGTAAGCGCCTCGCTCTCGTGCAGCGCGCGGACCCGCTCCGCGATGCCCGCCGCGTCGAGCCCGAGCGAGGCCAGCTGCGCCACTCGCGACGCCGCATAGACGATCCGGTCGGGCACGCCGTGCGTGTGCACGCGCACCCCTGGATCATGGCGCTCGATCACCGCCGCCATGAACGCGCCGAATCCGTTCACCACGGTGCCCTCCTCCACGACCAGCACCTGTCGGTGGTTGGCGAGAATGGCGGCGAGGGTGACCTCGTCGTAGGGCTTGAGGTAGCGGCAGTTCACGACCGATACCTCGAGGCCCTCCACTGCCAGCGCCTGCGCGGCGGCGAGCGACGTGTTGACCATCGTGCCCACGGCGAGGATCGCGACGTCGCCTCCCTGGCGCAGCACTTCCCACGTGGCGTGCGGGGTTGCCGCGATGTCCGCGATATCGGGAACGCCTTCGGGGACGCCGTCGCGCGGATAGCGCAGGCAGAACGGGCCTTTCGTCTGCTCTATGCCGGCCCGCAGGAGGGCAAGCATCTCACGGCCATCCTTCGGCGCCGTAACCGTCATGTTCGGCACGGCGAGCATGTACGCGATGTCGTACAGCCCCGCGTGCGTCTCGCCATCCTCGCCGACGAGGCCCGCGCGATCCATGGCGAACACCACGGGCAGCGACTGAATGGCACAGTCGTGAATGATGTTGTCGTACGCGCGCTGCAGGAACGTGGAGTAGATGGCGCACACCGGACGCAGGCCGCGGGTGGCCATGCCGGCAGCGAACGTCACGGCGTGCCCCTCCGCAATGCCCACATCGAAGAACCGCGACGGATGCGTCTTCGCGAACGGCCCGACACCCGTGCCGCTCGGCATGGCGGCGGTGATCGTCACGACCTTCGGGTTCTCCGACGCCAGCTCCGTCAGCCCCTTGCCGAACACCGCGGTGTACGCGGCATTCGCCGTGGAGGTCTTGAGCTGCTTGCCCGTGGATGGATCGTGGCCGGGTGGCAGCGCGTGCCACTTCTCGCCCGTGGCGTGCTCGCCGGCGGGAAAGCCCTTGCCCTTCTGCGTGATAACGTGGACGAGGCGCGGGCCGCTCATCGCGCGCACCGCCGCGAAGGTATCCACCAGCGCATCCATGTCATGGCCGTCCACCGGGCCGAGATAGCGGAAGCCGAGCTCCTCGAACAACACGCCAGGCGTGAGGAAGGTCTTCATGCTCTCTTCCCACTTTCGGACGAGGGCGCCGACCGGACCGACGGTGTCCACGAGCTCGCCGATCCGAGACCGCACGCGATTGTACAGCGGATTGCGCTGGATGGAGGTGAGATACTTGTGCATTGCACCCACGTTCGGCGCGATGGACATCTCATTGTCGTTCAGCACCACCACGAAATCGCGTTCGGAATGGCCGGCGTTGTTCAACCCTTCGTAGGCGAGACCGCATGTCAGCGCGCCGTCACCAAGGATGGCG
>JANLQX010000071.1:0-16354 GCA_031368095.1 Actinomycetes bacterium | reverse complement strand
GCTCGGACAGTTCGCCATCGCCGCGATTGGTGCCGTCGTTGCGGTACGTGTCGCCGCCGGAGCGGGAGACATGGTCACGTCGATCGTGGCCGCCGGTGTGGCCGGAGCGGTGGTGTCGGCGCTGCTCGGCATCCCGGCGCTTCGCGTCCGTGGCCTCATGCTGGCGGTAACCACGCTCGGGTTCGCGGTCGCCACCCAGGCCTGGCTCCTCGGCCAGCCATGGGTCATTGGCGACGGCCTCGACTCCACCACCCGGCGCATCTTCGGCATCGACCTGTCGACCGATCGCCGCTACTACTGGCTCATTCTGATCATCTTGGTGATCACCTTCGTCGCCGTTCGTAACCTCAGCGCCAGTGGCTACGGCCGTCGACTCCGCGCCCTTCGCGACAACGAGGACCAAGCCCGTGCATTCTCGGTGTCCGCCGTGCGCACGCTGCTCGGGGCGTACGCCGTGGCCGGGTTCATCGCCGGGGTTGGCGGTGCGGTTTACGCCCATTCGATCAGTCGGGTCTCCGTGCAGAGCTTTGCCGTGGCCGACTCGATAAATGTCACCGCACTCGCCGTGCTCGGTGGACTCGGGATCGTGGCCGGTCCTCTCCTCGGCGCGCTGTACGTGATCGGACTCCCCCGCCTTCCCCTCGACTCGCTCGCCCTCGCGGCATCGTCTCTCGGCTGGCTCGTCCTGCTGCTCTACGTGCCGTCGGGCATCGCCGGCCTCATCGCCCCGGTTCGATCGGCGCTGCTCACTCTGCTCGAACGAGGGTCGAAGTCCACCGACAACAACGAAGCTGCCGACGCAACGCCCGTCTCCACCGGCGACGCCTTTGCCGGCACCACCAAAAGTTTTGCCCGTGCTGCCGTGAGCGCCCCGAAGCCGAACGTGCCCACCGACGACGTCGTTCTTCGCATCAGTGGCATCACGAAGCGCTTCGGCGGCGTCACGGCGTGCCAGGCGGTGAGCTTTGACGTCCGCCGCGGTGAGACCGTCGGCCTCATCGGGCCGAACGGTGCCGGCAAGACCACCCTGTTCGAGATCATCGGTGGTTTCACCAAGGCTGACGACGGACTCATCATGTTCGACGGCCGCGACGTGACCGGCCGAAGCGCTGAGGCCCGCGCCCAGGCGGGGCTCATTCGCTCATTTCAAGACGCGCCACTGTTTCCCACGCTGTCCGTCACCGACACCATTCGCCTCGCCCATGAACGGCGGATGCCGTCGGGTCTGTTCACGTCGCTCATCGGACGAGCGAAGCACGAGCGCGAGATCCGCGGGGAGACCGACCGGCTCATCGAGATGCTTGGCCTTCACTCCTACGCGCGCAAAGCAGTCCACGAACTGTCGACCGGAACGCGGCGCATCACGGAGCTGGCCTGCCTCGTGGCGTTGGAACCGTCGGTGCTTCTCCTCGACGAGCCGTCGTCCGGTGTCGCCCAACGCGAGACCGAGGCCCTGGGTGATCTAATCCGGGCCATCAAGTCGCACCTCGGAACGACCGTCGTCATCATCGAACACGACATCCCCCTCGTGCGAGGGCTGAGCGATCGGCTGGTGGCGATGGAGTCCGGCGCAGTCATTGCGGTCGGCACCCCGGCATCGGTATTGGCCGATCCGCTCGTCGTGTCGTCCTACCTTGGTGGCTCCGAGGTAGCCATCGAACGCAGCGGAGTCGGCGTGTGACCGAGACGGTAGATGCGGTGGTCATCGGTGGTGGTCTCGCTGGCGTGCGGACCGCCGTTGGACTGCACGACTCAGGCGCATCCTTCCTGCTGGTCGAGGCCAACGACCGTCTTGGCGGGCGGATCCATACGATTGTCGACTCGGCACTACCCGGTGGCCGAGCCGATGTCGGGGCCCGACAAATCGGCCAGGGCTATCGGCGCACCTGGGAGTTGCTCCGCCGGTACGGGCTCCACACGGTCGACGAGGACGTGCAGCTCGAGCCCTTCGTCTATCTGCTCGGGTACGACTTCATTGCGAGCGCCGAGTGGCCGACGTCGCCGCACAACCCCTTCCCCGAGCTCATGCGAGCCGTGCCTCTCCCGTCACAAGGACCGGCCTGGCTGACCCGCCACGACCCCTTTGCGACCCTCGACGACTGGCGATCACCATCGTCGATGCAGTTCGACATCCCCATCGCCGATCGTCTGCGCGCTGACGGTCTTTCCGACGAGGCGATCCGGCTCTTGGCGCTCTCACTCCACAGCGCCGACGTGGAATCCACGTCGTATCTCACCGTTGCCCAGGAGCACCATCGCATCCTCGACGAAATTAAACTCACCAGCGGTGGTTCCATGGCCATCGAGTCCGCCGCTGGTACCACATCGTCAGCGCGCGTACCGATCCAAAACATCGTCGGCGGCACGGGGGCACTCGTCGACGCAATGGCTGCTCCGTTCGTCGATCAGGTGCGGCTCAACTCACCGGTAGCGACCGTCGACCTCGACGTGGCCGGAACGTGCGTGGTGACCCTGGCCGACGGATCTACCGTTCACGCCAGACGTGTTGTGTCGGCGGTGCCCTTCACGGCGCTGCGTCACATCGCCATCACGCCAAGTCTTCCGACCCGGCGATCGGTCGTCGTACAGGACATGCCGTACACGACCAATACCCGTGTATGGGCACGCGTCGACCGACCGTTCTGGGAGGACGACGGACGCGCGCCGTCGACGTTCTCCGACGCCGCCTTCCGCTCCTGCATGATCCTGCGTGAGTCCGGCCGACCGACCACGGCGATGTTTCTTCTCTCCGGTGAGGCCGCCCGTGCCACCGACGTCCAGGGAAGCGACGTTGCGACTGCGGTGATTGCGTCGTTCGAGGCCCATCGCCCGGCGGCGAAGGGGGCCCTCACGCCCTACCTCGTCAGTTCCTGGGGACAGGTGCCCCACATCAACGGGCTACGCCACAGCTACCCTGCCGGCGAAATGGCCGACTGGATGCAGAACCTTGCCGAACCCTGGCACGGTCTGCACTTCGCCGGCGAACACACGCGCCAGCGCGAGATGGGCATGGAGGCGGCCCTGGAGTCCGCCGAGCGCGTCCTGGCCGAACTCGCTTGACCCACAACCGGTTGGATCGTTGGCGACACGTTGGACGGTAGGCGACGTCGTTTCGACGCCATCGCGGCGCCAACGATCCAACGAATCACATGAGGTACCGCCGACAGTCGAAGACCACGCCCTCGGCCTGAGGAAAGCGGTAGGACGTCAACGCTCCACTGGACTCGTTGATCCAAAAGCGCGCAGCGGCGTCGTAGACCCGACCTTCATATGTGTACAGAGCATCTGCTTCGCCGGAGACGCGTTCGACCCGACGAGCGGTGCGAACTTCCGCGGTCGGGTGCAGCAGCCGCGCCGGATCGGTGAGCGCATGCAGGTCGGGAATCACAACCGTTCGTCCAACGTCGCCCGCCGAGGCGACCGCCACAATGAGTGGCCCTTGAAACACCCGCAGCAGGGGGAACAGCAACGCATCGGTCGGCACCTCAACACGTGCGTCGACTCCATCAATCTCCACGTCGATGCCAGTACCCCGGCGCGTGTACGTGACGCATCGTTGCGCCACATACCCCTCACCGAGGTGGGTCCACGTCAGCATGAACGACTCGACGAGGCCGTGATCATTCAGCCTCGCCTCGACGTCCATCCGAGCGCCACCAGGCTGATCACGGATCCCCCGAACCGACGGACCGTCGAGAACGAACGACTCGTCCAGCGCCATCGCCTCGTTGTTGCGCCAATAGCGATAGCCACCTTGCATTCACCGAACGTTACGAGGTGCTGGAATACCACGTCCATGCCTCTCGACCTCGACGCGCTTCCCGATCGCACCACGTCCTTACTCCGCGAGGGGACCTTCGCCGCCCTCACCACGATCCGGCCAAACGGTCGTCCCCACACCGCCGTGGTTGGCTACGTCTTCGACGCGGAGACACACGAGTGCTGGCTGCTCCTCCGCGGTTCAGGGGTCAAGCACGCCAATCTCACCGCCGCCGGCGGCGAGCAATCGGTCACGCTCTGCCAGAGCGGGGAAGGCGGTCGATGGATCACCTTCGAGGGCACGCTCGCTCTCAGGCCCGGCCCCGACGCTCTGGCCGAGACGCTGCGCCGGTACCGGTCTCGGTACGGCGCCCAGATCGGCGACGACCCCACCCGCGTGGCGGCGATACTCACCGTCACCAAGGCCTACGGCACCGGCTGAACCGAGTCAGCTGACCCAAGAACCCAGCCTCGAACGTGGCTAGCGCAATTCGATGAGGTCGAGCATCTTTTCGTCGTAGTGCAGCAACGCGCCTTCGGGCATCATCAGCACGCCCGTCGGAGCGAGCTGGGTGACGAACTCGGTGTCGTGACTCACCAAAATGATCGTGCCCTTGTAGTTCTGGAGGGCGGCGAGCACCGCTTCTCTCGACGGAGGGTCGAGGTTGTTGGTCGGCTCGTCGAGCAGTAACACGTTGCTGCGACCGATCATGAGCCGGGCCAGCGAGAGCTTGGTCTTTTCTCCGCCGGAAAGTGTTTCGGCATCCTGCTCAGCAACATCGCCGACGAGGCCGAAGTGGCCGAGGAGCGAGCGCAGGTGCGGGTCCTGGACCATTGGCCCGGCCTCCCGAAGGAGTTCCAGCACGCTTCGTCCGCCACGTAGGTCCTCGTGTTCCTGAGCGTAGAAGCCGAGCTTCACGTTGGCCCCCAGGGTCACGTCACCAGCGTCCTTTTTGTACACGCCAGCGAGCGTGCGCAACAACGTGGTCTTGCCGGCGCCGTTCAGCCCGAGGACGAGGAACCGGTCGCCCCGACTCACGGTGAAGTCCACGTCGGCAAAAATGACGGTCTCGTCGAACGCCTTGGCCAGGCCCTCGACGCGCATGGCCATGTCTCCGGCGCGGACCGGATCGGGGAAGCGCACCCGCATCTGACGGCGCTTCACCACCATCGATTCCGACGGGCGCCCCTTGTTCATCTGTTCGATTCGCTTCAGCAGCGCGTTGCGCTTCTGCACGTGGGTGGCATTGGCTCCCCGGAACTTATCGATCGTCTTTTCAAGGCGCCCCACTTCTTTGTCGAAGTTGGCCTGCTCGCGGTCACGCTGCGACTCCCGCTCGTCACGCTGGGCGAGAAACTGTGTGTACGTACCTTTGTACTCGTCGATGCGAGCGTTCTCGAGAGCGATGACTCGGTCGATGGCCGAGTCCATCAGGTCGATGTCGTGACTCACGACAAAGATCGTGGACTTCGACGTCTTCAAGAACTCCATCACCCAGTTCTTGGCATCGACGTCGAGATGGTTCGTCGGTTCGTCGAGGATGAGCAGGTCACCACCGGCCAGGAGCAGCCGGGCGAGTTCGAGCCGTCGACGCTGACCGCCCGACAGCATGCCCACTTCGCGCAGCAGCGCGTCTTCGTCGAGACCGACACCGGCGGCCATGCGTTCGGCGTCGGATTCCAGCTGGTACCCGCCAAGCGTCCGGAAGCGCTCCTCCAAGTTGGTGAACTTGCGAACGGCCTTGTCGAGCACGTCGTCGGCGCCGTCGATGCCAGCACCCATATCGATGCCGGCCTTCTCGATGCGCTGGTGCCATTCCTCCATCTGCACCTGCATCTTGCGCAACGGTGAACCGTCGAGCAGATGGTCATAGACGAGCTTGCCGGCATCCTCGGTGCTGGCCGAAACGTCCTGACGGAGCCAGCCGCGGTGCTCCGGGAGGGTGATCGTGCCGCCGTTGGGCTTCATCTCCCCGGCGATAGTGCGCAGCATGGTGGTCTTGCCCGCACCGTTCGGTCCAACGAGTGCCACCTTCTCGCCCGCGCCCAGCCGGAAGGTCGCTCCCTGAAGGAGCACCCGGTGACCGAGGTCGATGCGGAGGTTGGAAACGTCGAGCACGGCCCATCAAGGTTAGGGGACCCGGCCCCCTCACCCGAGCCGTGTGCCGGGCGACACGTTCACGCTCACTGACAGACTGGGCCGGTGCGTGTTCCAACCCTGTTCAACCTCGACGCGCTCTTCGAACTCGTCGTCGGTCTTGCCCTGCTGTTCAACCCGATCACGGGACCGGTCCTTCCGGCCCCCGGTTGGTTGATCGCCCTCGCCGGCATGGGGCTCCTCGTCGTCGCCTGCGTGCTCGGACGGGCCGGAATGGGCAAGGGAGGCCTCGTCACCAAAATCCGCACGGTGGCCGCCGTGAACGCCGCCAGCGGCCTCGTGGCGGTGATCTGGGCGTTCGCATCATGCCGGGCCGGCGGACGGGTGTTCGTCCTGATCGTGGCGGCCGGACTCCTAATCCTGTCAACGGCCCAGTTCCTTGTCTCCACCACGGCGACGAAGCAACCGGCGGCCACCACCCGCCGAGCGAGCGTCGAAGAACTCCAGCGCGCGCTCCGAGGCGACTAGCCCTCCCTCGCTCGCCGCCCCGTAGTGAGAGGGCCGTCGTAACCTGGACGTTCGTGCCCCCAGCTGCCCAACCCACGATCGATCTCTCCGAGGGGTTGCCCACCGGCGACGCCAAGACGAAGGCCGTTCGGGACATGTTCGACACGATCAGCCCCCGGTACGACCTCGTGAATCGGGTGATGACGTTTCGCCTCGACGTCTCGTGGCGGCGCCGCACGATCGAGGCCCTCGGTCTTCCTGCAAGTTCGCTCATCTTGGACCTGGCGGCCGGAACCGGCGATTTCTGCCGGGACCTCACCGCCCGGGGATTCGACGCCATTGGCATGGACCTGTCGTTCGGCATGCTCAGCCACGCCCGGACAACGTCACCGCTCGTCCAGTGCGATGCCCTCCGACTGCCGATCCCGTCGGGCGTGATCGACGGCGTCACCTGCGGTTTTGCGCTTCGGAACTTCTCCGACCTCGGAGCTTTTTTCGACGAGGTCGGCCGGGTCGTTCGACCGGGTGGACGCATTGCCTTTCTCGATGCTTCGTCGCCCGAGAACCCGGTGCTGCGCTTTGGCCACGGGATCTACTTCGGACGCGTCGTCCCGCTCATCGGCGGCGCGCTGAGCGACCGCACGGCCTATAGGTACCTCCCGAAGTCTCTCGCCTACCTGCCGGAACCCCCGGTGATGCTTGACCGGCTCCGCCAGGCGGGGTTCTCGGGCGTGCAACGTCGCCTGTTCCTCGGCGGAGCCGCCCAGCTCATCGTCGGAACCAAGCAGTCATGACGAGTCCTCACACCGCGACCACCCGGGCCCTCCCCGACCCCGTCGCCAAGGAACTCGATCTGCTGGCCTTTGCTGGCGACGACGGGCTGCTCTTCACTCGCGACGGCGTCGGCCTCGCCGCCCGCGGCGAAGCTTTCCGGATCCCGCTTCCCCACGGCACCAGCGAGGTATCCCACGTTCGCGCGGTGCTGAACGGGGTCCAGGCCGACGACCCGTTACACCGGGCCGCAAGCGGGGCGGTGGCCATCGGCGCCCTGCAGTTCGTCCCTGAGGACCCGTCGGAGCTGATCGTTCCCGCCGTTCTGGTGGCCAAGTCGAGCGACGGAACGGCGTGGGTGACCTACGTCCACCCGTCCGGCTCGTCGCCCGCCACCCTCGACCGAAGTGAGCTCATCGGGTCCAAGAGCACGGCCTGGTCACCCCACGGGTTCGACCTGCATTCGACGGTCACGCACCGTCAATGGTGCGACCGCATCGCCACCGCCGTGGGTCGCATCAACGCCAGCGCACTCGACAAAGTCGTCCTGGCCAGGGCCGTCGACGTGGTCGCCACCGAGCCGTTGATCGTGTCAGAAATTCTCGGCCGCCTCCACGCCCTGTTCCCGAGCTGCATGGTCTTCCATGTGGAGGGCTTTCTGGGCGCCAGCCCCGAACTCCTCGTGAGCCGCAAGGGTTCCGCCGTCCGAGCCCATCCCCTCGCCGGGACCATCGCCAGGTCCGGTGACCCCGAAACCGACGCCCGCCTCGCTGCCAGCCTCCTGGCCTCCAGTAAGGACCGTTGGGAGCATTCGCTGGTCATCGACGCCATGGCGGCGCTCCTCCGGCCGCTGTGCGATGAACTCGATGTGCCCCGCACACCGACGGTGCTTCCCCTTCGCAACGTGGCCCACCTGGCGACGCTCATCACCGGCACGTTGCGGTCCGAGCAGATGCACGACCGCACGTCGCCCACGGCACTGGAGTTGGCCGGACTGCTGCACCCCACCCCGGCGGTTGGTGGCGTCCCCCGTGACCTCGCCCTCGCCGCCATCGCCGAACTGGAACCGGTACCTCGCGGTCGCTACGCCGGGCCGGTCGGTTGGGTCGATGCCGCCGGCAACGGCGAGTGGGCCGTGGGGCTCCGGTCGGCTCAGGTCGACGGAAATCGGGCTCGCATGCATGCCGGCGGGGGTATCGTCGCCGACTCCGATCCGGCCGACGAACTGACCGAGACGCAACTCAAACTCCAAGCCCTCCTGGCCGCCGTCGTCCGCCCCTAACGCCGCGCCCCACAACATTCGGTGGGCCAGCTGGCTTCGAAAAACAGAGGGTTAGCTGGCCCATGCGAGTGTGCTTGACGTCGACGGTTCAGCGTGGGAGGACGGCTTCGACGGCGGCGACGACGGCGGCGTTGAGCTCGTCGTGGACGCGCACGTTGGCCTGACGATCGGTGCGGACCACGATGACCCGGCACGCCCGAGGTCTCGTCGGCGAGACGGCGACGGCAACGGCAGCCACGAACCCAGCCTGGTCGTGCACCTCCGTCACGTCGAGGCCGTAGCCGCGGGCGACGGAGGCCACGTCGACGCTCTGTCGGGTGCCGAACAAGTGCTCGAATCGATCTCGGCCGAGCGCCGATGCCTGGGGTAGAAACTCGAAAATTCCACCACCGGCATTATCGATGATGACCAGGGTGGCATCGACCCCGCCGGCCCCGGCAAGCGCGCCGGCGTCGTGGAGGAACGCAAGGTCACCGAGCAGGCCGACGCTTACCTGTCCGTCGCCCGCTCCTCCTGCGCCCAGGATCGTGGAGACCACGCCGTCGATCCCGTTGGCACCGCGGTTGACGTGCACCTCGACGTCGATCAGGGCGGGCGAGAACCATTCGACGTCGCGCACCGGCATCGATGACGACACCACCAGTCGCGACCCGGCGGGTAGGGAACGCACGAGCGTTCGGGCCACCCACGGTTCGGTGATGGCCCCGTCCGACGCGCCATCGTCGAGAAGGCCGGCCAACGCAGCATCGGCGACGGCGGCGACGGAACGCCACCGGGAGGTCCAGCCCGGTTGGGCGGCGTCGACGCGGAGATCGAGCAGGCCTGAAGCAACCTCGACCGGGTCGGCGGCGATCACCACAGACGCCGTACGGTGGGGATCGAGCCAGGCCCCGAACGGGTCGACCAGAACGTCGTCGGCCCCGCTGGCCGACAACCAAAGACCCAGAACCTTCGACGCCCACGGCGATCCCAGCCGGAGCACCACTTCAGGTGTCAAGGCGGCCGCCGCGGCGGGCGAACGAAGGATCGCGTCGGCGGCGGCCACGAGCGATGGAGCCTTCGTCCGCAGGCCAGACCTCGGGTCGGCAAGAATTGGCCATCCGAGCGCGGCGGCGAGGCGGTGGACGTTCTCGGCCCCGGCCCGGTCCCCATGAGCCACGGCATCGGCCCCGGCCACGATCACGCCGCGTCGGCCCTGAATCATTGACCGAACCGCTTCGAGACGGCCGCTGGCCACCGCCACCGACGCACCACGAATCACGCGGTGCCAAGGAGCACCGTCGACCCGCCCACTCGGCGGCTCCCCGGCCGTGCCCAGCAGCGGCTCCCGAAAGGGCAAATTCAGATGAACCGGGCCAGGCCCGCGACCGGACGACATGGACTCCACCACGGACCTCGCGGCGAACGAACGCCAGGCACCGCGATTGGCCCGGTCCGGCACGCCAAGCTGCCCGAACCATCGGACCGAGTTCCCGAACAGACCGACCTGATCAACGGTTTGGGGCGCCCCGATGCCGAGCAGCTCAGCGGGCCGATCGGCAGTACAGACGAGCATCGGCACTCGGTCAAGGTCGGCTTCGACCACGGCGGCGTGGTATTCCACCGCCGCCGTGCCGCTGGTGCAGAGCAGGATTGCCGGTCGACGAAGGGCGCGTCCGAGTCCGAGGGCGCGGAACGCCGCGCTGCGCTCGTCGAGCACAACGGTGAGGCGCAAACGTGGTTCGCTGGCCACGGCCAACGCCATCGGGGTTGAGCGCGAACCGGGACTGATCACCGCATGAGTGATGCCCGCTCGGACCCATTCATCGACGACGGTGGCGCAGAACGTGGCCTGCTCGTCCGGGGCTGGAAGCGCGTCGGAGGCAGGAGGAACAGCGGCAGGCATGCAACGATCATGCCGTGCCTGATGCCCCGACCCGTAGCCGCGTGCCCGTCACGGTGGCGTTGCACGGCTTTACCCAGACCGGTCGATCGTGGCGCCACCTTGTCGAGGCCGCGGCGTGGACGGGGGACAAGGTCATCGCCCCCGACCTTCCCGGCCACGGTGACTCCGCCGAAGAGCGTCCGGCCGACCTCGCTGAGGCCGCGGCACGAATCGCTGCTCGGGTGGAACCGGGTCTCGGCGGAGCACCGGCCCGTTGGGTCGGGTACTCCCTCGGCGGCCGGGTCCTGCTCCATCTCGCGTTGGCCCGACCGGATCTCGTCTCGGACCTGGTGCTGGTGTCAACGACAGCCGGAATCGACGACGTCACGGAGCGCGTCAAGCGGCGCCAAGCGGACGCCGCCCTGGCCGACCGTATCGAGCAAATCGGCACGACCCTTTTTATCGAAGAGTGGATGGCCCAACCGCTGTTCGGCTCCCTTCCCCGTCGTGCCGACGATGTGGCCGATCGTGGGCGCAACGACCCGGCTGGATTGGCGTCGTCGCTGCGAACATGTGGAACCGGGACCCAGATTCCGCTGTGGTCGCGTCTCAACGAATTGACGATGCCGACGCTCGTGGTGACGGGCGGCCGTGACGAAAAGTTCACCGCTTTCGGTCGGCGCCTCACGGCATCGCTAGCGAGCGGCCGGCACTGCGAGCTCGCCGACGTCGGCCACGCCTGTCACCTCGAACAGCCGGAGGAGTTCGCCGCGCTCCTGGGGTGGGGTCCTAGGGCGTAAGCGGGATCGACGTGGTGGTCGACCCCGCCGGCACCGTGGAATCGGACGTGACGGCTCCTGGCCCGTAGATAACGTCGGCCTTCTTGGGTATGCCACCGGTGTTGTACGACATTTTCGGATCTATAAGGACGAAGCGTTCGATACCGAGCTCATCAATCGCATCGATCTGCGCTCGAACATCGGCCGGGCCATTCGGTCGACCTTCCGAGAAGTCCTGGAGAAATGGCAGCACCGCTGCGTCCGTTGCGGAAACTCTGCGAAAGGTTGCCTTCACCGCCTCGGCGACGATCTTGTGCACTTGAGCGGGGGGGTCCTTGACGCCGAACGATCCCGCCGGAAACCGCGACGGAAAGATCTTCGGCGCGAGATAGTCCACGACCGGAGCGAAGCGAACGACGCTCTGACCGTAGGCCGACGGATCGGCTATCGAAGCTCCCAGTACGGTCACCCCGAAGCCCACATTCACACCACGGAGTTGCGCGCCCGCGAGACGAAGGAACGACGTGAGCGAGGCATCGAGCCCGCCAAGCGTCGGACCGAGACCGGAGAGTCGCATGGAGGTCGGGTCACCGGCCGGACGACGAACATCGTCGAGGATGAGGTCGTCGAAGCCGACCGTGGAAACCTCGGCGATCACATCGAGAACGTATCGCTGAGCATCGAGGTTGACGGGGTTGGCGAATGAGCCGTCCGTCCCGACAAAGGGTTGGCCATTGGCATTCGTTACGATCCGATCAAGGTGTCCTGTCTGAAACGCATTACTAACATAGAGAGGATCGCGAAAGGTAACTATTCGTCCGATCACACGAACATTTTTGGAATGCAATTCGTCAAGTGTTTTGCGCAGGTCCAGGAGGTCCCGACTAGCGCCAATCTCGTTCGCTCGAACGACCGACGATGTATAGGCAAGGCCGCCGTCTTCGTCCTTCAAGGTGATCATGACCGTATTGATCTGGTGTGCCGCGATCATGCGAAACACCGGGTCGCGGACCGATCGGATCCTCCAGCCGCGGGCCGTCACGTGAACTGCTCTGATCTTCGGCTTGGTCGTACTCGCCCGAACAAGTCGACGACGCGAGTTCTTAGCGGCATCCGTCGCCACGATCTCGACGGTGCCGATCGGAGCACGTCGGAACGCCGCCCGGAACGCCCCTTTTCGGTCGCCTGTCTGCTGGACCGGCACGACCACACCGTTCACGACGAGCTTCACGCCCACCTCGGTCGTGCCGTCGACGACGAGGTCCTGCCCGTCGACATTGCGTCGGCTGCGCACCGTCAGCTGGGGGCGGATTCGATCGACCGTAAAGGCGATGTCACGGCGAGCCGGACCCCGCCACAAAACCGATGAACCCGAGCGAATCACCAGTCGATGCGGGCCGTCGGCGATGTCGGCAGGAGCAACCCACTCGGCCGTCCCTGAACGGCGGACGATCGGAACCGTTCGACCATCGAGGCGAACGTCGAGTCGGGCCAGTGCCGAAGGCGGCGCGACCTGAATCGTCACCTTGGCCCTCGTTAGTGCTCGGGCGTTCATGACGGCGTTCTTCGACAATCCGGTAATCGAGATGGTGTGTTGCGGAATGGCAAAAGGCGCAATGGCGATCGCTGTCATCACGGCCAGGGTGGCGATGGCGGCGGCATTGAATTGCCGAACCGCCGACGGTGGTTTTGGTTTGCGACCAGGATCGGCGGTCTGGCCGATCGTGGGCCGACCGGTTCGAGCGAGGCGACGCAGCGCATCGTCGGGGTGAGCCCGACCCCGTAGTCGTGCCGTCATCGGCCCCCGCGCCGGACCCGGGACCTCACGACACGGGTCACCGCAACACGGCCCCGAGGCTCACCAGCACGCCGACCACGAGTTGGACTCTCCCGGTTGCGCCCAGCACCACGATCAAGTCCCGTCCTTTCGCCCCGGACCGAACTACCTGCACCGGTTTGGCCGCCACGGGAATCGCCAGGACGCCGAGCAGCACCCACGTTCGACGAAGCACCACCGCCAACCCGACGATGCCAACAAAGGCGCCGACCACCAGGACGGCATAGAACACTCGGGTGCGAGCGTCGCCGAGACGAACGGCGAGCGTTCGCTTCCCCACTTCGGTGTCGCCAGGAATGTCACGAAGATTGTTGGTGACGAGGAGCGCCGTGGCCAGGAGACCGACCGGGATGGCGGCCACGAGAGCGGCACCGGTGAAGCGTTCGAATTGGACGAACGCCGAACCGGCCACCGCAACAATGCCGAAGAAGACAAAGACGAACACCTCGCCAAGTCCGGCGTACCCATAGGGCCGGGGCCCGCCCGTGTAACCCCAGGCAGCGGCGATCGCCGCCAGACCGACGACGATCAACCACCACGACGTCATCGCCGCCAGTGCCAGCCCGGCGACGGCGGCAACGCCAAACGCGCCGAGCGCAGCACGCTTCACCGCACCGGGCGACTTCACCCCTGACCCGACCAGGCGGAGCGGGCCGACGCGGGCATCGTCGGTGCCCCGCACGCCGTCGGAATAATCATTGGCGTAGTTGACCCCGACCTGGAGGGCGAGCGAGACCACGAGCGCAAGCGCGGCGCGATCGGGACGAATACCGAGTCCGATAGGCCGCTGGGCATAGGCCACGGCGGTGCCGACGGCCACCGGCACGATGGCCGCCGGGAGGGTGCGGAGCCGAGCGCCGACAAGCCAGGCGTTGGCGCCGGTGGGCACGGGACCCGCGGAAGGGGCGGACGGGGGGACCACAACCGTCAACGGTACCCCCGCCTGCCTTCGTGAGACGCCGTGGGTCGCCGTGAGTCGCCGTGAAGGCGCCGAGGACGCATACGGTGGAGAAGGCATGCGTCGTTCGGCCTCTCTCGTGTCGTCGGCCGTGCTGGTCGTGGTCTTCGCGGCGGCCGCATGGGCCAAATGGCGTGACCCGGCGGGGACCCGGACCGGAGCCGTCGACCTCGGCGTCCCGGCGAAATGGGCTGGTGGCGTGGCACGGTTGCTCCCGATGGCCGAGGCTCTGGTGGTACTGATGTTGGCCGTTGGTGTTGTCGCCCGCCCGGTGGCGGTGGCTGGAACCGTGGCGGGTTTGACGTTGTTGGCGGCGTTCACCACGGCCATTGTTCGGACGTTGCGAGCCGGGCGGGCGCCGATGTGTCACTGCTTCGGGTCCCGAAGAGCGTCGCCCATCGGCGCCGACACTGTGGTCCGCAACCTGGCGCTCTCGGCCTTGGCACTCGTGGTGTTGATCGGGTGAGCTGGCGTGGCTGAACTCGTGGCCCTAGACCTACCCGCCGGGCCCGAATGGACGCGGGCGTTGCGTCGGGCGTGGGACGACGGGAATGCCGTCGTTCCGGTCGACCCGCGTCTACCCGGCCCCGCTCGCGAACGGCTGCTCGACGCGATGGCGCCGTCGTTCGTGGTAACCGCCGACGGGTCAACGCGACGTTCGGGCGGAGTACCCGTCGTGGCCGGCGACGCGCTCGTGGTCGCCACGTCCGGAACGACGGGCGAACCCAAAGGGGTCGTCCTCACCCACTCGGCCGTCAAGGCCTCGGCGACGGCGACGAACGCTCGACTCGGCATCGACCCAACGCACGATCGCTGGTTGGCCACCCTCCCGCTCGCCCATATCGGAGGGCTGTCCGTGGTCACCCGGGCGCTGGCCAGCAACACGCCCGTCACGGTTGCGCCCGGCTTCGACCCGTCGGTCGTCGATGCCGCCGTGTCGAGTGGGCACACCCGAACCTCGCTCGTGGTGTCGGCCCTGCAACGCGTCGATCCGGCCGGATGGACGACGATTCTCGTCGGTGGCTCGGCGCTACCGCCCGACCTTCCATCGAACTGTACGCGCACATACGGCATGACCGAAACGGGTTCAGGCGTGGTCTACGACGGCTTCCCCCTGCAAGGTGTCGGCATCACGTTGGGCGATGACGGCGAGATCATTCTCGAAGGGCCGATGCTGCTGCGCGCCTACCGCGGAGGTGGCCTTGTCACCCCGGAAGGCCTCGACCCGAAGGATGCCTTCGGACGCCTCCGAACCGGCGACGGTGGCCGCTTCGCCCCGGACGGCGCGCTCGTCGTCGAGGGTCGACGCGGTGACGTGATCGTGACCGGCGGCGAGAAAGTCTGGCCCGACGCGGTAGAACGCGCCCTTGGTGTTTTGCGCAGCTCGTTCGAGTTCGCCGTCGCCGGTCAACCCGATTCCGCGTGGGGCAACCGCGTGACGCTGTTCGTCGTGGGGTCAACAGCGCCGAGTCTCGACTCGGTGCGCGACCTCGTCTCGCAGTCGCTGCCGACCTACGCCGCGCCCCGCGCCATCGTGCTCGTGCGCGCACTCCCCCGCACCTCGTCCGGCAAGATCAACCGACTGACGCTCACCACCCTGCCCATGCCGGCGACCGAGTCCCGCTAGCGAAGCTGGAGTTTGCGCAGCAGCGCTCGCCAGGAGCGCCGTGGTGATCAAACTCCTACGGGCTTAGGCGACTGGGGCGCCAACCAGCCGGTGCGACAGGGCGTTGGCCATGAGCCGCCCCCGGATCGTGAGCACCACGCGGTCGCTCACCACGTCGACCAGGTCGCCCTCGACGAAGTCGGCGAGGTCCGCCGGCGAAAAGGACGGTACCGGTACGCCAAGGCGGGTTCGGAGCAACAGCTGCAACGCCTCCATCGCCCGCTGCTGCGGGGTGAGCCGCTCCGTCGTCGACCTGGCGTCACTGCCTCCGGTGATCCGCTCGATGAATCGGTCAGGCGTGCGGACGTTCCACCAACGAGTGCCGTCTACATGGGAATGGGCGGCGCACCCGAAACCGAGGTACTCGCCCTGACGCCAGTACCGCCAGTTGTGGGCGCATTCGTATCCCGGCCTGGCCCAGTTCGACACTTCGTAGTTAGCGAACCCCGCCTCGCCCAGCACAACGTGGGCGAGTTCGTACTTGTCGGCCTGATCGTCATCGTCGGGTTGCCGCAATGGATCGGCGGCGAGAACGGTGCCCCCTTCCACGGTGAGCGCGTAGGCCGACACATGGGTCGTGCCGAAGCTGACCGCGTCGTCGAGCGTGGTGCGCCAGTCGTCCATTGACTCGTTCGACGCGCCATAGATCAAATCCACGTTGTACGACAGTCCGGACCGACGCAGTGCGGTCACGGCGGCACCCACCGCCGCCCGGTCGTGGCGACGGCCGAGACTAACGAGGACGTGGTCGACGGTCGACTGCACGCCAAGCGACACCCTGGTGACACCGGCACGCAGGAGGGCCTCGAGGAGCGGGTCCGAGACATCGTCGG
>JANLQX010000068.1:0-21860 GCA_031368095.1 Actinomycetes bacterium | reverse complement strand
CGGCGTCATCCGCATCGTCAACGACTACGAAGTTCTCGACCTGTCGAACGTCTCGTTCACCTGGTCCGCGTCGACCGGCGAATCCGGGGTCCTCAAGGTGCCAAAGACTGATGCCGGTCACTACGTTGACGTCCAGCTACCCGTGGCGCTCCGACCGGGGCGCCGTGATGGCTGGACTACGGTCCGGGCTGCGCTCCGAACGGCCACGCCGTGGGCTCCGGCGGGCCACGAAGTGGCGGTTGGGCAGGTTGTCGTCGTCGCCGCAAAAGCGAGGGGCGGTTCACGCCCCCTCCCGGCGAAGGCCGACGATGAGCGCCCCGATGTTCGAATCTCGGCCAACGGCGAAATCACCAGCATTGTCTGGCGCAACCGCGAGCTCCTTTCTGAGCCGCTTGGACCGACGATCTGGCGATCGCGTATCGACAACGACGGGGTCGAGCCGGGCACGCTCGGCATTCCCGGGATCCACACGACCTGGAGTGGGTGGAACCTGCGCGCCGCTCCTCGTCCGGTCGCGCCGCTGCGTCGCGCCGTACGAGCGGGCATAGAAACCGTGACGACCGAGGCCTCGATCGACGGCGTCGTGTTTGTCCAACAGACCCGTGTCACCGGTCGCACCGTCGGCATCGAGTGCGTCGCTACGGTCCCCGAAAACCGGGCCGACCTACCCCGGATGGGGCATCGCTTTGCCCTCGCCCCAGGAGCCGAATGGGTGTCATGGCGCGGACGCGGCCCGCACGAGGCTGCCGTCGACCGGTTGGCGTCGACACCCCTCGGTGACTGGTCGTCGACCATTGACGCCCAGTACGTGCCGTACATGCGACCGCAGGACCACGGTCATCACCCGGACTCGACGACGTTCAGCGTCAATGGCGACGACGAGCCGCTCCTTGTCGTTGACGCTGGCCCCGGAGAACGGTTTTCCTTCGCCGTTCGTCGTCACTCCGATGAGGATTTAGAGGCGGCTACGATCCCGCCTGAGCTGCCAGTCCGCCGGAACACGTTCGTCCACGTCGACCATCTGGTGCGCGGTGTCGGCACGGGCTCCTGCGGACCGGACACGCTGCCGAGGTATCGCATCGGAGCCGGAACCTATCGGTGGAGCTGGACGCTCACTCTGCTGGCCTGATCTCATCAATTCGGGTGACGACATTGCCGTTCGGCCGCGCCAGGCTGCTGGCCTGATGATGAGGTTTCGTGGCGTTTGTGTACTCGGCATCGTGGTCGTGATTTGGACCTCGACACTTCCCGGCCACCCCGCCGAGGCCCGCCGACGGGTCCGGGCGGCAACGACCACGGCACCGACCACGACACCGAATAGGGCAGTCACCACTCGGGCTATCGCCGTGACCGTTCCACCCGTGGTTCCAGCCGGTTCCGGACCTTCCGTCGGAGGCTGCCCGATATTTCCGGCCGACAATTCGTGGAATCGCGAGATCTCCGATCGTCCGGTGCACACGATGTCGACCACGTGGGTGGCGGCCGTCAATGCCACCCGGACCACCCTGCATCCGGACACCGGATCGAACTCGGACTACGGCATACCGTATGTCGTCGTAGGTCCCGAGCAACCGCGGGTGCCAGTTCGATACACCGACTACGGCGACGAGAGCGATCCCGGGCCGTTCCCGATTCCCGCCGAGGCGCCCGTCGAAGGCGGAAGTGATCGCCATGTGCTCGTCGTGCAATCAGGCTCGTGCGAACTCTTCGAGCTTTTCGACGCCCACCGCACCGCCACCGGATGGGACGCGGCATCCGGTGCGCGCTACGACCTTCGGTCGAACACCCTTCGGCCCGAGGGTTGGACGTCGGCCGACGCCGCTGGATTGCCAATCTTGCCGGGACTTCTTCGCTACGACGAAGTGGCATCAGGAGAGATCCGCCACGCCCTCCGGTTCACGGTTTCTCGAACTCAGCGCGCCTACATTCCGCCCGCCCGGCACGTGGCTGGAGCCAGCAACCCGGCGCTTCCACCGATGGGAGCACGTTTTCGTCTGCGGGCCGACGTTGATCTTTCGCCCTTCAGCGGTCATGCTCGGGTGATCCTGACGGCGTTGCAGCGCTACGGAATGATCGTGGCTGACAACGGCTCTAGCTGGTTCATTTCCGGGGCATCTGATCGCCGATGGAACGACGCCGACCTGGATCAACTCAAGCGAGTGCCGGGCGCCTGGTTCGAGGTCGTCGATACCGGTCCGACTACCACTCGTTGAATGGTGCCGGTCGCCGATGCCGGTTCTGTCACCATTCGTTGATGGCGTCGATGAGCTGACGAAGTCGGCCCGGTTGACGACGGTTGAAACGGAGAGCGAGCCGAGGGAGATCGGGAACGTCATCCTCGGCCCGTTCGGTGCCGGTCGTCGACGTTCGCACGATGGCGCCGTCGGTGGCGTATGAGCCGAAACTCGCTTCGAGTTCGTTGAGCTGGTCGTCGGTCGGGGCCCGTTGCATTCGCAGCACGAGCAGATCGCCGACCCAGCGAATCGAATGATGGTTGGCGTAGAACGAGGTGAGTTCATGCGCCGCCTCCTCGACCGAGTTCGTTAAGCGGTAGAGAGATCGATCAGACGCGCCGACCCAGCCCTGCTCGATCATCACATCGACGAATCGCTCCATGGCGTGCCAAAAGCCCTGCCCTAGCCCGAGCATCACGACGGGGACCGGGGTGGCTTTTCCGGTCTGCAGCAACGTCAGCAGTTCGAAGGTTTCGTCGAGCGTGCCAAAGCCACCGGGCATACACACGAACGCGTCACTCTCACGGATCAGGGCGAGCTTGCGGGTAAAGAAGTAACGCATGTCGACCAGACGGGTGGGATCGACAAGCGCGTTCGACTCACTCTCGAACGGGAGACGGATCGCCGCGCCGAGCGCACGATCACGTCCGGCGCCTTCCAGGCCGGCGGCCATGATGCCCGGGCCCGCCCCGGTCACGACCATCCAGCCTTTGGCCGCCATGGCGGCGGCCAGCTGCTTGGTCAGCTCGTATAGCGGCGAACCAGCTTCCGTGCGGGCCGAACCGAAGATGGTGACCTTGCGGATCCGACGGTACGGTCCGAACGTCAGATACGCCTCGCGCATCTCCGACAGTGCCGCGTTGGCGATCTTCACGTCGAGACGGTCGGCCCGATGACCGGCGACGTCGAGGGCGATGCGAACCGAAGACACGAGGATCTCCCGGAGTTGGTCGCGGTTGTCGAGGCGCCCGTCGCCGTCGCCGGCTCGCGTGCCGGCGAGCTCGAGGATTCGGTCGATAGCGGCGTCGAGCTCTGGTTCGCCGACGCGACGGCGTGACGCGTCTCGAGGAACGGGGGGGAGGTCAGCAGCCATGGGGTCCACGCTACGTTCGCCCGGTCGATCCGACGCCGTCCGACGGAACGCGCAGATTTCGCACTCGTGTACGCGGCATGAACATGGCGCAAACGGCTATCCTCCCCAGCCGACCAAAACGGTCAAGTACCTGACGTCGTTCGAGCCCGAACCGTCGTCCACCCGAAGTGAGGAACCCTATGCAACGCAGGTCTCTTGCGGCACTCGCCGCGCTAGTGACGATCGGATCGTCGTCTCTGTTCATCCCTTCGGCCGATGCTCAGGCGGCCAAGGCAGGCGCCAAGTGTGCCAAGAAGCAGGTGAACAAGACCATCGGTACGCTTATCTGTAAGAAGGAAGGCAAAGCCCTGGTCTGGCGCGAAGTAGCGGTCGTGGCGTCCACGGCTGCTCCCGTGGTCGCCACGCCGGCTGCTCAGGATGACTTCAAGGGCACCGAGATTTCCTTTATCCACTGGCGGGCTGAAGACAAGGCCGTGTTCGACAAGCTGATCGATGCCTTTACCGCCAAGACCGGAATCAAGGTGAAGTCGAACATCTACCCGTCGAATGACTATCAGTCCAATGCGCTGAACTTGATCAAAGACGGTGATCTGGGCGATGTCTTCACCGCGTTCCGGGGTGCTCAATTCTTCAACATCGCGAAAGCCGGCCTGTACACCGACCTTTCCAACCAGAGTTTCGTGAAGAACTACGTTCCCAACCTGATTGAGCCGGGCAGCTTCGACGGGAAGCAGCTCGGTTTGCCGTATCAGCTGGTGTTCAACATGCCGGTCTACAACGTCGACCTCCTCAAGTCGCTGAACCTCACCCTTCCTGCGAACGTGAATGATCTTCCTCGGTTCTGCAAGGCAGTCAAGGACAAGGGAATCACGCCGATTGCCTGGCCGGGTGGCGAAACGGCGAACGCCGGTCAGCTGTCGATGAACGGTTTCATGATGAACAACTTCCCGACCGACGACACCTTTACCAAAGTCGATACGGGTGCCGCCAAGCTGACCGACTTCTGGTTCACCCGTTCGTTGCAGCAGTTCAAGGAGACAGCCGATGACTGCTTCCAGGATAATCCGCTCGGCACCAACACCAACGGTGCCATCGCCCTCTTTGCCCAGGAAAAGGCGTTGATGCTGGCTACCGGAACCTTCCATATGGGCGCCGCCCTGGCCCTTAATCCGAAGCTGAACATGCAGCTCTATGTGCCGCTTACTACCAAGCCCGGTGACACGGCGAAGTACGAGGGCATCTACAACTCCACCTTTATCCTTGGCGTGAATGCCAAGTCGAAGAAGCAGGGTGCGGCGCTGAAGTTCGTCGAGTTCCTGTCCGATCCGGCCAACGCCGAGATCTACGCCAACGGTACGTCGCAGCACTCGACCGTCGATGGGGTCAAATACACCAAGAAAGAACTCCAGGACACGGCTCTCTGGGCCAAGAAGAAAACGCTGTTGGCGCCGCGTTTTCAGTTCCTCAACCTTGACATCCGTAACGCCGTCGAGAAGTCGTTCATCGACGTCGTCGGTGGCAAGTCGCCGCAGTCAGCAGCGACCGACGCGCAGTCGACCATCGACGGCAAGCTCGGCATCAAGTAGGCAGCTGCGCGCTAGCCCGGTCCGATCGGCATCGCGCCCATCGGACCGGGCATTCGCAATCCCAGAGGTGACAATGACGGCACCAACGATGGCCAAGCCATCACGGGTCAAGCGACCCCACTTCTCGCTCTTTGCGTTCGCCCTCCCGGCCATTGCCGTGTACGGCGCGTTCTTTGTCTTTCCGACGCTCCGCACCCTCTGGTACGGGTTCATGAACTGGCAGGGTCCGAGCACCCAGCCGGCGTGGGTGGGTCTCGAAAACTACAAGTCGTTGATCGACGACAGCGTCTTTCGCAACAGCGTGAGCGTGAGCTTGAAGTTCATGACCGTGGTCGTGCTTGCGCAAGTCGCCATATCGCTCTTCTACAGCGTGAAGCTCGTGAAAAACACCAAGACCACGGTGTTCCTACGCGCCCTGTACTTCTTCCCCACGATCCTTGCGTCGACCAGCGTGGCGTTCATCTGGGCCTTTGTTTATGACCCCGCCAGCGGCCTCGTCCGAAGCGTTCTCGACCTGATCGGCCTCAAGAGCTATAGCCCGTCAATGCTGGGCTCCACCCACACGGCCCTTTACTTTCTCGTCATCGTTCAGATCTGGTTCCACATCGGCCAGATGATCCTGGTGTTCGTGGCCGGGCTGCAACAGATCCCGGGCGAGCTTCTCGAAGCGGCATCGATCGACGGAGCCACCCGACTCCAGGTCTTCTGGAAGATCACCTGGCCACTCCTCGCGCCAGCGACTGCCATCGTGGTTGCCTACACGACGTTCCAGACGTTTCGCTCGTTCGAACTGGTCTACAACCTCACCGAAGGGGGCCCGGCCGATGCCACTCGCGTGCTGTCGTTTCATATCTATCGCCAAGCCTTTGAAGCTGGTGAGTATGGGCTCGCCGCCTCGCAGTCCGTGGTGTTTATGGTCATCGTGCTGGCCGTGACCTTCCTCCAGCGACGCGCTCTGCGCCTCGTCCGCTCCGACGCCCGGGTCTTCGCCCCATGAGTCTCGACCGCTACGAGTCCCGCAGCTTTCGGTACCGCCGGAACACGTCGCTCGCGGTCTATGCCGTGATCATCACAGTGCCGATCCTCGTCGTCGTGTTCGGGGCCCTCAAGACGCAGTCGGACATATTTCGCAACCCGCTCGGCCCTCCTGTGCCGCCTCGGACGCAGAACTTCAGCGATGTCTGGAAGGCGAACCTTCCACGAGCCTTCCGAAATTCCGCCATCGTCACCGGTTGCTCCGTGGTCTTCACCATTGTGCTGGCGAGCCTCACCGGATTCGCCGTGGCTCGACTGCGCGGGTGGCGCTCCAACCTGCTTCTCGGCTTTTTTACCCTCGGTCTGGCCGTCCCGGCGCAGGTCTCGATCGTTCAGCAGTACGCCCTGTTCAAGGATCTGCACCTGACTGACACCCTGGTCGGTCTCATCCTCGTCGAAACCGCAGTGACGCTTCCGGTCGCGGTGTTCATTCTCGCCGGATTCATGAAAACCCTTCCCGGGGAACTGTTCGAGGCAGCAATCGTCGACGGAGCATCGAGCTGGCGGCTGTACCGCTCGATCGTCATGCCACTTTCGCTGCCGTCTGTCGCCGCGGTCACCACGTTCTTGTTCGTGATCCATTGGAACGACCTGCAGTATCCGTTGCTGTTCCTTCCGACCCGCGATGATCTGTGGACCCTGCCTCGCCAACTGGTCGGACTCAGAGGTGAGTACCTAACGAATTACCCGGTCCTCTTCGCCGGCGTCCTCCTTGCCTCGACCCCGGTCGTGGTCGCGTACGTGCTTCTGCAGCGGTGGTTCGTGGCCGGCATGACCAGCGGCGCCGTCAAGGGCTAAACCGTCCCCGAATGAGTCATTACGCCCGTTAGCGTGACCTACATGATTCTCCGACACTGCGCTGCGCTGCTCCACTGCGCTTCGCTGCTCGCAAAACCAGTCTCGAAGGGCCCGCAGGTGCGTCAGTCGTGAGTCTCCGACAGGCTTCAATCGAACGGTTGCGAGACGGGGCGTTCGATGTCCTGATTGTTGGCGGCGGAATCAATGGTGCCGTCGCCGCCGCCTCGCTCGCCGGTCGAGGAGCGTCGGTAGCCCTCGTCGACCGGGGTGACTTTGCCAGTTTCACCAGTCAAGAGTCATCGAACCTGGTGTGGGGCGGCTTCAAGTACCTCGAGAACTACGAGTTCCTCCTCGTCCGCAAGCTCTGCATGTCGCGCAATCGCCTGACAAAGGCCTACCCAGACAACATCAGACCAATCGGGTTTCTCGCCGCCCTCGACAAGACGTCGCCGTTTCCACCGTGGCTCGCCGCCCTGGGCAGCACCGCCTACTGGGGAATCGGCAATTTCCGGACCCAACGGCCGCGTCTCCTGCGCCCGGCCACCATCAAACGCGACGAACCGTCGATCAACATCGCCACCGTCCGCGGCGGGATCGAATATTTCGATGCGTATCTGAAGGACAACGACGCGCGCTTCGTTTTCGGCTTCATCCGCTCGGCCATCGAAGCCGGGGCCACCGCGGCGAACTATGTGGAACTGACCGCCGCCGAGCGAATCGGTGACCGATGGAACGTGAGTCTGCGTGACACCGACGGCGGGACGCCACCGTTGACGTGCACCGCCAAGGTCATCATCAATGCAGCCGGGCCCTTCGTCGACGGGATCAACACGGAGATCGACCTGTCCACCACGCATCGAATTGTGTACTCCAAAGGCATTCACCTTGTCGTGCCGCGGATCACCGACAATGAACGGGTTTTGGCTTTTTTCGACGATACACAACGTCTTTTCTATGTCATTCCGATGGGAAAGCGCTCAGTCATCGGCACCACCGACACTCGCGTCGATGAGCCGAATTCGGTCGTCACCGACGAGGACCGTGACTTCCTCCTCGGCCAGATCAACTCCCGCCTGACCCTCACCAGTCCGCTCACTGTTGCCGACATTGTGTCGGAACGATGCGGTGTACGTCCCCTTGTTGTCAAGCGAACAAGCGGAAGTGTCGATCACGTGGATTGGACATCGCTCTCTCGAAAGCACGAGATCGAAACAGATCCCGTCAAGAAGGTAGTCACAATCTTTGGGGGCAAGCTCACTGATTGCCTGAACGTGGGAGAGGAAGTGGCGAAGGAAGTAGAACGCCTTGGCATCGCCCTGGACCGAGATGAACACAACTGGTTCGGCGAACCAGCGGCGGCGACTCGCGAAGAGTTCTACCGTCAATCCCGTCTGATGCACCTCGACGAACTCCGCCACAAGGCAGGCGTGGAACCGCTTTCAGATCGGCTTTGGCGTCGCTATGGCGTGCGGGCGTTTGCCATGCTCGATGCCATCCGCGACGATCCCGACATGGCCGAGGACATCATGGATAGCGCCGACTATCTCCGCGTTGAACTCCATATGGCGGCCAGGACCGAAATGATCACCAAACTCGAAGACTTCCTCCGCCGACGGTCGAAGATCTCCCTTGTGGTCCGAGACGAGCACATCCGTACGTCTTCAGGTCTCCGAGAGGTCTGCGAAATCCTGTTTGGCGACCGGGCCGAGGAGAAGCTGACCGAATACCTCGTCTCGTCGACTCAGGCCAGCAATTGAGCGTTTGGTTTGTCATAGGTGGTGGCCGGAGGTACTGTTAGTGCCGTAGGGGGGTGTGGGTATTCCGTCGGCCCGCACCCCTCTGCTTTTCTAGGTTCCGCGTTCGGCAGGTCCCGCTACCGCCACGCGAGCGAGTTCCAGAGGCGCCGGTGGAAGGCGAAGAAGCCGGAATGTAGGGTGGCCGAAAAATCGATCGCCTGAACGGCGGGAAGGGCACGGAGCTCGGCGTCCAGGGCGGGAAGGTTCCACCACGAGGTCGTCGGCATCACGTGATGGGCGAGGTGGAAGTTCCCATTGAGCATCACCCAGGAGAACAAGCGGTTGGAACGCACCGTTCCGGACGACGCCAGAATTGGAGCGCCCCGCTCCGCCCCGGAGTGTTCGAAGAACGTGGCCCAGGTGAACGGTCCGCACAGGAAGATCCCCACCGGCACGAGCCACCAACGGACCATCCACGGCGCAAGGCCAGCGCCGACCAGCCCCGCCACCGCCAGGACCGAGATGGACAACGAGGCCAGACCCTGGCGGCGCACGTTGCGGGCGGCCCGTTCCGACGTGACCCATGAGGGGCGCGAACCGACTGCGCAGCGAAGCGTTCCGACGATCATCGTGGCCGAGAACGCCGGTCCGCCCGCCACCAGAGTGACCAAGAACATGGCGCGCGTCTTCACCGACTCGTAAAAGCCCTCGGGATCTTTCCCTTCGACCCGGGTGTAGGCGTGATGCGTGAAGTGGTACGCCCGGTAGGCCGCACCGGGGGCGAAGAACACCGCCCCGACCACAGCGTTCGTGACGTCGTTGGCCAGTGTGGACGCAAACACGCCACGGTGGGCCGCTTCGTGCAGAACATTCTGGAGCCGGAAGAACACAAAGAGCAGGACCATCCAGCCAGCCACGAGACCAACCGGCGATGGCAGGACCAACCCAATCGTGACCGCCGCAATCCATGCCGCCAACGGGGCCCCCACGGCGACCATGCCCTTCGCCGTGCTCGATACCCCGACCTTTTCTGTCATCGCCCACGCCCGAAGCTCCTTCGGAACGCCGTGAACAACGAGTGGTGTGGGGTTGCCCTCAACCGATTCGGTCAGGTCGATGATGACGTCGATGCCGTCGCCGACATCGACCTCGGCTGAAGCAACGTTCATGGTTGACGAAGTGCTCACCCAAAAAAGGTAACACCCGGTCCCGAATGAGTGGTCGAGGGGTAACGGCTCCGATCAGCCGTTGCCGGTGGCGACTGGCCTTCCGGGATCGGCGGCCCAGTCGGACCACGACCCGGGATAGAGA
Organism: Actinomycetes bacterium; assembly: GCA_031368095.1. GTDB lineage: Bacteria > Actinomycetota > Acidimicrobiia > Acidimicrobiales > JANYDT01 > JANLQX01. The sequence goes on along the minus strand of JANLQX010000068.1, from coordinate 12,067 downwards.
CGACCGGCCGGAAGCTGAGCCAGGGTGAGGGCCAACAGGTTGTGGCATGCCGTCACCCCAGAACCGCAGTGACATACGGCAGGGCGGCCCGCTCGAACTCCGAGCGTGGTGAAGCGTTCGCGGAGCGCGTTGATGGACCGGAATCGTCCCGTTTCGGCGTCCAGGTTTTCGGCCCATGGAGCCGACACCGCGCCGGGGATATGGCCGAGCCGTTTGTCGACCGGATTGGGTTCGCCCCGATACCTCTCCGACGTCCGAGCGTCAAGCACGATGGCGTCGTCACCTCGGCGGAGGGTATCGACGGCAACGGCGTCGACGGCGGCGTCGATCGGCCACGGACGAACGGAGAATACCGAGTCAGGCCGTTCGGAAGGCAGGTCGTTGCTGAGTTCCCCGGTCCACGCCGAAATGCCGCCGTCGAGCACCGCCGCCGAGTGGCCGATCGCCGTGAGCATCCACCACAGCCGCGAGGCGATCGAGCCGCCCGCGTCGTCGTAAGCGACGACGACATCACCGTCGCCGATCGCCAGCCGATTCATGGCGGCGGCGAAATGCTCGGGTGACGGAAGGGGATGGCGACCAGGACCGAGCCCCGTTGGGCCAGCAAGGTCACCATCGAGGTCGACCCAGACGGCTCCCGGGAGGTGACCGGCGTCGTAGGCCGCCTCGCCGGACCGACCGTCGATGTACCAGCGCACATCGGCAATGACGAGGGTGGGGTCATCAAGGTGGTCAGCCAGCCAATCAGCAGAAACCACAGGTCCAGGGAGGGCGAGCACGGGAGGTCCAGGGGAGCGGGGAACAGGTCGGCAAAAATGTAAATGCTTCTGCTCCGAGATCGGCGGACCCCCGGTTCAGCTTTAGGGAGTGCGCCAGCGGTATCCCTCGAGGTCCATCAAGACATCGGCCTCCGACGGGCCCCACGATCCAGCCGGATACATCGCCACCGGGACATCGCCGGCGGCGAAGCCTTCGAGGATCGGATCGGCGATTTCCCACGCCGTGCGGACTTCGTCACTGCGGATGAACAACGTGGCGTCGCCCAACATGGCATCAAGAAGGAGCCGTTCGTACCCGTCGAGATCTTCCTCGGGAAACTGGTCGGCGTAGTCGAAGTCCATGTGCGCCGTGCGAACACGAAACGATTGGCCCGGCACTTTGGCCCCGAATCGCAACGAAATTCCCGGCATAGGTTGAATCCGGACGGTCAGAGAGTTCGGCTCATGGCGCGAGCCCATGGCCTCGGCAAAGGGTTGTAGCGGGGCATCGCGGAAGTGCGCCGTAACTTCGGTGACGCGTTTGGCGAGACACTTTCCCGTGCGCACAAAAATCGGAACGCCGGCCCACCGCCAGTTGTCGCAGCTCATCCGCATGGCAATGAACGTTTCGGTCTCGCTCGTCGGGCTCACGCCTTCTTCGGACCGGTAGCCCACGGCAGGAGCGCCATCGACCGTTCCGGCGGTGTACTGCCCGCGCACGACCTGGCGGACGACCTGCGAGACATTGAACTTCTCGATGGCCTTGAGCGCTTTGACCTTTTCGTCGCGAATCGACGTTGCATCAATCCGGACCGGGGGCTCCATCAGCATGAGCGCCAGCACCTGCATGACGTGATTTTGGACAATGTCACGCATGGCGCCGGCTTCCTCATAGAAGCCACCCCGGTGTCCGACGCCGATCGACTCGGCCACAGTCACTTCGAGATGATCGACGTAGGTGCGGTTCCATAGCGGCTCAAAAATGGTGTTGGAAAAGCGCAGGGCAAGGAGGTTCTGGACCGTTTCCTTGCCGAGGTAGTGATCGATACGGAACACCTGCGATTCCGTGAATCCCACGTGGATGGTCTCGTCGAGGGCAAGCGCCGAAACGCCGTCCCGACCGAACGGCTTCTCCACCACTATGCGCGCATAGGACTGAGGGCTACCGGGCTTGTTCAGACCTGACGCCGTGAGGCCGTTGACGATCAACGGGAAGGTGCTCGGCGGGGCCGAAAAGTAGAAGAGACGGTTTCCTGTACCCGCGGGAAGGCCGAACACCGTGTCGACTTCACCGAGCACGCCCTTCAGACGTTCGTACAGTGCCGGGTCGCCGTATTCCCCTTGCACATAGCGAAACTTGGCGGCGCGACTCGCCCAGTGATCGCCATGCTCGGGAACGGCGGCCGTCATCCGGTCCCGGAAGTCGACGTCGGACATCTCGGTGCGAGCCACGCCGATAACGGTGAAGCGCTCGTTAAGAAACCCTTGCTTCTCGAGGTCGGCAAGCGCCGGCATCAACTTGCGCGACGTGAGGTCGCCAGAAGCACCGAAGATAACGAGGACGGTCGGGTCGGCGATGGCCGGGGCGGGGGCATTCATTTCGACGAGAACTCGTCGACCCGTGCCGCCAGGGAGGCGAGGAGATCGTCGAAGCTCTTGGCGAACGATGCCACGCCCTCACGCTCAAGCGTCTCGGCCACGTCGGCCATGTCGACGCCCACCTCCGCGAGAGTTCCCCATATGCGGTGCGCGTCGGCAATCGCGCCAACGTCGTCGATGGTGCGGGCGAGCGTGCCGTGATCGGCAAACGCTTCGAGAGTCGGCTCCGGAAGGGTGTTCACGGTGTCCGGTCCGATGAGCGCGTCGACGTACATCGTGTCGGGATAGGCCGGGTTCTTGGTGGACGTGCTCGCCCACAGTGGCCGCTGCACGCGCGCCCCGAGCGCTGCTAGACGATTCCAACGCGGGCCGCTGAACTGGCGACGGGCAAGCTGATACGCAAGCACGGCCTGAGCGACCGCGGCCTTTCCCTTGAGCGCCGCCGCCGCCGGAGTAGCGAGCGCATCAAGGCGCTTGTCCACTTCGGAGTCGACCCGCGAAATGAAGAACGATGCCACTGAAGCAACGTCGGAGAGGTCGGTTCGTCCGGCCTCGACGAGTGATTCCAAACCCGAGATGTACGCCTCGATCACGTCGGAATAGCGGTCAAGGCTGAAGATCAGGGTGACGTTGATGTTGCGACCCTCGGCGATCATTGCCTCGATCGAAGACACGCAGGGCGCAGTGGCCGGAATTTTCACCATGAGGTTCGCCTTGGCGATTCGCTCATGGATGTCTCGCGCGGCCGCCGTGGTGCCCGGACCATCCTGGGCCAACTCGGGGGAGACCTCCAGCGACACGTAGCCGTCAACCCCGGCGCTCGATTGATGGACGGGGCTCAGAATGTCGCAGGCATCGCTCACGTCGTCGGCGGCCATGGTCCAAAACGCGGCGTCGGGGGAAACGCCGGACCCGAACAGCGAAGCCAGCTGCACGTCGTAGTCGGCCGAACCGGAGATGGCCTTCTGGAAGATCGTGGGATTGCTGGTGACTCCACGCACGCCTCGCGTGACGAGCCCGGCCAAGGTGCCATCGCGTAGATAGGCGCGCTTCAGATTGTCCACCCATGGGCTCTGCCCGAATTCGGTGGAAAGGGCGATGAGGCGGTCAGTCATGATGTTCTCCTGAAATTCGGTGTCGTACTGGTCAACATCGCCGATGCCTTCTTCATTCTCCGGTGCCCTCCAGCAGCAGCAACGCCGCCTCCGTTACTGCGTCGGCGGTGAAGCCGTATTCCTCCATCAGCTTCGAGGCCGCGCCGGACGCACCCCATGTATCGACGGTGATGGACAGGTCGGCCCAACGCTCCCATCCAAGCGATGAACCGGCCTCGCACGCGACAACCGGGACACCTTCGGGGAACACGTGATCCATGTAGTCCTCGTCCTGCTGATCGAACAGGTCCCACGAAGGCATCGAGACGACCTGCACGGAATAGCCCTCTTCGGCCAGGTTCTTGGCCGCGTCGACACAGTGCTGCACTTCGCTTCCAGTGCCGACGAGCACGACGTCGGGCCCTTCGTTGGCGTCGGCTGACGAACTCAAGATGTAGGCGCCGCGAGCGACCCCATCAGCCGCCAACGTGGAGGTGTCGGCGAGGACAGGAAGATCCTGGCGAGACAACACCAAGGCGGTGGGCCCCTCCGACGAAAGTGCAACGCGCCACGCCGCGGCGGTCTCGTTGCCGTCGGCCGGTCGAATCAGTCGAAGGCCCGGCATGGCCCGCAACGACGCAAGGTGTTCGATGGGTTGATGGGTTGGACCATCCTCGCCGACCCCGAGCGAATCATGGGTCCACGAGTAGATGACCTTGAGGCCGCTGATCGCCGCCACCCGCACTGAGCCGCGCATGTAGTCGCTGAATACGAAGAACGTTCCACCGACGGGTACCGCCCCACCGTGGGCGGCCATGCCGCTCATGATCGCCCCCATACCGTGTTCACGCACACCGAAGTGCACAAGCCGGCCCGCCGGTTCCGCCGCGCTGAAGACACCGAGGTTCTTCAGCATCGTGCCGGTATTACCGGTGAGGTCGGCACCACCGGCGATGAGAGCGGGAACGACGGCGCTCAAGGCATTGAGGCAATCCCCGCTGGCGACACGAGTGGCGACCTTCGTGCCCGCCGCGAAGGTTGGCAATGCGGCCGCCCAATCAGCGGCCAATCGGCCTTCGGCCAGCGAGAGGAGGGCCTCGCCGTTGGCCGACGAAGCGATGCGCTCATCCCACGCGATCGCCGCTGCGGACCCGCGCGCACCGGCCCTGCGGTAAAACGCCAGAACTTGGTCGGGAACCGAAAAATCGGCCGCCGGTAGGCCGAGAATGACCTTGGTCTTGGCTACCTCTTCGGCCCCGAGCGGTGAACCGTGAGCGGACGACGAGTCCATCTTCGTCGGCGCCGGGAACGCGATGTGGCTGCGCAGGCGAATGAGCGAAGGACGGTCGGTCACGGCCTTGGCCCGGAGGATCGCCGCTTCGAGTGCATCGACGTCATTGGCGATCTCGCCGACCTCTTCGACATGCCAGCCGTAGGCCCGGAAGCGCATGGCGGCATCGTCGGAGAGGGCGAGCTCGGTCGGCCCGTCGATGGTGATGTGGTTGTCGTCGTACACGCAGATCAGGCGGCCGAGCCCGAGGTGCCCGGCCAGCGACGCTGCCTCATGGCTCACTCCCTCCATAAGGTCACCGTCGCCGGCGATGGCGTAGGTGAAATGGGAGCAGACATCGTCGCCGTAGCGAGCTCGAAGGTTGGCCTCGGTGAGCGCCATACCGACGGCGTTGGCGAATCCCTGACCGAGCGGCCCGGTGGTGACTTCGACCCCGACGGTATGCCCGCGTTCGGGGTGGCCCGGAGTTCTCGACCCGTACGTACGAAACGCTTTCAGGTCGTCGATGTCCAGTCCGAAACCAGTGAGGTGGAGCATCGAATACAGCAGGATCGAGGCGTGACCGGGGGAGAGCACGAAACGATCGCGGTCGGGCCAATCAGGCCGAGCGGCGTCGTAGTTCATGACCCGGGTCCAAAGTACGTGGGCCAGCGGGGCGAGGGCCATTGCCGTGCCCGGGTGGCCGTTTCCGGCCTTCTGCACGGCATCCATGGCGAGACCCCGGATGACGGCTACGCCAAGCGCCTCGGTGGCGAGATCCGTGGTGGTGTCGGTCATGGCAGCTCCTAGCGAGGGGTGGTCAACGGTCGGTGATGACGCCTCGGCACCCTACCGTCCGTCGTATGGCGTCCGAGGCCGCGTGGCCAACGTGAGTTCGCTGGAGGTGAACAAAGAAAACCTTATGAACTACCGGTGAATGTCCGCCTGCGTCGGGAACCGGTCAGCAAGAATGCATCGTCATACGTCCGGACGGAAACGTCCGTCGGCACCATTCGCCTCCCTCGAAACGAGCACCCTCGATGTATTCGTCGAACTACCGGAACGCACCCTGGCGACCACTGGCTGGTGTGCTCGCCATCGTTTGTGGGTTCGGAGCCGCCACACCGGCGTTCGCGCAGGGGGAGACGACGACCGTTGCTCCGACCGTGACCCCGTCGTCGGCCGCCCCGACCACGCTGGCCCCGACCACTGTCGCTCCGACGAGCAACCCCACGTCCTCGGCGGTCGCCTCGACCACAGCATCCGGTGTTTCCACCTCTGGCGCCCCGACAACGGTGTCGGGATCTTCGCTGGCGCCAACAACGACGAGCGCCGCACAGGTCCCCACTACGCCGTTCGTCCCGGTTGCGACTCTGCGGCAGGGCTCCAAGGGCCCTGCGGTCGAGACGATGGAGCGCAAGCTCGATCTGCTGCACTACGACGTCGGCACCGTCGACACTCGCTTCGACGGACAGACCTGGCAGGGGCTCATGGCCTTTCAGAAGCTCCATGGCCTCAAGCGCACCGGCAAGTTCGATATCGCCACGCAGCAGGAGCTCGCCGTGTCAGGCATTCCAGGCGGCCTCATCCCGAACGGCGGACTGCCGCGTGTCGAGGTCGACATCTCGCGGCAAATACTTATGTACTTCGACGAGTACGGACTGAACCGCATTGTCGCCGTGTCATCGGGCTCCGAAAACAAATACTGCGCGCTGTCGAAGACATCCGGAAAGGAGGCCTGCGGTGACGCCCGGACGCCGCGTGGGAACTACCGGATCCAACGTCGAATCAAAGGCAAGCGTGAGAGTGACCTCGGCACCCTATACAACCCGATGTACTTCACCGGAGGCTTCGCCATTCACGGTTCGCCAAGCATCCCCGCCTACGCGGCGTCGCACGGTTGCGTGCGTATTTCGAACCGGACGGCCGACTGGATGTTCGCCGACGTCAAGAACGGGACCCCGGTCTACGTCTTCGACTGAGCCTGTTGAGGCTGGTGAACGATCAGTGCGCTTAGCGCGTGTCGGTGGACCCTCGTTCGGCCGCCAAGTGATCCGATGACGCCACCCGAATACAGCCCTGCCGAAAGCGTTCCTCGCCACTCGTCGTAGCTCCCTAAGGCGGCGTCGGAATCAATCGCCGGACCTGGCGGCGGGGCACCGTCGATGAAGGTAAGCGCGCCGACGATCGGCTTTGCTCGCGTGCCGTGGACGGCGTCAAGCATGTTGCGGCCGGCCTGATCATTGCTCACCACCCGGAGCTGAACACGAGTCCCGTCGGAAGTCCCGTGGTCCAGGATGAGTGATTCCGCCTGCCGATCCGAACCCAGGACCTGGCTGACGACGAACTCACTCTCCGCTGCGTGAGACAACGAGATCCCCACGAGAACGTTCCGTCGGAGGTCATCACGGTCAATTTGGTCCAGTTCAGCTAGTGCCTGTTCCAAGCGACGGAGCGCACCGATGCCATCGAGCTCGACGATTGCTCGCCCGCGTACGGCGGTTGCGGTCATGACCGGGCCCACCGGTCGAGTGCGCGACACGCACAACCCGGACACCGGCGCACCGTCGCCAAACACCAACGCCACACCTCCGGCGAGAACGCGGCGATCGCCGACCATGACGAAGCGTGTCTGCGCCGTGGGCGTGGCGCCGGTGATGAACGCGTTCGGGAAATTCGAGGCCCATCGACCCAAGAGTTCCGGTGACGGCCAGTCCGCTGCAGTCGAAAGGACCACGACAGCTGATGGCGACGGGCCGAAGTTTGGGGGTGAACCGTCGCTGGTCAAGCCCGCCTCGTTGAGGACGTGAACGCCGACGGGTCCGGCCGTTGTGGCCCAGACAAGTACTCCTGAGTTTCCCTCGACGTCGATACCGCTTCCGAGCAGAGCTTCGCCCGTCACCGTCACCGTCGTACGCGGTCGGAGAACGCGGCGCACGGTCGCCGAGAGTTCGCCGACGAACTCGACATGCCCGCCAGACACGAACACCAGCACCAGCTCGGGATTCATGCCCACGCCGTCGAGAACCTCCCCGATCACCTCACCGGCCGCCGCCGCGGCAACCGGATGGGTGGAAATGGCCGACGCCACACGCGGCCCACCGTTGTCAAACGTCATGGCGAGCACGCTACCGAGGGAGGATTGCCCAGGTGCGTCGCGTAAGCGACCGATAGGTTGGAGGGGGTGCCCACCCGAACGACTGATCTGCGATCCGACGGACGCGGTGCTCCCACTGGTGTTACGAGCAGCGCCGCGCAGCGGAGCAGCGCAGCGTAGTGAAAACGACTCCGACGAGCCTCACGCTCGTTCGTGCCGGCCCTCCTGATCTCGTCACCGAAACCATCACCACTCGCGAGGCGCTCATCGTGGCCGCTCGCCGATTGTTCGCCGAACAGGGCTACGAAGGGACCAGCCTCAATGACATTGCCGCCGAGGTCGGTATTCGTCGACCGAGTCTGCTTCACCACTTCGAGTCGAAAGAGGCCCTCTACCGAGTGGTCTTCGACTCGGCCGTGGCGGACTGGTTCGGCCGCGTGGATTCGTCGGTGCGCGGCAAGGCCGATGGTTGGGAGAAGGTTGAGCAGGTCCTCGATGCGTCGTTCGACTTCTTCGCGGCCAACCCCGACTTCGTTCGAATGGTCCGCCGTGAGGCGTTGGCCAAGGTAAGCCCGCTCGGGGTCAACCTTGGCGAGTTGCTTCGCCCGATGCTGCAGCGGGCCATGGGATTCTTTGGCCGAGAGATGGACGCCGGACGAATGCGTCGATTCGATACCGACCATCTGCTCCTCACCGGCTGGGGGTCGGTGCTGAGCTGGTTCAGCGACGTGCCGTTTCTCGAAGCCCTGTTGGAGTGCGATCCGTTGTCTCCCGACGTGCTTGCTCGTCGTCGACAGCACCTCAAAGACTTCTACCGAGCAGCGCTCCAACCCTAAGGATGACTCCTGCGTTGGTTGTCCAGTGACCGGGTGGTCGGCGCGCTCGTGACTACGTTGGGTGGATGCAGGTACCCCCGAACTGCGATCTGACGCTAGGCATGGTCTGCCTCGACAAGTCGACTCCCGGTCTCACTGTTTGGCGAATGGCCGCCGACGAACGTTTCGCCAATCCGGCCGGCGTGATCCAGGGCGGGTTCATCGCCGCCATGTGTGATTCGGCCATGGGCGCCAGTTCCGTCACGTTCGTCGCCGGGCGCAAGGTATTTTCCGCCAACGCCGAGATCAAGGTGTCATTCCTGCGCCCGGCGATCGTCGGCTCGGTCCTCACCTGCACGGCAAGGGTGGTGTCGGGGGGCAAGACCGTGGTCTTCGTGGAGGCCGAGGTCATGGACGATGCGGAGCGCATCGTGGCGCGCGCTTCGTCCACCTACGTGACGTCGCCGCGGACCAACGGATGACGTCGGGTGGCCAATCACGGGTTGTCGACGATCCCCGGATTCGACGCTCGATCGGGGCGTTCGGGCTACTGGCTGCGCTGGTCGGGGTGGCTGCGGTGGGAATAGACCCGGCGGCGTCAGCGCGGGCCGTCAAGGCCCCGTCGGGTCCCGTTCTGACGGTTCGACGCGCGCCCACGGCGGTGCACATCGCCGTGGGCCGACAGAACCTCGCTACGGCCTTGGATCGCGTAATGGCCGATCCGGAATTCGCTCCGTCGAGAGCGAAGTCATGCCTGCATGTCGTCGTGGATGGGGGAACGGTCTACGACGACGGAGCTGGTCGACCGGTGATGCCGGCATCAACAATGAAGGTACTCACCACCGCAACTGCCCTTTCGCTCATGGCCCCCGGCACCCGGTTCGTCACCGAGGTCCGCTCATCCGCTCCGGCGACGGCAGGAACCATCGTTGGCGACCTTTGGTTGGTGGGTGGCGGTGACCCCCTGTTGGAGACCGCGGATTACACCCTGACCCAGGGTCATCGTCCAGAAATTGCCACCAAACTCGAAGACCTTGCTGACCGTGTCGTGGCGGCCGGAGTCACCCGAATCGAAGGACGGGTCATCGGAGATGATCGGCGATACGACGAAGTTCGTTCGCTGAGTACCTGGAAACGCGACTACTTGGCATCGGGGGAAGTCGGTCCAATCGGTGCGTTGAGCGTCAACGACAACTACACCGTTCGCACCGCCAGCGGACGACGGACGGGCTCGTCGAGTCCGGCCCGTGACGCCGCCGCCGAATTCGCTCGTCTGCTCGCCGAGCGGGGAGTGACGGTCACCGGAGGTCCAGCCGGCACGGGCACCGGACCGCAGGCAGTTACGGTCGACGCACCGAAGGTGATGGTCGCCAGCGTTGCCTCGGCGCCGATCGAGCTGGTGATCCAAGAGATTCTCGTCTTCAGCGACAACACGGCAGCCGAGATGCTCCTGAAGGAAGTCGGCTTCCTAGCGACAAAGACGGCCGGAACGTGGGCGTCAGGATCGGCGGCCGTCCGGGCCATGGTTGCAACGAGATCGTCTGGTGCTGTCGCCACCGTCGACGGGTCCGGCCTCGATCGGAGCGACCGAGTCACCTGTACCGTCCTCAGCGACGTTATGAGCGGCGAACCAGCAGCCGGCCCCTTCGAGTCTGGGCTGCCGGTCATGGGGCGCACCGGAACCCTCCGCAAGCGCTTACGCGGCGATCCGGCCGAGGGCCGCGTCCGCGCCAAGACCGGGTCCCTCAACGCGGTGTCGTCGCTGGCGGGATTTGCCGATACTCGCAACGGGGCCCGCGCCGTTTTCGCCTTCGTCGGGAACGGCCTTGCGTCCACCGCCACCGGCGTTCGCCTGGGAAATCTGATCGCCCAACAACTGGTGGCGTTTCCCGACGCGCCCGACATCGTTCAGCTCGGCCTGTCATGACCGAATCTGGAATGGAGCGGTACCGACTCCCGATGTTCCCGCTCGGGTCGGTACTCTTCCCGGAGTTGGGCTTGCCGCTTCGGGTCTTTGAACCTCGGTACCGTCAGATGATGGCGGAATGCCTTGATGGAGACCGATGCTTCGGCGTCGTTCTCATCGAACGCGGGTCCGAGGTTGGTGGCGGCGAAGTACGGCTGCGGGTGGCGACCGTGGCCCAGATTCTTGATGTCACGCCGCAAGATGATGGAACCCTTGGTATTTTCGCCGTGGGTACGGGCCGCGTCGACGTGTTGGAGTGGTTGCCCGACGCGCCGTATCCCGCGGCCATGGTGTCACCCCTGTCAGACAATGACGACTTCGGCGAAGCCTTCGAGGCGGCTGTAACCGCCATCACGAAACGCCTTCGGTCCACGTTGGCGCAGCGCACCGAGGCGAACCTGCCGGCGGCACCGGCAACCATCGACTTATCTCCGAATCTGGGAATCGCGTTGTGGCAGGTCTGTGCGCTCGTCCCCGCCACGGCGTTCGACGACTACGGACTTCTCGCCGCACGGTGCGCGTCGGACCGGCTCGTTGCTCTCGAAGACCTCCTGGATGCGTCGGCCGATCAGGTCCGATTCCATCTTGGCTAGAAACGTTCCTGGGCCACGACGCCCGTTGACCTCGTCGGCGCGAACTATCGTCCTTGCCGTGCCCAGCTCACGTACAAACCGACTGGTTGACCGACTTCGACCGCTGGTTGGAACCATCAGGCAGACGAACCCGGCAGCGGCCAAAGCGTCGGCTACTCGGGGCGCCACCAGCGCCCGAGAAATCGCCCAACTCAGCATCTCGTATGTCAAACAGGAAACGAAGCTGCCGTTGCAGGGACTGGGGCGCTTTCTGGCGTTCGGCCTTGCCGGCGCGGTTTTTCTGGGGACCGGCACGGTGTTGCTCACCCTCGCCCTGCTCCGTGGAGTGCAGACGGCGCTCAGCTACGAACGGGTGAAGACGTCGGCGGAAGGTTTCGTCGTCGAACGTGGTCCGCTCTCCGGATCGTGGACCTGGCTCCCGTATTTCATCGCCGCCCTTGGAGCACTCCTTGCGGCGGGGCTCCTGGTGCTGTCGTGGTCTCGCGACGCCAAGAAGTCGGCTCGCTGACCCCCCCCGACATTGACCACCCGGAACGAAACGAAAGAATTCTGATGGCGAAATCGAAAGAGAAGAAGAACGACCTGCAACCTGGCGTTGATCGTCCGGTGGAGCGTGCCGATATCGAGCATCGCCTGCGTGACCTTCGCCGCGATTTCGAGTCCGTGAAGCAATCGGCCACGGGTGCCGGTTTGGCGGTGGGGCTTGGCGTGGCGCTGCTCCTGGTGCTGGCGGCGTTCGTCATCGGCCGCAAGCGCGGGTTGGCGAAGTACGCCTTCGTCGAGATTCGTCGCGCCTGAGATGGGGGCGCTCATCGCCGCGTTCATTCGGCGTCGCGTGCGAGACAAGGGCGTACGCGACGGTTCATCGCTCTGGC
>JANLQX010000062.1:0-2316 GCA_031368095.1 Actinomycetes bacterium | reverse complement strand
CGACTACACCGTGCAGTTCACGCTGCAGCAGCCGGTCGGCGCCTGGCCGTACCAAGTGAGCTCCGACAACTACAATTCGATCATCTTGCCGAAGGACTACGCCGGCGACTGGGAGAAGACCTTCATCGGCTCGGGTCCGTGGATCAAGGAGACCTATTTGGTCGATCAGGGCGTCACGTTCAAGCGCAACCCGAACTATTGGGACAAGACCCGCCAGCCCAACTTCGATCGCCTCCAGGTCACGCAATACAAGGACTCGTCGGCTCGTCTGGCGGCGTTGCAGTCGGGACAGAACGACTGGGACGCGTTCTCCGATGCGACCACGGCGTCGACGCTGCGCAACGACCCGAACTTCGTCGTCGGTCAGTCACCTACGGCCGGTCACCTGCAGATCCACCTCCGCACCGACAAGGGCCCGTTCGCGGCCGACAAGCGTCTCCGTCAGGCCCTGCTCCTGTCGCTCGATCGCCCCGGCATCGTGTCTGGAGTGGTCGACGGCTTCGGTGTGATCGGCAACGACAGCCCGATGGCGCCGGCCTACGCCACGACCGACAAGACGGTCGCCCAGCGCAAGAAGGACCTTGACAAGGCCAAGGCGCTCATGGCCGCCGCCGGCAAGGACAAGGGCTTCGACGTCACACTCTCCACGTGGGGACGCGCCGACCTCAAGTTGCTCTCCCAGGTCATCAAGCAGTCGGCCAAGGACGTCGGCATCAACGTCACCATCGACATCGCCGACGACGACGGCTCCGCCTATTACGACGACAAGCGCTCGCCGAGCTGGCTGAACTCCGATTTTGGGATCACCGAGTACGGCCACCGTGGCGTGCCCAACGTGTACCTGAACTCGGCCCTGATCACCAACGGCGTCTGGAACGCCGCGCACTGGTCGAACGCCGATTTCGACGCGGCCGCCAAGTCGTACATGGCTTCCGCCGACATCACGACCCAGAAGGCCGCCGGCAAGAAGGTTCAGGAAATCATGCTGGAAGAGTCGCCGGTCGGCTTCACGTTCTTCGGCAACGTCCTCGACGTGTCCAAGAAGGGCCTCACGGGGAACTACACCAACGGTATGAGCAACGTGGAGACCACACGGGCCAAGCTTGCCTAAGTACTCCTGCGTTTTCTGACGCAGTTCCCAAACGAGACTGGACGGCCCGTCGCAACACCTGTTGCCCGGGCCGTCCGGTTTTTCTTCCGAAAGTTCCTCCTACCGCAACAAGCGAGTTCGCCACCTATGACGCGTTTCCTGCTTCGTCGTTTTGTCCTCGCACTGTTCACGTTGTTCATGTTGTCGCTCTTCGTGTTTTTCGCCACGCACCTTCTTCCCGGCGACGTCGCGAAAAAGATCCTCGGACCGTTCGCCGACGCCGATGCCATCAAGCAACTGAACCACGAGCTGGGCACCGACCGTCCGATTCCCGTCCAATACGGATCGTGGCTCAGCCATACGCTGCGCGGCGATCTCGGACAGTCCCTCAACTACGACGTGCCCGTATGGGAGAAATTGCGGACCGCAGTAGGGCTCTCCTCGCGGCTGGCCGCCCTTGCCTTCGTCCTCGTTGTTCCGACGAGCATTTTCGGTGGCGTGATCGCTGCGCTTCGCCGGAACAAACCGATAGACCGGATCATCACCATCGGTGGACTCTCTGCCGCGGTGATCCCCGAGTTCGTCTGGGCGGTGTTCTTCATCCTTATCTTTGGGGTCAAACTCAAGTGGCTTCCGGTTTCCGCAACGGCCCCAGCGGGCGCCAGCTTCATCACCCAAATCCGTTATCTGATTCTCCCGGCGCTGTGTCTCGTCATGGTCTTATTCGGATACATCGCCCGCATCACCCGGGCCGGGGTGATCGAAGCGCTCGACGCCGACTACACGCGGACGGCTCGACTCAAGGGTCTTTCCAATCGATCCGTCGTCGGACGTCATGTACTTCGCAATGCGCTGATGCCCACGATTGCGGTCACGGCGACCCAGATCGGCTACCTACTTGGAGGCCTTGTGGCGGTGGAACTGGCCTTCAACTACAACGGCTTCGGCCTCCTGCTCCTGGAAAGTGTCCGACAGCGAGACTTTCCTCTGTTGCAAGCAGCAGTGCTGCTGACCGGTGTGATCTTCGTTCTGACCACCCTCGCCGCTGACGTGATCTACACCCTGCTCAATCCCCGCATCCGACAGGCCGTCCTCGCATGACCACCACCGAAGCCGCGTTTAGTTCTCTGTCACCTTCGCCTGTTGACGGTCGCGCCCGAGCGGAGCAAGAGGCTCGGGCCCAACGTCGAGAGCGGTTTGCATTGCTGCTCCGCAAACCGTCGTTC
>JANLQX010000034.1:0-4473 GCA_031368095.1 Actinomycetes bacterium | reverse complement strand
ATCACCGCCCACCTCGACCGCCCGTTTCCGTGGGCGCAATTTGCCGGCTCGCTGAACGTTGCCGGGTGGGCGTTCAGCTCCGATGCCCGACCGGTGCGCGTACGTTTTTTCCTCGACGACATGGTTGTCGCCGAGACTGTCGCCGACATCGAGCGCGGTGATGTGTCCGAAGCCTTCGGGACCCCGCAAGCAGTTGCGTGCGGGTTCGATGTGGACCTCGGGCGAGGCGAACTTGGCGACCGGGACCAATACGTCCTCCGGGTCGAGGCATTTCTCGACGCCGATGGAAGTGGCCCAGCCGGTGTTTCGTCGCTCGGCGAGTTCCCCGTGGAATGGGTCTCGACGATTCAGACGAGCCGCTCCCGTGGCGACTACCGCCAGGTCTGGGACGGCGTGGCCCGAAACATGAATGAGGCGCGTGTTTCGGTGGCGGGCTATAGCGACGATGCCGAATGGGATCGCACGGGGCTGGAGAGTACCGAGCTGCTCGTGCGGGTGTGCGATATCGCCGTCACCGATGTTGTCATGGAGATCGGATGCGGCGCTGGTCGGATTGCCCACACGCTTGCCCCGAGGTGCGCAAAGTGGATCGGCGGCGACGTGTCGGTCAACATGCTTGGCCACGCCGCTGAGGCCTTGCAAGGAGTTCCGAACATCGAACTCGTTGCTCTCGCCGGTTCTGATCTTCGCGCCATCGGCGACGCGACCCTCGACGTCGTCTATTGCACAGTGGTGTTCATGCATCTCGACGAGTGGGATCGCTATCGCTACGTGAGCGAGATGTACCGAGTCTTGAAGTCTGGCGGCCGGGTGTATTTCGACAACTTCAACTTGCTCTCGGACGACGGCTGGAACTTTTTCTTGGAACAGTGCGCCCACGAACCGGTGAATCGACCGGCCAACATCTCGCGGTCATCGACCCCGCAGGAACTGCGGGCCTACGCCGAACGAGCGGGCTTCAGCAACGTGACGGTGCTCCCGGCCGGACTTTTCGTGGCCGTGGCGGCGATGAAGTCCTGACATTCCGAAGCGTCATTTCTGGCCCGGATCGCTTGTCCGGTCGGTAGCGGAAATCGGGCCTCGATCCGCTGAAGGATTGCTGCAACGGTCTTGGGGTCGAGCGTGGTGCGACTGTCGCGGGTGCGGAACTCGCACAATCGCACGGTGACTTCTGCATAGAGAGATCCACTCGGGGGCGGATACACGATGGTCCCGCCGACAACGACTCGGGCGAGGAATGCGGGCGAACCGTTCACCAGCGTGGCCAGCACTCGAGAGAACGCACCGGTCTCCATGTCGCTCTCAAGTTCAACCTCGAACCGTTGCACGTTCGAGTTCATTGGCCCTGGCCTTTCGTGAAACCAGCCACTCCATCGAAGGTGTAGAGACCTTCGGTCTTGATGACGTCGAAGCCGGCAGCATTGACCCGCCAGAGGAGTGCAACCATGTCGTCTCCCGAGGTCTCGGCACCGTCTTCAGTCAGAAATCGACAGCGCCAGTGGTCGACGAGAAGGGTCTCGGGAAGACCGTCGGGCCACACCTTTTGCCCGCGATTGGAAAGCATGTTCAGGGTCATCGGTCCCCCGAGAGGCGCGAGCGAAGAGGCAATCTGTTCAGGCGTCAAATCTGCCTGATGAATGAACACGTCGACGCCAACTCGGACCTTGGTCTGCGGCGCCCGACTGGTGATTTTTACCTCGATGTTCGGTGACTCGGCGTAGGACGCAGCCTTCAGCTTTGACGGTGATTCGCCCATGCGTTCGATAACTGCGTCGGCGAATTCCTTCGTGCCAAGTTTCACCTTGCTCACTGACGGATCAAAAATATCATACGTATGCATACCATCCTCGATGGTCTTGAGCCACGCGTTGTGCATACGCGTGGCGGCGGCACCTTGGCCGATGTGCACCAGCATTTGGACGGCGCCAAGAACCAGCCCCGATGGGTTGGCGACGTTCTGACCGGCCCGTCGCGGCGCCGAACCGTGAATGGCTTCAAACATGGCACATTCCGTGCCGATGTTGGCTGAGCCGGCAAGGCCGACTGAGCCAGCAATCTGCGCGGCAACATCAGAAAGGATGTCTCCATAGAGGTTCTGGAGAACGATCACGTCGAACATCTCTGGAGTGTCGGCCAACTTGGCGGCGCCGATGTCGATGATCCAATGTTCGTTTTCGATATCGGGATACTCGGCCGCGACCTCGTCGAATACCTGATGGAAGAGACCGTCGGTCATCTTCATGATGTTGTCCTTCGTGAACGCCGTGACCTTGTGCCGACCGTAGGCCCGGGCGTATTCGAACGCGTATCGGGCGATTCGCTCACATCCGGGACGAGTGATCAGCTTCAGACATTGGTAGACCTCATCCGTTTGGCGATGCTCGATCCCGGCATAGAGATCTTCTTCGTTCTCGCGCACGATTACGACGTCCATGCCCGGGTGCTTGGTCCGGACGAACGGCGCGTATGCCGGGCACGGTCGGACGTTCGCGTAGAGACCAAGCGTCTTGCGTACCGTGACGTTGAGGCTCTTGAAGCCGCCACCTTGCGGCGTGGTTATCGGTGCTTTGAGAAAGACCTTTGTCCGTCGGAGGGATTCCATGGAATCACTGGTGATTCCGGCGGTGCTGGCCCCGGTGGCGTACACCGATTCTCCGATGGCAATTTCCTCAATGATGAGGTCGGCTCCTGCGCCTTCCAGGATGCGCAGCGTGGCGTCCATGATCTCCGGCCCAATGCCGTCTCCGTGGGCAACCGTGATTGCGGTGGTCATGTCAGCTCTCCTTCATCGGCGGTTCATGGCAGAACCAGAATACAGGCAATGTAATACCGGCATCAGGGTTCTGTCAACTACGAACTGCGCACCTTCGAACTGACTTCGCCGATCAGAAGTGGTGATGGATGCACAGCTGAACATCGATCCCTGGCGCCGAACCCCGCTTTCGCGCCGGACAGTGCTTCGCCGCGCCGCCGCTTTGCTCGGAGCTACTGCGCTTGCGCCCGCCTTGAGCGCATGCGACATCCCGCTCGTGTCGTCCTCGTCGTCAGAACCGATGGAGATGCCGGTCGAGACTCCAGAAGAGGCGTTGACCAGACTGGTCGAGGGAAATCTGCGGTTCGCTTCGGGGGGATCGAAGCCAATACACGAGTCGGCTGATCGACGGGCGAACGTCGTGGAACGTCAACGCCCGTTTGCCACCATCTTCAGTTGCGTGGACTCCCGAGTGCCGCCCGAACTGATCTTTGACCGCGGCCTTGGAGATCTCCTCGTCATTCGCACCGCGGGAAACGTGATCGACTCGGCGGTGATGGGTAGCCTGGAGTACGGCGCGTACGAGCTGGAGATTCCGCTTCTCCTCGTGCTCGGTCATGGGTCCTGTGGAGCGGTAAAGGCGGCCGCCGAGGCGGTAAAGAACGATGCCAAACGGGAAGGAAGCATTGCGTTCCTTGTTGAAGCGCTCCGTCCCGCCATCACCCCGATGAAACCCGAGGCGCTTGCGCTGATCGCGGAACCGGTGGGTTCGGCTGCCGACCAAGCAACCTCAGCCCAGGTGACTCCCGACCCGCTCGACCCGGCTACGGACACCGCAACGGCGGAGACGGCAGCAACGGCGGAGACCCTTCCTCCGAGCGACACGGAAGCGAAAGCCGAGGACGACGCTGGGACGGATCCGCTGACGGCTGCCATCAAGCGAAACGTGATGCTCACCGTGAAGGCCGTGTCGGAGTCGGCGATCATCGCCGAACGCATCCGCAAGGATCGGCTGCGCGTCGTTGGTGCGTTCTACGATCTCGGACCGGGCTCGTCGAATTGACGGAAAACGTTCCGAAGCAATTCCTTCCTCAGGGCGCGTCAGACACCGAGGCGTAGTTGGGCGGGCGGCCTTGCCACCTAGATTCGTTGACCAATGCCTTCCTCAGTGCCCCGTTCGTTCGCCGACCTCATCGCGCTGCAACAAACGGACGACGACACGTTCGTTGGTCAGACTCCCGACTACCCCTGGGGTCGTGTCTATGGCGGACAAGTTGTTGCGCAATCGCTGGCGGCAGCAGCCGCCACCGTCGCCCGGGACCACTTCGTGCATTCTCTGCACGCATACTTTGTGCTCGGTGGAGTTCCGCTCGAAGAGATTTCGTTCGAGGTCGACCGGTTGCGCGAGGGCCGTTCATTCACGACGAGGCGGGTGGTGGCCCGTCAGTCATCGGGGGCGATTTTGAATTTGGATGCCAGCTTTCAGCGCATCGAGACAGACGTGGAGATCCAGGAAACAAACCTTCCGCCGGACCTGCCATCACCGGAAGCGTTGCCGGAGACGTCGTGGCCTGGCCTTGGCGACGTGCGGGAGATTCCTCACCAGCCCGGCTCGGCTCGATCGCAGATGTGGATGCGAATCGGATCCGGCCTCGGTGATGATCCAGTCGTGCACGCCTGCGCGCTGGCCTACCTGTCGGACCACAACCCGATGGACGCCC
>JANLQX010000032.1:0-1684 GCA_031368095.1 Actinomycetes bacterium | reverse complement strand
GGATCGGTCAGGCCGTTCAGGTCTGGCTGATCCGGCGCGTCGGCACTCCGACAGGTCTGGCTCGCAACCAGGCCGACGTGACTCGTCGACGTATTCCACGTACGGTGTGCACACGCAACACCGACAAGGAGAACGCCGTGGCACACAAGGACACCCAGCTGGAGCACCTCGCTCGGATCCCCCTCTTCGCCGACTGCTCGAAGAAGGAACTGCAGCACCTCCGGTCGCTGTGTGACGAGGTGGACATCCCGGCCGGAAAGGTGCTGACGAAGCAGGGGAGCGTCGGGTACGAGTGCTTCGTCGTCGTCTCTGGCACAGCGTCTGTTGCGATCGACGATCAGGTGGTCACCACCATTGGACCCGGCGGGTACTTCGGCGAGCTTGCGTTGCTGGACAAGCAGCCCCGTTCGGCCACAGTGTCCGCAGTCACGCCCATGTCCGTGCTCGTCATGGGGCCCCGCGAGTTCATGGGAGCGGTCGAGACCGTCCCGGGGCTCGCGCAGAAGTTGCTCGCGGGTCTGGCCCGCCGACTCCGCGAGACCAACGTGAGGTTCATTCAGCACTGACCGGCTGTCTTCGAATCACAACGGAAGACTTCCATTGCCGCTTCGTGCACCGCTAGCGTCATCGCCCATGTCCGAGCCGAAGACCGACCAATCTGTGACGAGGTCGCGCTCGCGCCGATCGCCCAGTCAGATCGCCATGGCCGTCGGCATCGTGTTGGCGGTCGTGACCGTCGTGTCCGGAATACTCGGCGCGGTCGAGCAGTGGCACGACGATTCGCCGATCAGCCGGCGGGTCTTCGGGAACATCCCGTCCCCGTTGCAGACCGCGTTCTACACCGTGCTGCCCATCCTCTTCTTCTCGGGTGCGTGGCTGTTCGCGCAGCGGATCAAGAACTGGGAGCGCGGTGCGCCGGACGACCGCCGCACCACGAAGACCAATGCCAAGCGCCGCATGGGCGACTTCCGTTCCGGTGTCTACATGAAGACACTGATGCGCGATCCGGCCGCCGGCATCATGCACTCGCTCATCTACTTCGGCTTCATCGGCCTCTTCGCCGTCACCACCGTGCTCGAGATCGACCATCAGATGCCGGAGAGCCTGAAGTTCCTCCACGGCACCGTGTACAAGGGCTATGCCGCCTTCGGTGACACCGTCGGGCTCATGTTCCTGTCCGGCATCGTGTGGGCGATCTTCCGGCGGTACGTGCAGCGCCCGTACCGGATTCGCATCAAGAACCGGCCCGAGGATGCGGTCGTGCTCGGCACGTTCTTCGTGATTGGTGTGTCGGGGTTTCTCGCGGAGGGCATGCGCATCGCCCTGGTCGGCCGCCCGGACTTCGAGAAGTTCAGCTATGTCGGCTACCCGCTCAGCGCTGCGTTTGACCAGTTGCGCAGCCTCGATCAGTGGCACCGGGCGGCGTGGGGTCTGCACGTCGTTGCGTTCATGGCCTTCCTGGTCATCCTGCCCATTACGAAGCTGCGGCACATGTTCACCTCGCCGCTGAACATGTACCTGAAGGACCGTCCCCGGCCGAAGGGGGCCATGCGCCCCATGCCGAACCTGATGGAGACCTCGCTCGAGAGCTTCGGCGCCTCCACCGTCGAGGACTTCACCTGGAAGCAGCTGCTCGACACCGACGCCTGCACCATGTGCGGTCGCTGTACCGCGGTCTGCCCGG
>JANLQX010000031.1:0-4693 GCA_031368095.1 Actinomycetes bacterium | reverse complement strand
CCCCACCCTCGAGCTGGGCGTCTTGGAGACCCTCCGCCGGGTCCAGTTTGCGATGCGATCCGGAGGCGTTGTCATCGAGGAGTTTGGTCACCGTTCGAAGTACATGGTCATCGTCGTGGAAGACCTCGTGATGAAAACCGGAGGTGCCGTCGTGACGCTTCACAAAGATGGCGAACGGGCCGTTGACCATGATCTCAAAGACGTCGTCGTCGTCAAGAAGTTCGGCGAGCGGACCGTATCCGGCGATGTTTCTGAGTGCGCGGGTGGTCAGAGTTTCGACATCGGCAATGTCGAAACCGACCAGACCCCGTTCGAAGAGCACGTGCCAGGCGGTCGTCTCCTCGGCGACCAAGTTCCGCAGACGCGCCATTGCTCCCGGTGTGGAGAGATCGAGACGTTCTTCGGTACATCGTTCCCGAACCCGTTCTTCGATCGCCAGAAGCGGCGGCCGATGGAAGGTTTCGTCGAGAGCGGTCGCCTGCTCGTGCAGCAGGTCACTGGTCATGACGCCGCCATGCGCCGACGAAACAGCGAGCGACCGGTCATTGCGGGGAGCTCACGCGAGGCGGGAGCGCCACCATGGATGCGGGCGACGATCGACCCGGTGAGTGGACCCACGATGGCGTTGGGAAACGGCGTGAGAGCGCGAACTCGGTCATCGATGTCACGCGTAGGAATGAAGACCGGCGATGACGTGAGGCCGAGGCCATCGGTGAGCTCGGCGAGCGCCGCGGCGTACCCGGCCCTGGCGCGGGCTCCCGACGCGCAATGGTTGAACACTGGTTGGATGACGACGGGGTCGACGCCAAACTCCACCGCGTCGCGAATCGTCCGGGTGAGGCTGTGCAGACCCTTCATCGAGGAATGGCCGACGGTCAGGACCACGGTGGCCTGCTCGAGGGCGATACGGGAAAGCTGATGCCGGTCTTCCACGTCGAGCGAGCCGCATTCGCTCTCCCCTTCGAGCGTGCCATCGAGGTCGGCGACCACAATGCCGTACGCCCGCCGAAGGGCTCGAAGCGCTTCGAGTGTGGAGGAGGGTCGCAACTGCGTCCACAGCCGCGGCCGACGCAGCCCGGGAAGCAGGTCGTAGGAACGATTGGGGATGGCCGTGAGGATGCTGCGAACCGTCTCGGGGTCTGGCGACCCGAGTCGGCACAGGTCGACGATCTCCAGCAGACCCGGGTTCGAAGGGTCGGCATCGTGGAGCACGGACTGTTCGGCGCACAGGCGGAGATCGATCAGCGCAATGCCGAGATGACGGGCATCGACGCGCCCTAGGCCCTGGGCCGCCGCCGCCGCAACCGTCGACACCCCGGTACCGCCGGGTCCGAGGACAGCGATGAGCGATCCGTCCCAGGGAACCACGCCGCGGTGCCCGTCAATGGGTCCGAGGGGCGCAAATTCGGTCCGGGCCACCGGCGTAGCCGAGCGAAGAAGGGTCTCGAGGAGTTCATGGGCACCGAAGTCGTGGCGGACGGTGGCGTCCGCGCCCAGTGCCGACCAGTCGTGGGAAACCTGGGGGTCCCGGACGATGACGACGGCGGCTCCCATCGACTTCACTCGTTGGAGGAGGTCTCGGTCCACACCGTGAACGCCGGCGTCGAGGATGACGGCCGACACCGCCCGTCCGGGCCCGATCTGCCCGAGGAGGTCGACGACGCCGACGCACTTACGTACCTCGGCGGCCACGGCACCGCTGTTCGCAAGGTGCACGATCCGGTCGAGCCACACGGCGCGCGGCCGAGCCAGGGCGACGAGGACGAACCTCCCGCTCATAGGCCAACCGTGGTTGCCGGCGGGCTTATGTCAGGTTCTGTTGCCGGGGTTATGGCCGGGTTCGTGGCCGGGTTTGTCGCCGTCGTGGGCGCCTGAATCGTGCCGGTGGTCTTGACGAGGTGGATCTTGCCGGTCGCCGACGCATTCACGAGGGCCTCGGCATCGACGGAAGCTTCGATGGAGAGCGTCACCATCCGGTCACCGTTCGTGTTGACGACCGACGTGTCATTTCCTGTGACCTGGGAGACGAGCACGTTCCGGGCCAGCGTGCGAGTGAGGTCTCGACCGGATTCACCCGGCACGGTGGCCAGGATGTCGACGGTGTCGCCGCTGCGAACGGTCCCGCCGACGGCCGCCGCGATCGGCATCGTGAAGGTCACCTGTCGCCGTTGGGACTCTGACCCATCGGGACCGACGGCGCTTCGAAGGATGGGGTCCCCGGCGGCGATTGGCCCGAGGGCCACACGACCGACGATGGCCGAGGCGTCGCCGAACGTTCGTATCCGGAGATCAGGACGGATCGCGACCGTTTCGATCTTCACGTCGTCGGCGGTGATCACGAGCCCGGCGGATATGTCTCGCCCGGCGATGATCAAAGCGCGCTTTGGCGCGTCGGCCCGTCCGGAGGCGCCGTACCAGGCGAGGAGGGCGGCGCTCACGCACAGCAAGGCTCCGACGAAGGAACGGGCATTGGGGAGGGCCCGGGGCAGTCCGGCCACGTGGCGTCCTGGCGACCCTGATGGCGAGCGGGCGGGCGGGGCCGACGATGCCGACGGTGCCGACGATGTGCCGACGCCGGGGTCTCGCCCTTCGCTGCCTCGGTACGCCGTATCCACCATAGACATGGTCTACAACGAATGTGCACGACACTGCAAGAAATACAATGAAATTACATGCAGGTCATTCGAAAGTAATGTGTACGCTGTTTTTCATGGCTTCCGAGCAACGTTGGCTGAGCTCCAATCAGGCGGCCGACCGACTCGGGGTTTCCCTGCGCACCCTGTACAAATTCGTTGACGAGGGTTTGGTGCCGGCCTATAAGTTCGGCCGGGTCTACCGGCTCCGCGAGCACGAGGTGGATGCATTCATCGAGGCATCGCGTATCGCCCCGGGCACTCTTGAACACCTGTATCCCGAAGCAAAGACCGCCGTCGACGACCAGTTCTGAGTGAACTCGCCGGTCGCCGCACCTGCTCACGACGCCACGATCACGATCTCGGCGATGTGCTGCTCGGCGAGATAGGCGAGTTCGCCTTGCTCCGTCCGGAGTGCCACGAGGCCGGTTCCGCAGGCCACCAACTTCCCGCGTTCGAAGGTTCCGCCGTCGAGCCCGAGTCGCACGTCGGCTCGTTGTTCGGTGAGGGCGAGCAGTTCGCCACGGAAGGTGGCGAGCGATGGCTCCCGGTCGACGGCGATGAGTTGTCGGTCGGCGGTCCGCACCGAGAGCACACGGCTGAGCGGGACGAGCACGCTGGCCCCATTGGCGTCGTGCAGGGCCACGACATCGAGGCCAACGGCGGTGACCCGCCCGTGGTGGGTTCGGCCGTCGACCACGGCGAGCTTGGCCCTGATCCCACTCTCGGCTACGGCGATCAGAAGGCCCGGCAGGGTCATTGCCTCCTCGTCGACGCGAGCCAGCCAGAACCGGTCCCGGCGCGCCCGGGCGCCGTCGTTCGCCCGCTCGCCGTCGAGCAGTTGTCGGAGTTCGTCGTTCCGTGCCGGGCGAGCCGCCATGACCACCGAGTGTGGTGGTTAGTGGTTCATAGGTGCACATGCGTTCACAACAAACTATGTGGACTGGCTTTTGATCGCTCCTGGCGATGGATCTCCGGCGAAAAAATGAGTATGCACCACTCATGCCGTTGGAGCGGAACACGAGCACGCTGAGGTCAACAACCGCACCAACAAACCAGGAGCCCGCCATGGGAATGTTTAAGCAGATGAAAGAAATGAAGTCGATGATCGTCACGGCGCCCGATCAGTTGCGCAACGGGATGGAGATCGCCGCCAATGCCAAGGTGATCGCCCAGGCGTCGGCCGCCAATGCGGCGAACTTCGCTACTACGCCCTTCACGCAACCCAACGTCGGGGCCGATTTCGCGCCCATCGCTGGCGTGGACATCGCCACCTACGGGTGGGTGACCAAACAGATCGCCGCCGTCGGGTACGACCAGAACCGGCTAGTCGGTTTTGCCGCCCAGCGCGGTATCGACCCGACCGCATGGCACGAAGCGGCCAGCGGTTGGGCATCGCGGATGACCAACGCCGCGGTGGCCACCGAGTTCCGTCGGTTCTACGACGCGAGCTGAGGTTTCGTCATGGGAATTTTTAAAAGCTATGGCGATCTCAAAACCTTGACCAAGGAAATCTCTGATTCCCGACCTCCGGGTTCTCCGTCGGAACGGGCGTTGGCGCAGTTCCAAGCGGCGAACGCCCAGATGGCCGAGATGGCGGCCCGAGCGGTGGCTCAGCCGGCGTCGACCGGCGGAGCAGGCGAAACGTCCGTAGCCACCGCCACCATCATCCGCGTGCAGGACACGGGGCAGCAGATTAATTTGCAGCCCATCGTGCAGATTGACACCGTTGTTCTGGTCCCGGGTCGGGCACCGTTTCCAGCAATAGTCCGCGAGGTCGTCCCCCCGCACATGCTCGCCCGTTTCCAGGTTGGCGCCACTATCGCCATGAACGTCGGCGATGTTCCGTCCGACGCGAAGATCGACTGGGCCCGCTGCTAGCGAACGCCGGCCCAGATATCTCGTAGAGCGCCGTTGAAGCGAGTTAGTTGGGCTGGCACGACGGGCAGGCGTAGGCCCAACGGCCGGACAAATCCCAGCGCTGTATGGGTGTGCCGCATCGTCGGCAATGGTCGCGCTTGTAGACGTAGACCGCTTCTTTGCTTCTGATCTTGCGTCGG
>JANLQX010000015.1:0-10291 GCA_031368095.1 Actinomycetes bacterium | reverse complement strand
AGCTGTACGCCAAGACATATCCGGCACTTCGTCCCATGGCCGCGGCACGAAATGCGACCCGGCTCCCGCGCCCCTGATCGTCTCGCTCAATGATGATCGCTGCCTTGATGTCGGGGGCCCATTCGGGGTACCGCTCGAAATCAAGAATCGTCTCGATACAGCTATCTATCGCCGCGGCAACGTTGAGATGTTCGGTGGTCTGCTCTGCCATGACGCTCTCTCTTCCAACGGCCGACGGCGCACGACGCTAGCGGTTGTTCGATACGAAGGGCCGGCGGTCGGCCGACAAGAGCGCCAACGTCTCCGACAAACGCCGGGCGAGCACGTCGTAGGAAAGGTCCAGCACGCATCGTGCGCGACCCCGGACGGCGAAGGTGGCCCGTTCGAGCGGGTTGTCGAGCAGCCGCGACAGCGCCGACGCCGCGCCGTCCACCGAAGTTGGATCCACCACAAAACCGGTGGCACCGTCGACGACCGCTTCGTGGCTCCCGCCACTTCGCCCGGCGAGTTGCGGTGTCCCCGACGCGGCAGCCTCGACGAAGACGATCCCGAACCCTTCCTGCTCCAGGCCACCCCATCGGTTTCGGCACAGCATGGCGAAAACATCGCCACATCGATGCAGCGTTCGAAGGTCGTCATCGGAAACTCGGCCGAGAAAGTCGATGGTCATGGGAAGTGACGTATCGGTACGCACCCGGGCCGCCGCCCGTTCGAGCCGTGCTCGGTCCCGGCCGCCCCCCGCCACCACCACGGTCACCGGCCGGGCCGCCGTTCCCGTGGTTGCCGCCACCGACGCCCGACGCTGCGCGACCGACGCAGCTGCCACAAACACTGAGTCGAACCCTTTGCGCGGCACGAGGCGACTGGCACACACGATGACGTCTGCTTCGGCCGGCGTTGGAAGTCCTAGGTGCAGACGACCAGCGATCCGTTCGTCGTCGGAAGCGACCGGCCGGAATCCGTCGACATCGACCCCCGGCGGGATGACGGTGGCTGGCAACGGATGACCAACGCACCGCTCAGCCTCGGACAGGGGATAGCCGCCCGCCGCAATCACGTGGATGGCCCCGTCAAGGACCCGGGTCAGGGCCCGGCGGGCGCCCGGCAACCGACCTGGCACGGTGACTTCGGCCCCGTGGAGCACCACGGCATACGGGAGCCCGGCGGCCGCGAGGTCGGGGCCGATCCATCCGAGCGGCACGGCCGGATCGAGCACTGCGAACGACGCTCCCACCCTCTCTGCCTCAGCCAGGACCTGTTGTGTGAGGCCCCGGGTCGGCAGCAGCACCTTCTGGCGACTTCGAACGATCGGCATGGGCGCCACGGCGTCGAAGCGGGCAGCGCCGGCATAGGGGGTGGTCAATACCGTCGACTCCCCCGCCGGAAGTCGACGCCACAACTCCCACAGGTACGACTGAATACCACCGATCTTTGGAGGGAAGTCGTTGGTGACGAGCAGGTGCGTCATGGCGGGCGACGACGCTACCGCTCCACCCGGGCGGCGATGGCCCGCTGAGCAAAAGCGGCGGCGTGCCGAACGGCCGGGTCAGCCGACGACAAACCGGCACGGAGGGCCGCCGCAACATCGGGAGCGACGCTCCCATCCGTCGCCGGCGTGATGGTGTTCCCCAGGGCGATCAGGGCATTGCGACGGAGGACGTTGACGTCTCGTGCGGGAAGGTAGAACCGACCGTGACGGGCCAGGATTGCCGCTTCGTCGTCGAGCACGAGCGCAACGAGGTCGGTCCACGGTTGGGCATTGCGTTCGGCGGCCGGAGGAGATTGACGACGGTCAAGCGTGCGATTCGGCGGGCACACTTCCTGGCAGTCGTCGCACCCGTAAATACGGTCTCCTAGGGCAACGAGGAACTCCTCGGGGAACTCACCGGGCCGCTGGGCCAGCCACGCCAAGCAGCGCCGGGCGTCGACGACCCCCGGAGCGACGATGGCGCCCGTTGGGCACCCATCGATGCATCGCACGCAGGAACCACAGCCGTCGGCCACAACGGCATCGGCGACCGGGAGGACCGCATCGGTGAGCAGCGAACCCAGCACGAACCACGATCCGAGGCCGGGGAGCAGGAGGTTGGCGTTCTTACCGAACCAGCCGAGACCGGCCCGGTGCGCCGCCGATCGATCGACCAGGGTGTTGTCGTCGGCGAGGATCCGGGTGCGGTAGCCCTCGGCTCGCAACACATCGGCTAGCGACGACAGGGCGTGACGAAGTGGTGCGTAGTGATCGACCCACGAGTATCGAGCAATCCGGCCGACGGGATGCGTCGGTGCAGCTTGCTCTTCGCGGCGATAGAACCGCGCACCGACGATCAAGGTGGCAGCTCCAGGGAGCGCAGCCGCCGGATCGGTTGATCGATCGGGGTTCTTGTACGTGAAGGCCATCCCGCCGTGCAGGCCGGCGGCTTTGCGTTCGTGCAACGCCGCTCGAGCGTCCAAGAAGGGTTCCGCCGTGGTGGTGCCAACGGCGTCGAGGCCTTCGGCGCGCCCCAGCGTCAGCAGCCGGTCGGCCAGGGCCCGAAGGTGCGGAGCATCTCGACGCCCCGGGGCGCGGGCCCCATCGAATGGGCGTGGCCCGAGCCCGACGACGGTGGGTTCCACCCCCGAAGCCTACGGACATGCTCAGGCCGAGACGAACACCGACACGGTGGCGTGCTGGGACATCGGCAGGAGACCGGCCTCCTGCAGGGATCGAAGGACGAGAGCATCCTCAGGCCCGAGATGAACGACCGATCCGCAGATGAACGTGACGATGCAGTCGTCACAGGCGGCGGTGCGCTGGTACTGACAGTCCGAACACGAGATGCTGACCGAAGAAGCCGGCACGGTTGGGCCGCCCGCTGACTGCGAGGACGGATGCCGATGGATCGTGTTCCGCCGGTCAGCCCGGTCGGCATCGGACTCCAGGCGGTGGCGACGGATGGGGAACGGGGTGCCGACGCCATGAAGCAGGGACGTGGAATCGGGGGCGGGAAACTGGGCGGGAAACTGGGCGGGGAAGGTGATTGCAGTGGCCATGTCGTCATCGTGACGGAGGGGGTGTGACAAAAACGGGGGGTGCCACGAAAATTCTTTCTCTCACTACGCTCGGGACCACACGTCCCCCCGAGCCGAGGTCCGCCCCTTCCATGGAAAATCCGCTGCTGGTCGAATGGAACACGCCGCTGGGCCTTCCCCCGTTCGCCGACATCACGCCGGGCCACTTCCAACCGGCTCTCACCGCCGCCATGGCCGAGCATCTCGCCGAGGTCGATGCCATTGCGTCGTCGGCCGAGGCCCCCTCGTTCGCCAACACCGTCGTCGCCTTCGACCGTGCCGGCGCCTCACTCGACCGGATTGGTCGGGTGTTCTCCAACCTCTGTGCCGCCCACACGTCCCCGGAGTTGCAGATCGTGGAGCGAACGATGGCACCACTCCTCGCCGCCCACCGGTCCGCGATTGCGCTTCATGCCGCCATGTTCCAGAGAATCGATGGTCTGCGCGACCACATCGATGAGTTCGACCTGAACCCCACGGAACGAAGGATGCTCGAGCGAGTTCATCTCGACTTCGTTCGCGGTGGCGCCCGCTTCACCGGCGACGACCGTCTCCGGGTCTCCCAGCTCGCCCAGGAACTCGCCAGCCTCCATACGAACTTCGCCCAGAACGTCCTTGCCGACGAAGCTGCGTGGCACCTTGAGCTTCCGGCCGAACACGACCGGGCCGGTCTTCCCGACTGGCTCCAGGCCGCCATGCGCGGCGCCGCCACCGACCTCGGACTCCCCGACGGCTCCCACGTGGTCACCCTTTCTCGCTCACTGATCGTTCCGTTCCTGGAAACCTCCGAACGCCGTGATCTTCGTGAGATCGCCTTCTCGGCCTGGACGTCACGTGGGGAGAATGGTGGTCCAGCCGACAACCGTCAGATCATCACCGACATCCTCGTGCGCCGAAAGGAATTGGCCGAACTTCATGGGCACGCGTCCTTCAGCGAGTACCAACTTGCCGACACCATGGCGAAGACACCGGCGGCGGTGTCGTCGCTCCTTGATGCGGTCTGGGCACCGGCTCGCGCCGCGGCAATCGCCGAATACGAAGCCCTGAACGAACGGGCCCGACGCGCCGGTCAACCGGACCTGGAGGCATGGGACTGGCGGTTCTACGCCGAAGAGCTGCGGGCTGAACGTTTCGATCTCGACGACGACGAAGTGACGCAGTACTTTTCCGTTGACCGGGTGCTGGAGGCGGCCTTCGACTGCGCCGGGAAACTGTTTGGGCTTCGCTTCATCGAGCGCACCGACCTCGTGACCTACCATCCCGACGTACGCGTGTTTGAAGTCTTCGCCGGCGACCAGCAGCGCCTCGCCACGTTCATCTCGGACAACTACGCACGCCCCAGTAAACGAAGCGGCGCGTGGATGTCGGCTTACCGTATGCGCGCGGACTACATGACGGCCGACGAATCCCTGCCGGTGATCGCCAATCACAACAACTTCGCCAAGGCCGAGAGCGGCCCCACGCTTCTCAGCATTGACGACGCCCGCACGCTGTTCCACGAATTTGGTCACGGGCTGCATGGCATGTTGTCGGTCGCGCCATTCCAACGCCTAGCTGGCACGAACGTGCTGCGCGACTTCGTCGAGCTTCCGTCGCAGCTCTTCGAGCATTGGCTCTTGGAGCCTGAAGTTCTTCGCCGTCATGCTCGACATGTAAAGACTGGCGAGGTGATTCCCGATGAGCTGGTCGAGCGCATTCGCAAGGCGGCGCAGTTCAACCAGGGTTTCGCGACCGTCGAATACACCGCGTGCGCGCAGCTCGACCTCGCCCTGCATCAGCTCCCGAATCCGAGCGAAGTCGATCTCGATATGTTCGAGCGAACCCAGCTGGCTGAGCTCGGGATGCCCCCGGCCATGGTCCTTCGTCATCGGTTGCCGCACTTCCTTCATCTCTTCTCCAGTTCGGGTTACGCGTCGGCGTACTACGTGTACTTATGGGCTGAGGTCCTCGACGCAGATGCGTACAACGCTTTCATCGAGGCGGGGAACCCCTTCGACGCAGCAACCGCAGACCGACTCGAACGCTTCATCTACTCATCCGGTGACACGATCGAACCGGGAGCCGCCTACCGCTCGTTTCGGGGACGTGACGCCGGAATCGAACCCCTACTTCGCGGGAGGGGACTTCTGTCCTGACGTTTGGCCCGGCCGAACTGATATTCCGACCGGCGAACATTGGTTCGCCTAGGGTGAGCATATGCCTGCCCGAGCCCCAGCGCTGCTGCCGCATCAGATCTCGCTCGACGATCTCGGGGTGCCCCTTTCCCACGTCACGTTCGTGGTCATTGATCTAGAAACCACCGGCGCCTCGCCCCGGAACTGCGCCATCACGGAGGTCGCAGCAGCCCGCTACGAAGGTGGCATCTGCACCGGCACGTTCGCCACACTGGTGAACCCAGGCGTGGCGATTCCGCCGTTCATCACGTACCTGACCGGGATCACCGAAACCATGATCGGCCCGGCTCCTCGGATCGAAAGTGTGCTCCCGGCCCTGATCGAGTTCATCGGCAATGCCGTGATCGTGGGCCACAACGTCCGTTTTGATGTTGCCTTTCTCGACGCGGCTCTGCGCGCCAACGACTACCCCACGCTTTCCCAACGACGCGTCGACACCTGTGCTCTGGCCCGACGCCTGGTGCGTAGTGAGGTCGCCAATTGCAAGCTGGGCACCCTGTCCCGGCACTTTGCGTTCCTGAATCAGCCGACCCACCGAGCCCTCGACGATGTTCGGGCCACCGCCGATCTGTTGTTCTTTCTGCTTGAGCGTGCGGCCGGCTACGGCGTGCTCGGCCTCGATGATCTGAGCGAGCTCCCAGCCATCAATCGCCACCCCCAGGCCCACAAGCTGGCGCTCACAAACGCACTCCCCCGTCGACCTGGCGTCTACGTATTCCGTGACCTCGGCGGAACGGTCATCTATGTCGGCAAAGCAACAAACCTTCGCTCTCGGGTTCGCAGCTACTTCTCGACCGACGATCGTCGCAAGATTGGTCCAATGCTGGAAATACTTCATCGCATCGATCACATCGAGTGCGCCTCGGCGTTCGAGGCGGCGGTGCTTGAGGTTCGCCTGATCCAGCGCGAGTTGCCACGCTTCAATCGTCAGGCCAAACTCTGGACACAATACGCGTACATACGAATAGTCCGAAATGGGACGAAGGTCGCGATCGCATCCACTCGCGACGCCAACATCGCCGACGCCCGCTACATCGGGCCGTTTCCTTCCCTCGTTGCGGCGAGGATCGGGGCGTTGGCGTTGAAGGAAGCCGCAGCCCACCATGGCGCCGATGGGCCCGCCCTCCTGGCCCTCCTGGACCGACCCGACGATCTCCTTGCCCCTCTTGCGGCGCGCATGCAGGCGCTGGCCAATGACGAATCCTTCGAGCAGGCCGCCCTCTTGCGCGATCGCGCCGGCACCCTCGCCCGGGCCCTGCATCGCCAGCGGGTGGCGTCGTCGCTGCGACAAGCGGGCTGGCTCGAGATCGAAATCGACGGGCGAATCATTCGGATCGACCACGGCCGGATTCGGTTCGGCCAGGGCCGCGCCGACCCGACCAACGCCCCGGCGATCAACGCGCCGATTCCGCGTCACCTCGTTGACGAACTCACGATCGTGTCGGGCTGGCTCGAGCGTCGATCACCGACCACCCGTATCCGTCATGCCGACGGTGGTCTGGCCTGGCCGGTTCACCGTCCTCCTCGTTTCGAGGTTCGCGAACCGGTGAACCACGGAACCACCAAGCAGCTTGAGCGGTCCCGCCCGGTCAAGCCCGCCGAAGCGACACCAGCACCAATCAGCTCGCTACGGCGGCCAGTTCGCCCGACAGCGCGACCAGGCCGTCGAGGACCCGACGCGCCGACCCATCGTCGATCGCCTGCACAGCGCGTCTAACACCGTCGGCCAAGTCCGAAGCGATGCCAGCAGCCATGAGCCCGGCACCCGCATTGAGCACCACGATGTCACGGTGAGCGCCGGCTTGGCCGTCGAGCACGCGGGTCAGGTGCGCAGCATTCTGCGCCGCCGTGCCGCCGAGAAGATCTCCGGAAACGGCCCGGGAGATTCCGACGGACGCCGGGTCAAAAATCGACTCATCCACGGACCCGTCTGGTCGGAGCGTCCAGACCGTGGACGTCGTGGTGGTCGTGAGTTCGTCGAGGCCATCGTGGCCGTGGACGAACACGGCCGATATGGTCCCCGTGCTGGCGAGTACCGATGCCATTTTTGGCGCCATCGTGGGATCGGCGACGCCAACAAGCTGACGGCGAACCCGGCCGGGGTTGGCAATCGGTCCGAGAAAATTGAACATGGTGGCCACTCCAAGTTCCCGGCGCACGGGTGCGGCGTGGCGCATCGCCGGGTGAAAACGTGGCGCCAGACAAAATCCGAGCCCAACCTCTTCGACGCACCGCGCCACGTCGGCCGGGGTGAGCTCCAGCACCACACCGAGAGCTTCGAGCACGTCGGCCGACCCGGCCTGCGAGCTGGCCGCACGTCCGCCGTGCTTGCACACCACGCCACCTGCTCCGACCACCACGAACATCGCCGTGGTCGAAATGTTGATCGAATTGCTTCGATCGCCGCCGGTGCCACACGTGCAAATCGCTCGCTCTCGGGTGGCGTCAGAGAGGGGCACCGTGACCGACATCGCCAGCATGGCCCCGAGGGCCGCTCCAAGTTCCTCGACGGTCTCACCCTTCGTCCGCAATCCAAGGAGCAGGGCGCCAATTTGGCCCGGGGTGGCCGCCCCTTCGAGGATCTCGGAAACGGCCGCGCCAAGAAGGCGCGGTTCAAGTTCGCGACGGGCACTCAGCGATGCGAACAGGGCCGGCCAACCGCCGAAGTCGGCCAGGCTCGTTGGCTCAGATGCGGCGACGGATTTCGTCATAAGCCAGCCAAGCTACTGCCGGAGCACGCGGCGACCCACGCCATTCCTGGCGCGGATCGCCGACAACGGCGTGGTTCGTTCGTTGCGTGACCGGACCCCCAGTCCGGTCGCGCCAGGGGAACGGGTTTGCTCAGGCGGCGCGGCGGCGCTGGCGAATAATGCGACGGCGCTCGCGCTCCGTGCAGCCGCCCCAGATACCGTCGCGTTCGCGGGCGATCAGGGCGTATTCGAGGCATTGGATCCGCACCGGGCAGTCGGCGCAGATGGCCTTGGCCTCGTCGGAATCGTCGTCCGAGACCGGGTAGAAGATCTCGGGGTCAACGCCTTTGCACTGACCCTGTTCACGCCAAGATTGGATTTTCATCATTCCGACACGTCCTTACATGCTGTCCCGGCCGTGGTGGGCCGGATTTGGGGGGCTGCAGATTATTATTCGTCGGCTGGGGTCCTGTCCAGGGCCTTCACCAAGAATTAGCCAACTCTCACGGAGCGTGGCCGCTGGTGAGCGCTGTGCGCCGCATTTCCCGACGCTTGTCCTGATTGTGACTAGTCACCTCTGAGTATCGGATGAAGACGGGCCATTTGGCACATTCCTTCACAACATCCGAACATCTCGGCCGAATCGTGCGGCCGACCGGCGGAGTTCAGTCGGCTGACCCGGCGACGTCAGCGGCCAGTTCGGCTCGGGTCGCCGCCCCCAGCTCCGTTTCCTCCAGATAGTTCGGGTGGGTGATCACCAGTCGAGCCGGTCCCGTCCTCAGTGCTTCGGCGTGCTCGACGCCCACCACGAAACCGACGTAGTGGACGGCGGCGGTGATTTCCTCCCGAGTCAGCTGGGCCGCATGGTCGGCTTCGGGAACACTCGGGATCACCGTGATTTCGGCGCCCTCTCCGAGGTGGAGCTCGATCGACGTTTCGATGCCGACGAGCCGGGGGAGCCAGTACCGCAGTTGGTCGTCGTCGGTACATTCGATGAAGAGCGTGGCGCTGAGCTGACCTCGGTCCGGAATAAGCGGGTTGTAGATATCGAGTTCAGCTTGGAGCGCGGCGTCGGTAACGATCTTCTCGGCCCGGGCCATCTCGTGGACCTGGAACATCATCGTGTCGCGGTTTTCGAACACCAGCGAGATCACCGTACCGACGTGCACGCGACGACGCGCCTTCAGGTCGATGATGCGTGCTCGTTCGGCGTCTCGGGCTCGCTCGTAGGCGCGCAGATCGAGAATGTCGGACAACTGAAGTTTGGTGTTCGTCAGGGCGTTCGTCATAAGAATCTCAGTGGCCGGGGAGGCCGTAGGCGCGGGCGAGAAACTGGAGGGGATGGAGGGGCACGTCGCCGGTTTCTTCGGTGATGGCTCCGTTGGCGAGGTGACAATCACCGACCACGACGTCGCCGTTGGCCCGAGTGACCGCCTCACCCAACGGTTTGGCGATCTTTTTGGCAATGTCGTAGTTGGCTTCGCGATACCCCCACGTGCCATCGATGCCGGAACACTTCTGGACGAGGGTGATCCTGGTGCCGGTGAGCTTCATCAGGTCTCGGCTCTTCAGACCTATCTGTTGCGCCTGAAGGTGGCAGGGCACGTGATACGTGGTCGCCGCCGGCACGGCGCCCGCGAACTCCGTGACGATCGACGTCTCCGTACCTTTATGGAGCTTCCACAGGTACTCGGAGGAGTCATACGTGTGCATACCAATAAGCTTGGCATCTTCGGCTTCGGGTTCGTCCTTGAGGTAGGCCGAGTAGTCCCTCTTGAGCACATACCCACAGGTGGGCTGAGGCACCACGATGTCCTCGCCACGCTTGATTGCCCGGACGAGCGCCGGCACATTCTTTTTGGCCTGCTCAGTGAACTTGTCGAAGTCACCGCTATGAAGCCATGGCGCGCCGCAGCAACCGACACCTTCGGGCAACGAACACTCCACGCCGTTGCGTTCGTAGACGTCGACCAGGGCCTGGCCGATTTTGGGGTTCTGGTATTCAACGAGGCACGTCGGGAACACCGCGACGCGCCCTTGCTTGTGATCGAGCAGCGGCTGGGCCCTCTTTCGGAACCAGGTGGAGAAGCGCTGCTTCGCATAGGGCGGAAGAAGTCGCATGGTGGCCACGCCGAGGGTCTTGGAAATGGCATTACGGAGCGGCGAACCGGGCGTGGCGATTGCTCGGTTGGCGATCGGCGACGTCAGCGTGCCCACCTTGCCGAGCAGATCGGTTCGGCCGAATACGTGGTCGGCGACGGAACGCCCGTGCTGCTTCTTCTTGACGGCGGCGGCGCGAAGCATCAAACGAGGAAAGTCGAGTTGCCACTCGTGTCCCTGGCCCGGGGTATAGGGGCAGCGAACGTCGCACATCTTGCA
>JANLQX010000009.1:0-2396 GCA_031368095.1 Actinomycetes bacterium | reverse complement strand
CACACCGAGGCGAGAGTGAGGACCCCTCCGTTGGCTTCTTGTCGCAAGGCATGTTCGACAATCACGGGAAACAATTGGTCCCCCATGTTGTCGACGTCGAATGTTCCCCAGAGTTCGAGGCGAAAGGGCCGGCCAGCCGGGCCGGCCGCGCCCAACGCTGGCCATGCCTGTGCGACCGATCGTGTCTCGGCCACGATCTGGCGAGTAAAAGCCGTGGCGGCGCCGGCCTCGTCAAGGACCTGGCGGAACTGCATTCTCGGTGTGCCCTGGAACCGAGAAAGCGTGGAGCGATGCGCGGCCATCGGAGCGAATACCAGTGCACTCCGGGCGGCCGAATTTGCGTCAAGGTGCGCGCCGATGACCCGTTCGTTCGCACGATCAACGGTGGTACCGATGACAACATCGGCCAACTCATGTTCGACGAGCGCACCGACGAGCAGGTCTTCGCCCCCATTGAAAAACGTGCTTCCGTTGGAGATCACCACGATGTCGGCGCGCATGTCGGAGCGCGTGTCGGCACAAGACGGCACGGGAGCGACCGTGGACACAACAGTCCGATCGGTGACTTGGCGAACGGACCACGAACGCGCGGCGTCGACGGGGTCGGCGGTCTTGCCATGCTGCAGGATGTCTCGGGCCGCTTTGATGATCTGAAGAGCGCCGCGAGCAGAGGACGAGCGACCGAGGTCCCGGGCCGCAGTCGCAACCCCGTCAAGGCGCTTTTCGTCTCGCAAAATCTCACGGAGATGCGATGGCGAACCGTCCCATTCGAGGTAGTGCACTCCCTCCGTTGCCCAGCTCTCGGCGGGACATCGCTCGGTCACAAACACCGCGCCGGACGCAAAGGCTTCCTGTGCCCGGAGCCGTTCGAAGAAGGGAACTTCGGACCGATGAATGTTCAGCACGACCCGAGATCGCCGTAGAAGGTCGAACCTCTTCCGTCCGCCAAGGTAGCCGTCGATACCAACGGAGAACGGCCGGAAGTCCGTCAGCATGATCAGTTCGGACCTCCAATTCGTGAGCTCTGTGGCGATCCTGGCCAGCAGTGTTTCTCGTCTCTCCGTCATGCCGCCGTAGAACACGACGTCCACGTCGCGCGATTCCGCTCCTACGAGGGGATCCAATCGGGCGGCGCCGACGTCGAACAGTTCGGACCTCACTCCGCGGGAGCGAAGCGCTGCGAGCCCTGTCTCGGTGATGTCGAAGACCCAGCGGATATCGGCCAGTAGACGTACGTTTTCCTCGAAAAACGGAGTCTGTGGCTGTTCCGCGCAGATGGCGATAAGGCCCGAACGCGCTTCCGGCGAACGAAACACTGATGCCAGTCCGAGCGCGGCCACTTCATGCGGGGGAAACACCACGGTCACAACCCCGTCCCGATCAGCCGATTGCTCGCCCACCGAAAGAGTGGAGCCAACGCCGTGAGCGACCACGTCGTTTGCCAACCGCTCGATCGCTTCCAAGAAGAAGGCGTTCTGACCGTGGGCGACCAGAAACTCGATCTCTCGCAACGTCACGTCCGACGACGTTGTTTCTCGGGAAGGCGGCTCCGGTACAGCCGCTTCATCACGGTGTCGGAAAACTGATGTCTGGCCAGATCGACAAGTCGACGAGGTAGCGCCGTACTGCGCCAGAAGAAAGACCGTTCGTACATTTGCACTGTTACGGCCAGTCTTGACTGGAGCCAAAGTATCTCCCTGCTGGCTTCGGCAACTGTTCGCACCGACTCGCCGTGGGTCGACTGCAGATCGTCAAGCTCTAGACACGTATCCCGATGGTCCCGGGCGTGCTGATCAAGGCGTCGATTGAGCTGTTCATTTTCTGCTCGAAGCTCCATGGCGTGGCGCGCGACGATGCCCACCAGACCAGCGCCGTCGCCCTGCACAAGCGCCAATTGAAGTTGCGATAGGTCGAGGGCTACAGAGCCGTCGAGCACGACGACATCAACACGGCCAACTTCGGCCAAGAGCGCCACGAGCTCCGCTTCCACGATGGCGAGCCACTGGGACGCGTGCGCACAGCTGAGCTGACGCATCTGAACCCCCATGTCCTGCGTCGTGACGGTGCTCGCTCCCGGAAAGCAAACAGTGACCGCTTCATGCTGGAACGACATCCTGCGAGCGAATCGATGTACTGATTCACTCATTTCACCAGTAAAATTCTCGACGAGGACGACGTGATTGCGCGTACGCCGTGGAGTCGGAAAGGCGCGATTATTCCCCTCGGCTCCGATGCATGATTGGTTTACTACATCCGAAAGCCATTCGCGATGCGCTCGTAATCCACCGTTGAGAAAGACGACGATCTCTCCGCTTGCGTGATCACGACCAACGGTCTGGGCGAGCGTGAGGTCGCCGTCTCGAACGAACAGTACGGCCACGAGCTTGGCGTAGTCG
>JANLQX010000002.1:0-1781 GCA_031368095.1 Actinomycetes bacterium | reverse complement strand
CTGGATCACCATTCGAGGCAGCGGCTCCTTGTTCGCTGCAGCGATGACTGAACCCTTGATACTGGCTCCGACTGCATCGAGGTTGACCTGGAAGACCATCGGCGGGGCGCCGGGAGCGGCGGGCGATCCAGCGGCGGCATCGCTGGGCGCGGCCCCCGGGGTAGCCACGGCTCCAGGGATTGCCGGGACCTGAGAAACGCTCGGAGTAGCGGGTGCGCCCGGAACGACCGGTTCTCCCACAGCGGCGGGAGCGGGTGACAACCCCCTGGTGTCGAAGGTCGCCCCCACCGCCTTGGTGGGTGGTGGCTTGTCGCCGAGTAGGCCGGCCGCGAAGGCGAAGACCGCTGCCCACAGCCCGACGATCATCGCCAGAATCAGGAACGTGAGCACGCCACGCGGGATTCGGGGGGTCTGTGTGAACCCGCCGCGGGCGTCGAGTTCGAGTTCGGCCTCAACTTGGCCTGGCGCAGAACCCGTGGCAAGGACGGTGAATTCGCGTGCGACCTTGTTGGCGAACCACGGTCGCGGCCCGCTGACGTGGAGCTCGACGAACCGGGATTCGCCTGCGGGCACCACCACCCCGGCCGGCTCGAGTCGGCATGTGAGTAGGCGGGTCGGATCGATGACCGAGACCGCGAAGTCGATCGGGACGTTGCCTTCGTTCTGCACGACGGCGTCGAATCGGGCGTGCTTGCGGCCGACCACCAGGCTTGGTCGAAGCCGCATCGAGGCCTGCTCCAGCGGCTCGACCGACAGCCAGAACTCGTGTTCGGACGAGCGGTCGGGGTCGATCACCGACACCACTCGTGCCGTCACCAAGTACTCGCCCGCCAGACAATCCTTTGGCAACGAGAGACGAAGGCTGAGTGTGGCGGTGGAGTCGGGAAACAGACTGACCACCGGCAGAACCAGTTGGACCCATGACGGATCGAGTCCGCTGATGGTGGCAGTTACGCCGTCGATTACCTCGGAGGTGTTGGTGACCTCGATGTCGAACACAACCGGCACGCCCGGCGTGACACTGAGATGCGATGCCCCGACTTCGGTACGCAGGGCCATTTCAAGGCTTGCCCATCGTGACGCCGCCCTCGACGGGAGCGGTGGCGGAAAGCGTTTCGGGTCCGGCGACGATGATCTCGTCACCAGGCAACGCCTTGATGAGGAACCGGCCGGTTTCGTCCACCGTTGCGCTACCCCGCGGAGATGTGACCATTGCGCCCGCGTAGCCGGATGCGAGTACTTCCCCTGCGATGCGTCGCGGGGGCACGCTGCGCGCTCCCGACTGCATATCGGTGAAGCCGATGTCGATCGTGCTGGGCGCGGCCGCCACGCTCACCCCAGAACCAATGTCGACCACCGCGGTGACGGTCAACTGCAAGCCGAGCTTCATCGCGTCTTTGATCAATTTTACGTTACTGTCACCCTCACGGGCCACCGTGAGGATGGGCAGTGGAAGATCGTGGAGCAGTTCAGGGGTGAACGACATAGGGATTTCGCTATGGCCCAACAGCGCAACGAGCACGGCGCCGAGTAGCGCTCGTTCATCGCTCGGGTCTGAGGCCCATGCAGTGATCACGTAGTGGAGTTCGGCCCGAGGGAGCGCCAGCCGACGCATCGTCACGCCGTCCCGCTCGAACGTCTCGATGCCAGTGATGGCCCGTTGGATGCTTCGCCGAACATCCCACAAGTGCACGCTCACGGTTGGTCGGGTGAGCTTTGCGCCCCATTCGTCGTCGGGGGGTACGAATGACACGTCAATGTCGACCGCGCTCAACGGGACC
>JANLQX010000507.1:0-6246 GCA_031368095.1 Actinomycetes bacterium | reverse complement strand
CCACGATCGCCACCGCCGCAGTGTGGTTGTCGAGTCCGCCGGCAACGTCGACGGGCCAACCGACGGCTCGGCTCACCAACGCTCGACTCACGTGCCCGTGACACACCACCACCACGGGGTCGAGATGATCACCGTCGGTGGCGTCGAGATCAGCCAGAAACGAATCGCACCGGATGGCAACGTCGGCCGGCGACTCGCCCCCCGGGCAGCCGTCGAGCCAAAGGTTCCACCCTGGACTCCGAAGCAGGATTTCGTCGGTGAGGAGCCCCTCATAATCGCCGTAGTCAAACTCGGCGAGCCGCTCGTCGATCACGGTCGACAACCCGGTGAATCCCAAAGCCAACGTTGCCGTGTCGACCGCCCGGCGACGCGGACTCGACACCACCCGGCGAATCGTGCGACCGCCAAGTAGGCCCAAGATCACTTCCGATGCCGCCCGCGATTGGTCGCGGCCAACCTCGGTAAGTCCCAAATCCGTGCGTCCGGTATGGCGTCCTGAACGAGACCACTCCGTCTCTCCGTGACGAACAACGACGAGCGGGCCGAGAAAGGTGCGCATCACGTCGAGCACAGTACCGGCGAGCCTGCCGATGCTCAGAACAGGTAGACGAGCAACTGCCAGGCCCTCCACGACAGGTACACGACAAGGGCGGCGATCGCCAGCTTGAAATGCCACGGAGCTTTTGGGACCTGTCCCTCGATCTCGCCGGGCGCCGGAACGCCGAGCGATCTTGCTTCCATCCGCAACGCCCCTCGAGTCGCCAGCACCGTCTTGCACTGCGGGCATGCGCCGTTTTCGTCCACCGTGTTTGGCGCCCAATACTTTGTGCACGGATCACACCACGGCATCGGACACCCTTGCGGCGGTGAGGCGCGGGCCGGCCGACGCCACTCGCGACGGCAGCGTTCGACCGACGATTTCGGCGGCGAGCACCGACGCCTGCAAGAGTCGGGTCAACTCGATTCCTGTCCCAACACCTAGGTCGTCGCAAAGGAACACGAGATCCTCAGTCGCAAGATTGCCAGCGGCCCCCACGGCGAACGGCGATCCACCGAGGCCACCGATCGAGGTGTCGAAGCGGCGCACTCCGAGCATCATCGCGGCGTAGGCGTTGGTCAGCGCCGTTCCGCGAGTTTCGTGCAGGTGTAGTCCCAGATCACTCATCGCCGCGACCGGAAGCGCGCTTATCACCTCGTCGATACGCCTCGGCGTGGCCATACCGGTCGTGTCCGCCAGCGTCACGCAATCCACCCCTGAGTCAAAAAGACGGGCCACCATGCCGGCGACCGTTGCCGGAGCGATGTCACCCTCATAGGGCGAGCCGAACGAACACGACAGGACAGCGTCGACCGGCACCCGTCCTGCGACCTCGGCGACGATGGCACCGACAGAATTCAGCGCATCGTCGATCGACATGCGGGTGTTCTTCTCGCTATAGATCGCGCTCGCCGAAATCGTGACGGTGAGTTCGTCGACGGTGCTCGCTGCACTCAAAGCGAGCTGAGCTCCTCGCACGTTCGGAACCAGCGCCGTGCGCCGAACCCCGGGGCGGTCGCCGACTCCAACCAACACCTCGGCGGCCCCCGCCATAGCCGGCACCGCAGTTGGGGACACGAACGAGCACATCTCGATGCGGGCCAGTCCGGCAGCAATCAATGCGTCAATGAGCCGAACCCGCATCTCGACCGAGGCGGGCGCCTCGGACTGCAAGCCGTCACGCGGCCCGACCTCACGGATCAACACTCCTCGGGGCAGGGTTGGCAACGGCACGGCGTCCAAAGTAGACGGGAGTCGTCGTGCCATCTCAGACCGGCGGAACCCCGTGGCGCTTGTCGGGCATCGGACGAAGCTTCCCGTCGGCTCGGGCGAAGCGGGCGATGAGGTCGGCGCGAAGGGCCTCGGGTTCCACGATGGCATCGACGACCAGCTCCGACGCCAGCCGCAGTAGGTCGACGTCCTCTTCGTACTCCGCCCGGCGAGCCGCCACAAACGCCTCTCGTTCCACCGAGTCCTCGATCTCGGCAATCTTGTTGGCAAAGACGGCATTGACCGCCGGCTCAGGTCCCATCACGGCGATCTTCGCCATAGGTAGGGCAATCGTGGCTTCGGGCTCGAACGCCGGCCCACACATGGCGTAAAGACCAGCGCCGTACGCCTTACGAACAACGACACAAATCTTTGGCACCGTCGCCTCCGAGATCGCCGTGATCATCTTGGCTCCATGACGAATGATGCCGACTCGCTCCACTGCGGTACCGACCATGAAGCCGGGTACGTCGGAGAGGAACAACAGGGGAATACCGAACGCATCGCAGAGCCACACAAAGCGAGCCGCCTTATCAGCCGAGTCGTGAAACAGCACCCCGCCCTTCTGCATTGGATTGTTGGCCACGACGCCGACGACGGAGCCGTCAAGACGGCCGAAGCCGGTCACCAATTCCTTGGCGAACAACGGCTTCGCCTCGAACCACGAGTCCTGATCGACGATTGCCCGTATCACCTTCCGCATGTCGTACGCCTTGCGGTCCTCGATCGGGATCATCGCCGTGGTCAGCTCCGGCGTCGGCGCCATGCCACCTGTTCGCAACGGACTCTGGCGCCAATTCGACGGCATAAAGGAGAACCATTGGCGAGCCAGACCGATTGCCTCCGCATCATCTTTGGCAAGGAGATCACCGCAGCCACTTGTTGTCACATGAAGGCGCGCACCCCCCATTTCTTCCAATGTGGTGATCTCACCTGTCACCATTTCTACCATTCGTGGCGAGCCCAGGTACATCGAGGCATTCCCGTCGACCATGATCACCACGTCGCAGAAGGCCGGGATGTAGGCGCCACCTGCCGCTGACGGTCCGAACAGACAGCATATCTGCGGGACCTTTCCCGACAGCTTGACCTCGTTGAAGAAGATCCGCCCGGCGCCCCGCCGACCCGGAAAGAGATCGACCTGATCAGTAATACGAGCGCCTGCCGAGTCGACCAGATAAAAGATCG
Organism: Actinomycetes bacterium; assembly: GCA_031368095.1. Taxonomy (GTDB): domain Bacteria; phylum Actinomycetota; class Acidimicrobiia; order Acidimicrobiales; family JANYDT01; genus JANLQX01. The sequence goes on along the minus strand of JANLQX010000507.1, from coordinate 3,251 downwards.
GCAGCTCGTTGGCCAACGCATGCTCCGTGAGCCGAATCATCTTCTCGACCGTCCGCGCCCCCCACGATCCAGCCTTCACGGTCGGGTCATTGGCCATCACGCAGACGCAGCGCCCATCGATCGTGGCGGTGCCGGTGACGACACCGTCGGCCGGAAGATCCGTTGCCGAAGCGTTGGCGAGCAACCCATCCTCGATGAACGATCCGTCGTCGACGAGGAGGGCAATGCGGTCCCGAACGAACAACTTGTTCTGGCGGGCCAGCTTGGCGCCCTCCTTGGCGAGGTTGCCTTGGAGGGCGCGAGCGGTAGCGGCGGCGAGATCAGTCACGCCGTCGAGTTTCGCACTCAGTCCTTCTTGTCGACGGCGTCCTTGGCGTCATTCACGGCCGACTTTGCCTTGTCGCCGAGTTGATCGGCGGCCCCAGCCAATTGCGACTTCAGCTCGTTCAGCTTGCCGCCGCCTTCGGTGAACTTGAGGAACCCGGCAAACGCCACCCCGGCTCCGGCCAGAACGGCGAGGAACAGACCAAAACCGCGATCGAGCCCCGACTGGCCAACGAGCAGTTTGAGGAATGGCAGGAAGAAGACCAAACCGCCCCCCACCAGGTAAAGCGCCGGAATATCGACTGGCAACTTGACCGACGAGAAGCGGCGGAGACCGACCCAAACGATCATTGCAACAACCAGAAGGGCGGGAAGCGTCCCCCAGAAGAAGTCGAGATCCCAACCGTTCACGCTGCCGGAGAATCCTCCGATCGACAAGGAGAACCACGTGAGGAACGACGAGATGATGAACACAATTCCGGCGCCGCCGAGAATTTGATCGCCTTTGGTGAGTTTGCTGAAATCCATGATCGGATCCTCCGTCTAGTTGGGACAACTTCCTACCCGCGACCGTAGTCCGCGCGACCGCCGCGAGAGAGGTTGCCCCCATAGACGTGACTGCGCTACCTCGAATCGCACGACGGAGGTAAAAGCCAGTCACGCCGGTTCGACAGCTCGGTCGCCCGCTTCCGGGCCACAGGTCTCATCACCAAAACCGCCCGAAAGCACGCCAAATTCGGCGAATTCGACGCGTGCGGCGCTCAGGAGCGCCGCTCGCTATCAACTGAACGATGGCGTGCCGCACCATCGTCCCCATGTCAAAATCAACCTTCACCACAGACGCCATTTTCACCTCGATTGCGATCGCCCAACACGGTGTTGCATCTCGCCGTCAGCTGGTAACCGCTGGCGTCACCGGCCACAGCATCGACCGACGCATTGCCGCTGGCCTTTGGGTGCCAGTAGCGCCGGGAATCTTCCGGTCCGTCATGAGCGAGCGCACCTGGGCAATGGACGCAACCGCAGGAATCATCGAAGCCCATCCGCTTGCGGTGTTCGCAGGAAGGACAGCGCTGGCCATGCACGGACTGACTATCGCAGTGGATCCGGACTTGCCACCAACGATCCTGGTCCCCCATCAACGGACCCACGACAGCGCCGTGGCCGAAATTCGCCAAGTCTCAAATTGGCCAGAGTCCGAGATTGTCATCCTCAACAAGGAAAACCGTCCGGGGCGATTTGTCTTTCGGGCGACGACCCCGGCCCGTTCACTCGTCGATTTGGCCGTCTGGACACCAACATCTTCATGGGACGCCTACGAGCGCCTTCTCGACACTGCCCACCGGCTGAACGTCGCGTCGTACGGCGAGGTCCGGCGAAGCCACGAGCACGCACGAACGCTCCGGCGTCGTGGGTTACGCCGCCTCGGCTCCCTCCTTGACGCCAGAACCACCACAGACGGAGCGAGCCTCTCCGAACTGGAGGGTTTGGCCCGTCGCAAGTTTCAGCGCTACGGCGTTGCCCACCTCATCGAATGGGAAGTGCCGCATCCGGCATATCCAGGATCGTCGCGCCGCGCCTATGCGATCTGTCGAGCTACCCGGACCATCTTCGAATTCGACAGTCGAACGTGGCATCTCCGCAATCGCCAGTTCGACCTCGACCGGGCACGCGACGCAAAGTCTCTCGAAGCAGGATGGAAAACCGTTCGGCTCACCTGGTCCGACTTCACCGCGAACAACGCGCCAACTCGGGGCCGCGTACGGCGGTTCTGCGGTCTCGACGGTGGGCTTCGGCCAGCGGCCTGAGGCTCATAACGGTGCGTTACCTCGAAGCACCGCATCGAGGTAACGCACTCACGTTGATGGGGGCAACCTCTCTCGCGAGCGCCTGCTTGCGCCGGGCGGCTTAGTTGATGCGGCGGGATCTGCCGGCCCAGAAGGGTTCGCGGAGGTCCTTCTTGAGGACCTTGCCGGATGGGTTGCGGGGGAGGGCGGTAACGAAATCGACCGATGTCGGGCACTTGAATCCAGCCAACAGAACCTTCGAGTGAGTGATGATCGACCTCTCGTCGGCGGTGAATCCATCGCGCAGCACGACCATGGCCTTGACCGTCTCGCCCCACTTGTCACTCGGCACGCCGATGACGGCGACCTCAGCAATCGATGGATGTGACGCCAGTGCATTTTCGACCTCGGCCGGGTAGACGTTCTCGCCCCCGGAAACGATCATGTCTTTGACCCGGTCGGTGAGGAACAGAAACCCTTCCTCGTCGATATAGCCCGCGTCGCCCGTCTTTAGCCACCCGTCAGCGGTAAACGTCTTGGCCGTCTCTTCCGGCTTGTTCCAGTATCCGACCATGTTTTGTGCGCTTCGGGTCCACAGCTCGCCAACGCTCCCCGGTGCCTGCACCTCGCCCGTCTCGGTGTCGACAATCTGCATCTCCACCCATGGGTAGGGCTTGCCGGCGCTGCGGAGCAGATGGGCTCGCGGCCCTGACGGATCATGATCCTCCGGGGATAGCTCCGTGATCGCGCCCGTTGTCTCAGTCATCCCATAGACCTGAATGTGCGGGCACTTCAGGGTGGCCATCGAAGCCATCAGGACCTCGTTGGTGATCGGTGATGCGCCGTAGACGACCGAACGCATCGACGAATAGTCGCGATCCGATGCCCCCGGAGTGAGCGCCATGAAGGCCAAGAGCGCCGGGACATAAAACGCGTTGGTTGCCTTCTCGTGCTCCATGAGGTCGAGCAGAACGTTGGGCAACGGATCGCGCACCAGCAGCGTGGTGGCTCCGGTGTACTGCCCGGCAACGGCCCAACCCGAACCACCGATATGGAACAGCGGCATCGTGGCGACGTTCTTGGACGTCTCATCCATCCCCCACGCATCGAGCACATTGGCGACGAGCTTGAACAGGTTGG
>JANLQX010000413.1:0-3381 GCA_031368095.1 Actinomycetes bacterium | reverse complement strand
CATCGTCGAAGTGGCGGTCATCGGCGTTCCCCACACCCGATGGGGTGAGACGCCAGCCGTCATCGTGTGGATGAACGGTTCCCATCTGGATCCCGCCGACGTGCTCGCCGCATGTGCATCGATGTTGGCGGACTACAAGATTCCCCGTTACCTCGTTTTCTCGCCGGAGCCGCTACCTCGGAACATGAGCGGGAAAATCTTGAAGCGAGAACTGAAGGTTCGCTACGCCGATCTCGCCTTGACCGGGACGCCAATCCGTTGAGCGGGCCTCTTCGAATCGGCGTCACCCTGCTGTCGGCCGACACCACGATCCGACCCGATGAACTCGCTCGGGCGGCCGAGGAACGCGGTTTCGAGAGCATGTGGCTACCCGAGCACAGTCACATACCCATCAGTCGCGAATCGCCGTGGCCGGGTTCGCTAACCGGAGAACCGCTGCCCGCACCGTATGCGCGCATCCATGATGTTTTTGTGGCGCTCTCGATGGCGGCGGCCGTCACGACGACCCTTCGTCTCGGAACAAGTGTCCTGCTTCTCGCCCAACGTGACGCGATCTGGACGGCGAAGCAAGCGGCCACCCTTGACCATCTGAGCGGTGGCCGCCTTGAACTTGGTGTCGGTATCGGGTGGAACCGGGAGGAGATGGCCAATCACGGCGTGGCGTTCACCGAGCGCTGGACGCGGGTACGCGAGACCGTTGCCGCCATGAGGGCGCTGTGGACCGACGACGTCGCCGCCTTCGATGGAACCTACGTGCACGTCGCACCGTCGTGGCAGTGGCCGAAGCCGGCCCAGCACGGCGGCCCGACGATTCATCTCGGCGGGGGAGCGGGGCCGAGGTTGCTCGGGGAAGTGGCCGCGTGGTCCGACGGATGGTTGCCGATCTCGGCGCGTTCCTCGCTGCGTTCGCGTCTCGATGCGCTGCGAGATGCGTGCGAGAAGGTCGGGCGTGATCCGTTGTCGGTGGTGGTCAGCGTGTTCGGGGCCACGAGCGATGCCGCCGGTCTCGCGTCGTTGTCCTCTGAGGGCGTGCGCCGAGCCGTTCTCACGTCGTGGGCCCCCGACCGTGATGGCGTGCTTCGTGACCTGGACCGCTGGACTCCGCTCGCAGCCGAGTTCGGCGCGCCGTTGAGTCAATAGCGACCGGCTCCTGCCACACTGCAACGGTGATGCATCGCGCCCCACCATTCCGTTTTGATCTGGCGGGAGCGGAGCCCATCACTGCGTCGCCGTCGGCGAAGGTCAGTCGACCGGTCATGCTCCAGGGTTGGTACGACCTCACGTCGATCCACTGGTCCTATGACGCTGATGTCGTGCAGCGTCTGCTGCCCGATGGGTTCACCGTCGATACCTTCGACGGAACGGCATGGATCGGACTCATCCCGTTCGACATGCGGCGAATCCGTCTCCCGTTCGGACCCGGCGGCGGGCTCGCCGCCGGTACGTGGTCGACTTTTCCCGAGACCAACGTGCGCACCTACATCGTGGACCGGGCCGGCCGGCGTGGAGTCTGGTTCTGCAGTCTCGATGTGACGCGCCTTGTTCCAACCCTTGTCGCCCGAGTGGCCTACGGCCTTCCCTACTGCTGGGCTCGGATGGAGATTGAACGCCCGGGTCAGGGTGTATTCCGGTACACGTCTTCACGAAGGTGGCCCCGATCGAACGTAGGTGCACATACGGCCCTGACGGTTCGCACCGGCGAAAGAATCGACGAGCCCACCGAACTCCAGTTGTTCCTGTCCGCTCGATGGGCGCTCGGGTCGACCTTTCTCGGTCGACGCTTGTGGGCCCGGGTTGACCATCCGGAGTGGCTGCTCCACCACGCCACGGTTGAAGGTCTCGACGAATCCTTGCTTGCCGCCGCCGGCCTGCCGACGCCTGGCGGTGAACCGGTCGTGCTCTGGTCGCCCGGGGTGGAAGTCCGGATCGGCCGCCCCGAGCTCGTGTAGCTCTGGACCGTCTCACTTGGTTGCGACCGCCACACCCGTGAAAGGCTCACCGTCGATGTCCGAACCCATCCGTGTACCGAACGACGCCGCCAACGAACATTCAGAACACGTCGATGTGCTGATCGTCGGTGCCGGAATTTCCGGCGTCGGCGCGTCCTACCACCTTACTCAGCAATGCCCGGAGCGATCGTTCCTCGTCCTTGACGCACTGGGTGACTTTGGTGGCACGTGGCTCACCCATCGCTACCCGGGGACGCGCTCCGATAGTGATCTGTACACGTTCGGATATCGCTTCAAGCCGTGGACCGGCGCGCCGATCGCCACCGCCGAGGAGATCCGTCGATATATGGGCGAGGTGATCGAGGAGAACGATCTTGGTCGCCACATTCGCTACCGCCACCGCATCACGACGGCCGCATGGTCGAGTGCCGCCAAACTCTGGACGGCCGAAGTGACCGACACTGCGAGCGGTGAGAGCCTCACCTTCACCTGCAACTTTTTGTGGATGTGCCAGGGCTACTACCGTCACGCGCAGGGATACACACCGGCCTGGCCGGGCATGGAACGCTTCGGTGGCCGCATCGTCCATCCGCAGACCTGGCCCGACGACCTTGACCTGGCCGACAAGCACGTGATCGTGATCGGATCGGGCGCGACCGCGGCAACAGTGGTGCCGAATATCGCAAACACGTGCGCGCATGTGACGGTGCTGCAGCGGTCGCCAACCTTCTTCGTCGCCAAGCGCAACATCAACGACCTGGCCGACACTCTCCGCGAGATCGACATCGATCCGGCCTGGATCCATGAGATCGTTCGGCGTAAAATTCTCCACGACCAGCGGGTGGTGGCCCAGCTCTCCGTCGACTTCCCTGAGCTGGTTCGCGACGAACTCATCAACGGCGTCACTGCGCTCCTTCCTGCGGGATATGACGTGGCCAAGCACTTCACGCCGAAGTATCGGCCGTGGCAGCAGCGTCTCGCCTTTGTGCCCGATGGTGATCTGTTCACGGCGATCAGCGAAGGCAAGGCGTCGATCGTTACCGATGCGATCGAGACGTTCACCGAGACCGGAATTCGAACGACTGGCGGAGAAGAGCTACTCGCTGATGTCATTGTGACGGCGACGGGGTTCAATCTCAGCGTTCTTGGTGACATTGCGTTCAGTGTCGACGGTCAGCCCCTCGACGTTCACGACACGGTGACGTACCGCGGAATGATGTTCACCGGCGTGCCGAACCTGCTGTGGGTCTTCGGATACTTTCGGGCCAGTTGGACGCTACGCGCTGACCTTCTTGGCGACTTCACCTGTCGTCTTCTGCGTCATATGGATGAGCTCGGTGTCCGGCAAGTCACGCCTGCGCTGCGCCCCGTCGACGCCGACATGGTGCTCGACGACTGGATCGATCCCGAGAACTTCAATCCCAACTACCTG
>JANLQX010000486.1:0-4728 GCA_031368095.1 Actinomycetes bacterium | reverse complement strand
GAAGTGAGCGTTTTGTGTGCGCCGATACGGGCCATGGTTCTGCGCGGCGGTCGCGGGCCGGAGCGGGATTGCGTTGAGCGATGTCGAGCGCCCGCTATCGCTTAACCGGCGGCGTGCTCGGTTGCGCCGATGTGTGGTTTCAGTCGTTGTGGGCGAGGAGGCGCTCGGCTAGTTCGGTTGGGTGGCTGAGTGCGATTAGGTGGCCGCCGGAGATGTCCTCGATCTCGACCCCGAGGCGTTGTGTTGCGAGTCGGCGTTGGAATTCGATCGGGAACAGCCGGTCGTCTCGACCGGCGATGACCCGTGTCGGGATATCGGGGAGCCGCTGCAGTGCGAAGACAGACCCCATGGGCGTGTCGGATTGAACGGGTTCGCCGCGTTGAAACGCGGCGGTCCGCACGTCGTTGGGGACGTCGTGGAAGAAGTCCTCGACGAAGTCGAAATCGGGCGACCGGCCGTCACGCTCGGCCATCTTTCGTGCGGCATCACTCTGGCCGGTGTTTGAAAACCATTGTCCGGGTGTCTCGCCCGGCGCGGGGATCATGGCGTTGACGAAGACCAGCTCGTGTGCGCCGAGTTCGTCGACGGCCATTGGGGCGGAAAAACCTCCGAGTGATTGGGCGACGATCACGATGTTGCTCGAACCGTTGGCGGCGCGCTTGATCGCGTCTGCGTAGTCGCTCAAGGTCGCTGAGTCGTCCGCCGCGGGGAGTTCGACGGGAATGGCTCTGTGTCTTGCTGCTTCCAGCAAGGGAACGACGCGGTGCCAGTACCACGCGCTCCCGCCGGCGCCAGGGACAAAGACGAACGTGCGCATGGGTGTCACGGTCAAGTGTTTGGTGCTGTCGTCATTGGATGGATTCGCGTTCGCTCGGGAGGGTGTCGGTCGTCTGAACAGAAGGAGAGGTGGGCGGGCCGCCAGCCACGTGATCAGCTATCCGGCCTTCAAGGGCCCGGCGACGCTGTAGGTAGTGAGGATGATGCCGGTCGGTGTTTCCGTCGTGTTTGTCAGCTTGAAGGCGCGTGCCGGGGTTCCCTCGGCGAAGAGGCGCTTGCCTGTGCCCAGCAGCAGCGGGGACACGGCGAGCACGAGTTCGTCGGCGAGTCCGTGTTCGAGGATGGTCGATGTCAGCGTCGAGCTGCCCGAGACGATCAGGTCTGGGCCGTCTTGGGATTTGATGTGGCGAAGGTCGGTGATGATGTCCGGCCCGAGGCCTTCGAAGGGTCCCCATTCAAGGCTTTGGGGTCGGTGGGTGGCCACATACTTCGTTGCCGCGTTGAGCCTGTCGGCCATAGCGCCGCCCGGCGCCTGCGGCCAGTAGCTCGACCAGGCGTCGTAGGTGCGCCGACCGAGCAACACATCGAAACCTTCGCCGTATGCAGCAAGCATTGCACCGAGACCGGCGGGGCTTCGATACGGCCCAGACCAGTCGCTGTAGGGGAAATCGTCGTCGTCGTTGGAGTGCTGGATCACGCCGTCGAGCGAGATGTGTTCGATGATCTTGAGTCTTCTCATGTCGGGTCTCCGTGTGTTGGGGAACGATCCGTGTCGCGGGACGTGTGTGGCGGGCTGTGCGCCGTTGTCGGACGAGATTGGCGGGTTGTTATCGGGGACGGCGCGCTGAGGAGCGCTTGGTCACCCGGTTGGTTCCCTGGTCACTCGCGCTGGCTTGCGGGGCAGAGGGTGCTTGCGCGAACAGCAGCAAGAGGTAACGGCGGAGATGCTCGATGCTGTCGATCGCGGCCGACGGATCGTTGGAGGCTTTCGCGAGAATGAACGCGCCTTGGATGACGGCTTGGATGTGTCGTGACAGCTCGATTGGGTCGCTGTTGATCACGGGCGGGTGGCCCTTGATGGCGGCGGTGAGATCGTCAACGAGGGTGTCGGCGTGACCGAAGATGCTTTTGGCGCAGGCATCTCGCACGATGGGTGAAGTGTCGAAGGCTTCTTGGACCATGGTTCCCGCGAGGCATGAGAACTCCGACGCGTTGCCCTGGATGAGTTGCTTGCGCAGTTCGATGTAGCCGAGTACCCGCACAAGAGGGTCGGGGTGTTCGTGGAACGCCGCGCCAGCAAACACGACCGAGGTGGTCTCTGACCAGTACTGCGCTGCTTCAACCGCGAAATCGTCTTTGGATTCGAAGTGGTGAAAGAACGCGCCTTTGGTCACTCCAGCCTTCGCGCAGAGCTCGTCCACTGTTGTCGCGTTGAGACCCTTCGCTCGGAACAACGCGACCGCGGCAGCAAGAAGACGAACACGTGCGCCGCCCGAACCGCTGGGCGACGAGGCTGGCAGGTCCACGAATGGAACATACCAACTAGTTGGTATGTTGTCAAGTGCAGGCGAGTATCGGAGTGATCCGCCCGGTCGCGACGGGTCGGCGCTGGGACCCCACTCGATAATCGCTGACGCGAACGCTCCGGCCGAGACGCATATCCGGCCGAACCTATGCGTGCGGAGCACTCGGTAACGCTCGATGAACCGAATCCACTGCGCGCTCAGCAACGTGGCGTTTGGTCCGGTGCGCATGAATGGGGGCCAGAACTGTCCGTCGTCGGTATTCGAGTGGGCGTGGCGATCCGGCGGTGATCTCGTGACGGATGGTTGGCGTGCGCTTCGTGTCGGTCGCGGCAGTCGCCATCGCTTGGGTAGGAGCGCCTGTGGTTGGCCTGGTTCGGGAGTTTGCGGTCTTCGACTTCAGTGCGTGATTGGGAGTGCGAGCGGGCCGCGGAGGGTGAAGGAGCGTTTCCAGGTGACGTTCGGGTGGTCGATGGTGTAGTCGCCGAGTCCGTTGAGGACCGCGGGGATTGCGATTCGGAGTTGCATTCGGGCGAGTGCTGCGCCGAGGCAGTAGCGGGCACCGAATCCGAACGAGATTGGTGATGGGTCTGGCCGGTCGAGTCGGAGTTGGTTGGCGTCGGGCCAGCGTCGGCGGTCGCGGTTGGCGGCACCGACCATGACAGCGATGTTTTGGCCTTTGCGGATCGTGGCGTTCCCGATCTTGGTGTCCTGGGTTGCTTGGCGTCCGGTGACTTGGGCGGAGGTGTCGAATCGGAGGAGTTCTTCGACTGCGTTGTTGATCAGTTCGGGTGTGGATCGGAGTAGTGCGCGTTGTTCGGGGTGGCTTTCGAGTGAGACGAGCGCGTTGCCGAGCATGCCGGTGATGGTTTCGTGTCCGGCGAAGAGGAGGAACGTGATCATCGCAATGATTTCGTCGTCGCTGAGTTGCGGGCCGTCGCTTTCGGACACGAGCGCAGACACGAGGTCTGGGCCTGGTGACTGACGGTGTTGTTTGATGAGCCGACGAAACTCGGCGTCAAGTTCGTCGAAGCGTTGTGACACCTCTGACGGATCGAACGGTGCGGTCGCGTCGAGCATCGCGCCGACGGATCTCGATGCAAGGTGTAGCCAGTCGCGTCGTTCGGCCGGTAGGCCGAGAATGTCGGCGATCACTCGGCTTGGTAGGCGGTCGGTAAACGCCTCGACGATGTCGAGTTTGTTCGTGCGTGGTAGCGCGGCGAGGAGCTCGGTGGTGGACGACGAAACGAGTGTTTCGTAGCGAGCGATTTGTTTGGGGGTGAAGGCCCGGGCGACGGCGCTTCGTAGGCGCGTGTGGTCCGGGTCGTCGACGGCGAGCAACCATTTGGAGAAGTTCGCCCTGGCGGTTGGAGTCAAGCGTTTGAACTTCGGTGTCGAGAGCATGAGCTCGCCGATGCGCGACGTGCTGGTGTTGGTGGACTTCAGTACCTCGTTGACTTCGTCGTATCCGAACACGAACCACTGCCGGTAGGGCTTGCCCCAAGCGACCTCGCCGTCGGCGCGCATCCGGTCGTACATCGGATAGGGGTAGGAGAACCGTTCCGGTGCGAACGGGCTTCCCCACTTGGTGAACCGAAAGAGCTGGGCGGCCACCTGCGGCCGGTCCGTCAACGCGCCCATGGCTGACATCGCCATCGTTTCGAGTCCCATGGGGTCTGCTCCCTCGTTCGTTCCAGGCCAGGTCCGCGGGTGGACACGTGGCCGTAAGTAAGATCGTACTTATGTCTGATGCGCGTCGTCGAGTCCTCCGGGCGGCAATTTCGTGTTTCGCCGCGAAGGGCTACTCGGCGACGAAGATCTCCGACATCGAACTCGCGGCCGGCCTGACGCCGGGCGCAGGGGGGACGTATCGCCATTTCCCGACAAAGCGGGCGATCCTCGACGCAGTCATCGACGCAACGGTTGGTGCCTCGGACGACGAACTCGCTCCGCCGCAGAACGATCTTGAAGCGACGGCGCATTCCTCTTTGGCGTACATGGGTGCGGACTTGATGCGGATCTTCTTTCGGGACCTCGACGAATTCCCTGAGCATCGCGAGCGGATCGTGGACCGACTCGTGACCGGTCCGTACCGGATCGTCGCAGAGCGAATCGGCAAAGTGAATCCCGGCATCGATGCGGAAGCGACCGCTGCAGTGTTGCTTGGATCGTTGATCAACTTTCGGATCATCGAAACGCTGATTGGATCGGGACGCAACGGTATCGACCAGCAACGTTTCGTTGACGCCTGGGCCGACTTGTATCGCCTTCGGTTGCTACCCGAATTGAACGACAAGACGACCCGTTCAGAGGCGCCGAAGCGGTCCTCGCCCCCCAAGCGAGCGAGGAATCCCAATTCTACGGAGAACGTGCCGATCAGGAGCGCACGGTCGCTCGCGCGCTGGAGGCCGGCTACGACGCGTGGGTG
>JANLQX010000484.1:0-1700 GCA_031368095.1 Actinomycetes bacterium | reverse complement strand
GGTGGCGTTCGACCGATTGATCTGTGACTTCTTTGCCATGTCCTTCGCCCTTCCCTACTGCTTCTTCGACGACCCAGCCGACTTGGCTGAGCCCTTACCGCCGCGTGACGGACCACGACGCTTGACCGGCTTCGGCGGCGGGCCGCCCTCGTCGCCCCGTTTGAACGGGAACCCGTATGCGTCGAGCAATGCCCGACCTTGGGCGTTGGTGACACCGGTAGTGACCAGTGTGATGTCCATGCCACGGGGGGCATCGATCTTGTCGTAATCGATCTCGGGGAACACGGTTTGTTCCGAGAGGCCGAACGTGTAGTTACCCCGACCATCCCAGCTGTGAGCCGGGAGACCTCGGAAGTCACGGATACGTGGGATCGCAACACTGATGAGGCGATCGAGGAACTCCCACATCCGGTCGCCACGAAGGGTGACCTTGCAGCCGATTGCTTGGTTCTCGCGCAACTTGAAGTTGGCGATGGAATCACGCGACTTGGTGATGATCGGCTTTTGGCCCGACAGCGCGGTGAGATCGCGTACCGCGCCTTCGAGTAGTGAAGGCTGCTGAGTCGCTTTGCCGACCCCCATATTGATGACGATCTTTTCGAGCCGAGGTACCTGCATCACGTTGGCAAGTTCGAGCTGCTCTTGGAGCGCTGCTTTCACCTCGTCGTGGTACTTCTGCTTCAGTCGCGGCATGGGTGCCGGGGCCACTGTTGTGTCGGTGCTCATCCGATCACCTCTCCGGTTCGCTTTGCAATGCGCACCTTCTTGCCGTCGGTATTCACGCCGTAGCCAACGCGGGTCGGCTTGCCCTTGTGAACCAGCATCACATTGCTGGCGTGCACGGGCATGTCGCGGTCGATAATTCCACCGGGTTCATTGGCCCTGCGAGGCTTCTGGTGCTTCTTGGCAGTGTTGACACCACTGACGATGATCTTGTTCTCGGACGGCGAGACATGAATGATCTCGCCCTCTTTGCCCTTGTCTTTGCCGGTGATGACGATGACGTTGTCACCCTTTTTCAGCTTCATCTCAAAGCACCTCCGGAGCCAGGGAGACAATCCGCATGAACTTCTTGTCGCGCAGTTCGCGGCCCACTGGCCCGAAGATGCGAGTTCCACGTGGGGTGAGGTCGTCTTTGATGATGACGGCTGCATTTTCGTCGAAGCGGATGTAGCTGCCGTCGGGACGACGTTTTTCTTTCTTGACGCGTACGACGACGCACTTCACGACGTCGCCCTTCTTGACCGCTGCACCTGGAATGGCGTCTTTCACGGCAGCCACAAAGATGTCGCCGATCGAGGCGTACCGACGGCGCGTGCCGCCGAGCACCTTGATACACAACACTTCTTTGGCGCCGCTATTGTCGGCGACGCGGAGACGGGATTCTTGCTGGATCATGACTGGATCACTTGGCCCTTTCCAGGATCTCCACGACGCGCCACCGCTTGTTCTTGCTCAGCGGTCGAGTTTCCATGACGCGGACCTTGTCGCCGATGTTGACGTCGTTGGCTTCGTCGTGTGCGTACAGCTTCTTGGTGCGCATCATGAACTTGCCGTACTTCGGGTGACGGACGCGCTCGATGACAGCGACCACGGCGGTCTTTTCCATCTTGTTGGACACGACCGTGCCTTCACGCGTCTTGCGCTGATGGCGGACGGCGTCGGTGGCCGCAGGCGCCTCTGCGGCGACCGGTACATCC
>JANLQX010000466.1:0-4099 GCA_031368095.1 Actinomycetes bacterium | reverse complement strand
CATGTCCTTTTTCCGGTCGACGACGTAGAGGTAGCCCTCGTCGTCGAGATACCCGAGATCGCCGGTGTGCACGACGCCGTTGGCCAGGGCGGCGACGGATGCCTCAGGCTGGTTCCAGTACCCCAGCATGATTTGCGGTCCTCCGACGGTGATCTCCCCAACGGTGACGGCGGGACACGCCTCCCCTTGTTCGTCGACGATCCCGATGGATCCGTGCATCACCGGCAAACCGGCGGAACCAATCTTTCGAGTGGCGTCGTGGCTGGGCAGGATCGTGGCCGCGGCCGACGCCTCGGTGAGGCTGAACCCTTGGAACATCGGGACGCCGATCGCCTGGATAGCCTCGATCAGCGGCACGGGAACGGGGGCGCCACCCGAACTGGCGATCCGCCATCTCGACAGATCCGCCGTGCGAAAGCGCGAATGCGAGACCAGTTGCTGGAAAATCACGGGCACCGCCAGCAATGCCGTCACCCGTTCGGTCTCGAAGAGGTCGAACAGTCGATCAACGTCGACGGCCGGTTCGAGGACCAACCGCGCTCCCGCCCAATACGTGAACAAGAACACCGCCAGACCGCCGGTGAACGCCAACGGAAAAGGGAGAACAACGCGGTCGTGCGGGGAGAGTTCGATCGCCTGCGCCCAACCTTGGGACGCCACGTTCCAGGAGCCGTGGGTGAGAATCGCGCCCTTCGGGTCGCCGGTCGTTCCGCTCGTATAGCAAAGAAAGGCTGGCGTGCTTTCGTCGGCGAACACCTCCGGAACGTCCGCCCCGATTGGCGCCTCGGCCAGACCGGCTGGGAGCAAAACCAGCACCGAATTGTCGAGGAGCGAGCAAGCCGAGGCCAGTGTCTCGTCCGTCACGACAACGCGGGCGCCGGCGTCGGCAACGACGTACGCCACCTCGGCGGCCGTGAACCGGACGTTCAGGGGGACGACCACCGCTCCGAGTTTCCATGCCGCAATGGTTGCCAAGGTCCACTCCGGCCGATTGGGCATCAGGATCGCGATCCGGTCGCCTTTCACGATGCCACGGTCGGCGAAGGAGACGGCCACCGCCGTCGAGCGAACGTCGAGTTCTCGCCACGTGGTCGACTGCGACCCGAAGCGGATAGCCACGGCGTCTGGTTGCCATCGTGCCCAGTGCCGTCCGATGTCTGCGAGGTTCATGATCTCGACGCTCCGATCCCTGGGACGTGACCTCGACAATCAAGATCACGTCGGAACGTAGTCGTTCGGACTCGGCGAACCGTCGCTCCGGAGTCGCCAAATGGTGGGTTGGCTGCGCGACACTGGGGCGGTGAGCGAATCAGTTGGCTATGTCGGCCTAGGCCATCTTGGCTTCTATCTGGCGTCGAGTCTCCTCCGGGCGGGGCACCGGGTGACCGTTACCGACCTCAATCGATCCTTGGCCGACGGCCTGATCGCGGCTGGCGCCGTTTGGGCCGACACGGCCGAGGAGGTCGCCAGGAACGCCGACGTCGTGTTCACCTGCCTGCCTTCACCGGCCGCGATTGACGCCGTGCTCACCGGCCCCCACGGCGTCCTCGCCGGTTTGCGCGCCGGCGGGACCTGGATCGACAACAGTACGAACGATCGCCAAGAAACGCTTCGGCTCGGTGCCCTGTGCGCAGGGCGCGGCGTGCAGATACTGGAGTGCCCGGTGACCGGGGGGGTTCACAAAGCGGCCGAGGGCGACATCACGGTGCTCGTCGGCGGTGATGAGGCAACGTTCGAGAAGTGCCGCCATCTGCTCGAAGCAATCGGCCAACCGATCTTGTACATGGGACCGCTCGGCAATGCCGCAATCATCAAAGTGATCACCAACATGCTGGCGTTCATCCATCTCGTGGCGGCCGGCGAGGCGCTGATGCTGGCCAAACGTGGAGGCCTCGATCTGGCTCGATCGTTTGAAGCCATCCGCAACAGTTCGGGAAACAGTTTCGTCCACGAAACGGAAAGTCAAGTGATTCTGAACGGGAGCTACAACATCGGCTTCACCATGGATCTCGCCCTCAAAGATCTCGGATTTGCCATGCAATTCGGCCGCGACTTCGGGGTCCCGCTGGAAGTTGCCGGACTCGTCGAACAGACCTTCATTCGTTCCAAAGCGCACTACGGCGGTGGCGCGTGGTCGTCACAGGTCGTGAAGTTGCTCGAAGACGCCGTCGGCACCGATCTACGCGCTGACGGATTCCCGGAGGTCTTGCAATGACCACGGCGCCAACGGTGACCCTTGGTTCACGGGCGCTTGAGATTTCGTGGCCCGACGGCACCACGAGCCAGTTTCACTACGTGTGGTTGCGCGACAACTGTCAACAACTCCAGCACGCCAGCACTCGCCACCGCTTGGTGGAGACGTCGTCGATTCCCCCGGGTATCGAGCCAGCATCGGCGTTGATTGGCGAAGACGGTGGACTGCACATCGTGTGGGACACCGATGGCCACGAGAGCTCTTGGTCGCAGGAATGGCTCCGCGATCACGATTACTCCAACGGGGCACTTGTTCGAACACCGCACCGCACACTTTGGGACGCGTCGATGGCGTCCGAGATCCCCCACGCCTGCTACCCGGACCTGCTCGCCCATCCCAAGTCGCGGCTCGCGTTTCTGGAAGGTTTTACGCGTTACGGGCTCGGCATCCTGCACGACGTTCCGTGCGAGCCCGGCACCGTCTTGGAGGTGGCGGCCCAGTTTGGCGAGCTCCGCACGACCAGCTGGGGTGCCGTCTTCGACGTCGTTTCGATGGAAGAGGCCAACTCGGTCGCGTATACCAACCTTCCCCTGGTCACCCATACCGACGAGGGATACCGAGACCCGGCTCCGTCGATTCAGCTGCAGCACTTCCTCCGGGCCGATGCCAGCGGAGGTGCCTCAACGCTGGTTGACGGTTTTCGGATCGCCGAAGACATCCGCCGCGATCACCCCAACGCCTTCGCTCTGCTGAGCAATGTGGTTCACCGCTTTCATTTCGCCGACGCCACGGCGGAGCATGAGAACTTCAGTTCCATCATCGAACTTGACGGTAGCGGCAGTGTTCGGGCTATTCGCTATTCCAATCATTCCGTCACGCCATTTCTGGTTCCCTTTGATCAGATGGAGGCGTACTACGACGCCTATCGTCTTTTCGGCGTGATGCGCGAGAGCGACCAGTATCAGCTCCGCATACCCATGGGTGCCGGGGATCTCTACATGGTTGACAATCGGCGAGTTATGCACGGTCGAAGTGGCTTCTCTTCAGGCGGAGCCCGACATCTTCAGAGTTGCTATATCGAGCGCGACGAGCTGGCGTCCAAACTCACCGTCCTGCGCCGGTCGACGTAGACGCTTCGGTCTCCGATCAAAGGCTCACGGCTCGCCGCCCGCCGCCTCCCTCCGCTTCTCCACTCTCACACCCGCTGGAGCTGCGATTGCTCGTGTCGTCGGCCTTGACAAGCTTTCGGACCCGCCTGGCAAGACCCGGACAGGGCGTAGATCTGCGAAGTGGGCCCGCCAGGAGCGGACTCGTCGGACCGTTCGTCAGGAGGTCCTTCGTCGGGCTGGCGGGACTCGAACCCACGACCTCTTGACCCCCAGTCAAGCGCGCTACCAAGCTGCGCCACAGCCCGTGGCACGCCCAACCCTACACGCTTCCCCCGTCGGCGCCAGGGCGAAATCACGTCGAGGCCGCCGTCCGCGCCTGGCACGATGACCGCCATGGAATCCTGCGACGCCTGCGGCTTCGTCTACGCCACCGTCGCTCCGGCTGACATTTACGAACGGCTCCGCCACTACGGCCGAGTCGTCGATCGGTGGCTGCAACTCGGCGACGACGGAGCACCCGAATGGACGGCGGCCCGCACCACCCGGCCGTCCGCCGACGTGTGGTCGGCCCAGGAGTATGCCGGGCACCTGCTCATCGTCACCCGAATCCAGAAGGACCGAGTCTCGCTGGCGATGACGGCGGACACACCGGAGTTCACCCCGATCGCCGTCGACGAACGCACTGCCGAGGCTCACTTCAACGGTCAACCCGTCGGCGAACTTCGCACCGAGCTGGCCACCGCGATCGGCGGGCTCGCCGACCTGTTCGACTCGCTCGACGACGCCCAATGGGAGC
>JANLQX010000461.1:0-3975 GCA_031368095.1 Actinomycetes bacterium | reverse complement strand
GGGGCCCCGGACCGAGGAACGGAGACCCGGTCCGACGGAGTCGGACAACGGGCGAGTACCGGAGAGTCTGGGGGTCGGTCCGGTGACAGGACCCCGCCGCGACCGGGCACAGGGCCGCTTTCCCGACGGAATCGGGCGGGGGCAGCAAGCCCCACCACCAGCACGCCGTTGCGCACGGTCCTGCAGTGGGACAAGGATGACTGTGCCGCGGCGGGGCTGGTCAAGTTCGATCTGCTCGGACTCGGAATGCTAAGTGCACTTCATTATTGTGTCGATCTCATTCGTGAGTTCCATGGCGTCGAGGTCGAGCTCTCGCAGATCCCGCAGGAAGACGACGTCTACGAAATGATCTGCCGGGCCGACACCGTCGGCGTGTTTCAGATCGAGAGTCGGGCGCAGATGGCCACGTTGCCCCGCCTCCAGCCCCGCACGTTCTACGACCTTGTCGTGGAGGTGGCTCTGATTCGCCCCGGGCCGATTCAAGGCGGTTCGGTGCATCCGTACATCCGTCGCCGCAACGGGCTGGAGCCGATTACCTACCTGCATCCACTGCTGGAGAAGTCGCTGAAGAAGACGCTGGGTATCCCGCTGTTCCAGGAGCAACTCATGCAGATGTCGATCGACGTTGCTGGCTTCACGCCGTCGGAGGCCGATCAGCTCCGCCAAGCCATGGGTTCCAAGCGGTCGACCGAACGCATGGAACGGCTCAAGGAACGTCTCTTTGCGGGCATGCGTCGCAACGGGATCGAAGGTGAGACCGCCGAGATCATCTACGACAAGCTCGCCGCCTTCGCCAACTACGGCTTTCCCGAAAGCCATTCGGTCAGCTTTGCCTACCTTGTCTATGCCAGCTGTTGGATGAAGCATCACTACCCGGCAGCGTTCTGCGCGGCGTTGCTCCAGGCTCAGCCGATGGGGTTCTATTCGCCGCAGTCGCTCACTGCCGATGCCCGTCGACATGGCGTCCCCACCCTCGCACCTGATCTCAACGCCAGCCTTGCGGTGGCCACATGCGAGTGGTCAACGCCGCACGCGAACACGGTCGACGAGCGCGGCTACCCGACGAGCCAACCATCTGTACGCATAGGACTGGGTGAGGTGCGTTCGGTGGGTATGGCGTTGGCCGAGCACATCGTCGCCGCCCGCCAGGAAGGACCGTTTGCCACGATGACGGAGTTCGTTCGCCGAGTCAGCGTCCGACTCGGATCGCCGGTTCCTAAGCCCGCTCTGGAAGCCCTTGCCACGGCTGGCGCGTTTGACTGTTTCGGCATTGATCGTCGACGGGCCCTCTGGGCGGCGGGAGCACTGGCCACCACGAGTGCTGACCGTCTTGACGGTGTCGTCACTGGGACCCACGCGCCAACACTGCCCGGCCTCAGCGCCGGCGAAACGATGGCATCCGACCTCTGGGCCACGGGAGTTACTCCTGGCACCCATCCGATGCTGCTGGTGCGCACTCGACTGCAGAGCCAGGGGATCGTGGCCTCTGATGCCCTTCGCGAGGTCTCTCACGGCACGCGCATCAGGGTGGCGGGCGTGGTCACCCATCGTCAACGTCCCCAGACCGCCGGAGGCACCACGTTCATCAACCTGGAAGATGAATCGGGCCTCATCAACGTGATCGTCTCGAAAGGACTGTGGGAACGATCGAAACGGATTGTGCGAGGCGCTCCGGCGCTGATTGTGCGGGGAATCCTCGAACGCACGGAGACCCCCCGTCTGGCCAAGGCGGTTGGTGACGGAACAAGAGGCGTGCTTATCCCTTCGGTCGACAGCGGTCCTCCTGGCGTCGTTCTGAATCTTGTCGCCGACCGGATCGACCTCCTTACGCTCGACGTGACCCCCGGCCCGTCGCGCGACTTCCGCTGACGAAGAAGTGGTGAAGTCGGACGGCGAACGTGCCGATGACCTTTGAGGTAACTCACCCGAGGAGGCAGCCGTGCTGTCTGAACAATCCATCGAGTCGACAGAGCTGGCGGAGCTGCGCCAAGCCAACGAACGACTTCGCCGCAAACTTGACTTCCTCTTCGACCGCCTCGGGCTGGTCTATACCGACGACGATGTGCCGCTCTATGTGCTCCACGCCCAGGAGCTCATCCGGGCCGGGCAATACGGCGATGCCCTTCGAGTAATACGCGAACATACGGCCGTCGGCATCGTCGAAGCCCGGGCTATGACCGTGGATCTTGCTCGGCGTCTTGGCGCCCCACTTCCGACCGAAGTGCAGCTCGGCACCGTTTCGACGCACAACCCCTGGGCCGATATCGAATCGGCGTCGCCCGAACCTCAACCGACGATGCCGTCGCGCTGGACGGTCGGGGCCGACGGAACGTTCGAACCGGTCTGGACTTCGCCGGGCACCCAGGGCACTACGGGCACCCTGAACCGTCCAACCGTGGATGCTGCTTCGATCTGGCGCGACTGACGCAACTCAGCCGACGGTCGACTCGGGCGCCCGTGCTTGGACCGGCACCGGGGCGGGGGCCAAGGTATCGGTCGGCTTCGCCGGTGCCGTTGTCGACGTGCGTTTCTTCGCCGACCGGGATGGACGTGATGTTGTCGCTGTTGTCGTGCCACCATCAGAAGTGCCCGCCGCCGTATCCGAAGATCCACTAGCGCGAGCGGGCTGCGTCACTCGCGTTCGTACGACTGGCCGAGGCCGAAGCGTCGTGGTCGGCCCTCCGACAGGTCCCGGTCGATTGGCGGCGAGCGGACCGGCCGAGGTGGCGAGGTCCCCAATTCTCTCGACGCGTATCGCCCGGTAACGACCAGCAATAGAGCGCACCTCAACCAGCCGCGCCGCACTCCCCTGCACGAAGGCGCACCGGTAGACCGAGTCAGGAACGACGGGAACACAGCCCTGTTCCGCCACTTCGGGGCCCCAGTTGTCCTCGAACAAGGCGTCGACCGCCGTGCTCTCGGCGGCGGCGAGCGCTCGGGGGCGGTCATCGTCGCGCCAGGCATCCCACAGGTTCTTGGCCGCTGCCTCCGGCGTGTCGAGACCCATCTCATAGGCGCTCGGGAGGAGTGAGGTCGGCGCTACGACCGGACCCTCGACGATGGCGATGGTGCTGGGCGGGGCCCCCTGTGGGCTCGGGGAGTTCCCCCCGAAACATCCGGCCAACGCCAACCCCGGAAGGACGAACGCGGCCACCATTCCGCCAATCGACCGAGGCACGGTCAAAAGTGTAGGACCGACCTGCAGGGCTGGGGGCGGTGCGGGTCTCAAGCGGGCATTCCCCGGTGCCGATGAGACCGGAGATGGATCAGGTAGAAGCCGAACCCCGACGCCGGAGCGTTCGCGCCCCGCAGGCTCGGGCGCGCCGCCGTGGCGGGCCGAGGGTGCGGCGATGCGCAACCCGATGACCATCGCCGAGAAGGAAGCTGAACTCAACGCCGCCCGGGGGACGCTCGTCATGGAGCGCCCGGCCGAACTGGTCGTCCCGGATCGCCGGTCTGAACGTCTCCGACCGCGGCGGACCTCCGATCGTCCTGACACCACCATGCCTTCCAAGAAGTCCGATCGGCGCAGTCGTCGATCAGCCAACGGCGCATCGGCCGCGGCGGCCGCAGCCGCGGAGGTCAACGCCGCCGGCCCGCTCATGAACGGCAAGCCGATCATGGATTTTCGCGATGCCACCGGACTGGAGGTGGGGTCGGACGCAGACCGCGTCGGCGACGGACTCGACCACTTCTCCAAGCAGGAGCGGCGAATCTTCTACGGGCAACTCATGGCTATTCGCCAGGTAGCTCTGGCCCTGCTCCTGGTCATGGTTCTGGTGTTGACGGCGTTGCCGAACCGCCTTGCCCTCCTTGGGTGCCTCGGTGCCCTTTGGGTGGCCAGCGGTTTGTACCAGCTCACTCGGCTGAAGACGAAGAACGAGCTTCCCGCCACGCTGCCCTGGCTCGACTGCATCGCCAACCTCGGAATGCTGGCTATTGCGCCGCGAGCCCTTCCGATGATTCTGGTGCTTG
>JANLQX010000448.1:0-1906 GCA_031368095.1 Actinomycetes bacterium | reverse complement strand
CAGCGTTCCCGGCGTCCGAGTTCGTCGGCTTCGACATATCGGACGAAGCAATCGCCCTGGGTCGCGCCGAAGCCGACGCGCTGAGCCTCACAAATGTGACATTTGAAGTGACAGATGTTCTGAAGCTCCCGGTCGACCCCGCCTTCGACGTCCTCTTCGCCTTCGACGCGATCCATGACCAGGCCGATCCGGCGGGGGTGCTCGCCCGCATCCGTTCTGCGCTGCGACCGGGCGGCGAATTGTTCATGGTCGACATCAAGGCGTCGTCCAACCTCGAGGACAACATCGCCGAGCCCGACCGGGTGATGATCTACGGGATCAGCGTCATGCACTGCATGGAGGTGTCACTGGCCAGTGGCGGGACAGGCCTCGGCACGGCGTGGGGCACGCAACTGGCGACACAGATGCTGCACGACGCGGGATTCGCCGACGTCGGTGTGCACGACATCGAGGCCGACCCGACCAACTGCATCTACGTCTGCCACTGAGTCGAATGGCGACGGGACCCGCTGAGTCGAATGGCGGTGGGCGGCGCTGAGTCCTATGCGCCGGGCGACACCCACCGCGCACCTCGAAGCGCACGTCATGCGCCCTCCGGTTTGGCCCGGCGGACAACCCTGCGTATTGAGGGAGGGTCAACTCTTGTCGCGGATGGCGTTGAGGTAGTTGTAGATCGTGATCCGGCTGACACCAAAGGCGTCGGCGACGTCCTCGACGGATCGCCGCAACGCGAAGGCACCGCGGTCGTCGAGCAGCTTCACGGCCCTCTGCTTATCCTCCCGGGTCAGTTCGTGGAGGCGGCCGCCCAACTCGCGCTCGACGTTGTCGATGAGCCGGTTCAGTGCACCCTGGAGCTGCGGCAGCCGCAAAGCGCCGACGAGCGTGCCCTCCCACTTCAGTGGGATGTCCGCAGCGTCGGCCATCGCGGGGTCGACGATCTCCGCGCCGAGCGCGTCGGCCACCGGCCGCAGGGCGAGCAGGAAGGGGTGATCCACTGGCGGTCAGGGTAGTGCGGGACGCAGCGCCCATCACCGGCGCGACACCGCGGGATTGTGCGTCCTTCAGTCCTCGCCCGAGTCGACGGTCCCCTCGCGGAGGTGTCGGAGGTACTGATCGGGTGATGCCAGGAAGCGACGGTGGTGGTGAACCAACTGCAGGTCTTCCCAGCGCCGCTCGGTGAAGCCGTTCTCATCGAGTTCGTAGATGCGTGCGCCCGGAAGAGCAGCGATCACCGGAGAGTGGGTTGCGACGATCACCTGCGCGGCGGGACTTCGGAGCAGATCGGTCAGTGTCACGAGCAGTGCCAGGCATCCGGTGAACGACAGCGCCGACTCGGGCTCGTCAAGGAGGAACAGCCCGGACCCATTGAAGCGTGAACCCAGCACCGCGTTGAACGACTCGCCATGACTCATGTCGTGGAACCGCACGTCGCTCCTCCCGAGCGGCTGGTTCTGCTCGAGGTACGTGTACAACCCGTGCATCGTCTCGGCTCGTAGGAAGTAGCCGCGGTGCGCGGCGGCCGACTTCTGCAACACCAACGCCTCGTACAACGGTGATTCCGAGGGGCGCGTCTGGTGCTGCGCCCCGGCCGAACCACCCTCCGGATTGATGCCGTACGCCATGGCCAAGGCCTCGATGATGGTCGACTTGCCGCTCCCGTTGTCGCCGACCAGCACCGTCGCCGGACCCAGTTCCAACCCGTCACACAACAGCTGCGACACTGCCGGGATGGTGGCGGGCCAACGGCCGGCATCCAGCGGGCTGGGTCGCATCGCGTGGATGGCCCGGATCGGGTGCTGGGTTCTGGACCAGTCCGCCATGTGCCCATTGTGACCTCCGAGCCAGCGGGTCGTGCGTGCGTGCGGGCTCTGTGAACGCACGAAGACAAGGCGGGACGATTCGTTGA
>JANLQX010000437.1:0-6018 GCA_031368095.1 Actinomycetes bacterium | reverse complement strand
CTCGACGGTGACCAGTGGGTCATCAACGGACAGAAGATCTGGACGTCGGCCGGTCACCTGGCCGATCACATTTTCGTGCTCACCCGCACCGATGCCGACGCACCAAAGCACAAGGGCATCTCGTTCATGCTCGTCGACATGCGTCAGCCTGGCGTAGAAGTCCGCCCGATCAAGATGATCTCGGGCGAGAGCGAGTTTAACGAGGTCTTCTTCACCGACGCCACGTGCCCCAAGGAAAATGTTCTCGGCGGAACGAACAATGGTTGGGCGGTGGCGATGACCCTGCTCGGTTTCGAGCGCGGCGAGGCGGCCGCAACCGCCCCGATCCGGTTCCGTAACGAGTTCGAGCGTCTCGTGTCATTGGCCAAGGACTATGGCAAGGCCAACGACCCGATCATCCGTCAGCGTCTCGCCTGGTGCTACACCCAGGTCCGCATCATGGAGTTCCAGGGCAAGCGTGTCCTGACCCAGTTCCTGCAGGGCAAGCACCCCGGCCCAGAAGCGTCGATCGGCAAGCTGTTCTGGTCCGAGTACCACCGCAAGGTCACCGAGCTCGGCGTCGACATCATGGGCATGCATGCCACCGTGCCGACCGGCCGCAAGCCCCAGTCGGCGTTCTCGACCGACGAAGCCGGCGCGCCCAACTCGACCAACTCGTGGTCCACGGTGTTCCTCAACGCCCGGGCCGGAACGATCTACGCCGGTACCTCCCAGGTGCAGCGCAACATCGTCGGCGAGCAGGTGCTGGGCCTCCCCAAGGAACCCCGCTCCGACGCCGGCGCCTGGAACGCCAAGCACTAGAGGTGGCCGCCGGTGCGCGTCGTGACCGCGTCGGTCGTCGATCGGCGCGCCCATGTCGAGGGTATTCGTGCCTCTCGGGACGTTAATCGCCGACTTGGGCGCGGGTTGCCACCCACTTGGGCGCGTCGTCTCCAAAACCGAAGCGGCGGCAGGTGAACCCTCAGCCGGCAGATCTTCTACAGTGAAGATCGTGATCGCTTCGCTTGTGCGCAGCCGACGGCACACCCGGGTGCCAAGTACCACCGACGCCAGGCGTCGCTAGGTCCTGCGCGTGTCCAGCATGGCCCGGCTTCGCCTGCTGACCGTTGACATCGCCGCGGCGATTGTCCGGACGCCGTCGACGTGGCCGGAGGCGGTGCGGATGCTCCGAGTGATGCGCCCCACCCGCCCAGAAGCGGGCCGCGCAAGCCGCAGCATGCTTCCGTCGGCCGAGTATCTGTCGTTCCGGTTGCACACGAACAGCGGGTCCGACGACCCTCCCACCGGGTACGACGTGGTGCGGTTCCTGAAATGGACCGGGTCTCAACGCAGGGTGCTCGGGTAGGTTCTGCTGATGGCTGGTGCGCTCGTTCTCAACGCGTCGTACGAGCCGCTGTGCGTAGTGCCGGTCAAGCGGGCGCTGGTCCTCGTCCTCAAGCAGAAGGCCGAGATCATTCACGCCGCCGATCGGGTCATCCGTTCGGAGCGTTCGATCTTCGACGCGCCGTCCGTGATTCGCCTCGTGCACTTCGTGCGAGTGCCGTTCCGCAGCCGGGTGCCGCTGAACCGTCGGGCGGTCTTTGCTCGCGACGGTCACCGTTGCCAGTACTGCGGCGCCGGCGCCGAGAACCTCGACCACGTGATCCCGCGTTCCAAGGGTGGCCCGCACACGTGGGACAACGTGGTGGCATCGTGCACCCCGTGCAACGCTCGCAAAGGCGACAAGTTGCTTGAGCACACCAACATGGTGCTCCGTCGTCGTCCGGCGGCACCGTCGTCATCCACGTGGCTGGCGTCGGCCTTTGGCAGCCCGCACGTGTCGTGGATGCCGTATCTGGCCATCGAGCCCGAACCGCTCAGCGCCTAATCCGTTTGAGGGAGTGGGTGGGTGGTTGGCGACTCGTTGGGCGTTTGGCGACGTCGTTTTCTGGTCACACGGTCGCCAACGATCCATCGACTGGCACTAATGGGCTCCTTGTTCGTGCGGCCTGCTGCCCCTATGACGGTGACGTCCGACGAAATCGACACGGCTGTCGGCGATTTTTCGAAAATTCTTTTCGAGCGCCAACTAGACCGGGTGCCGTGACCTCACTACTTCCGTCCGGACGTTGGCCCAATGGCAGTGCTCTCGCGTTGTCGATCGTGGTGAACGTGGAGGAGGGCGCCGAGATGAACGTGGCCGACGGCGACCGGTCGCCCGAGTCGGTCGACGAACTCGGCATCACGCTCACGAAACCGGTCCGGAACTACGGCAACGAATCGAACTACCAGTACGGCATCAAGGAAGGCTTTGGCCGGATCTCGTCGCTACTGGATCGATACGAGTTTGCCGCCACCTGGACGTGCGCCGCCGTGGCGTTGGAACGGGCTCCGCACATCGCTGCGTTCCTTGCTTTTCGAGGCGACGAAGCGGCCAGTCACGGTCATCGGTGGGTCCATCAATTCCGCATGAATGAAGACGAAGAACGGGCGTTTCTTCTCGCTGCGGCAGACTCGATCGAGGCGTCAACGGGCACGCGGCCGGTGGGTCATCTGAGTCGCTACCTGCTCACCCCGAACACCCGTCGCCTTCTCGTGGAGCTCGGCTTTCGCTACCACATGGACGACTACTCGGGCGATGAGCCGTTCTGGGACACGACGGAAGCAGGCCCGATCGTGATCGTGCCCTATGCCGTGGACACCAACGACATGAAGTTCTGGAATGCGCCCGGATACCGCCCCGACGACTGGCTGGCCTACAACATCGACACGTTCGATCAGTTGCTCCGTGAAGGCCGCGACGGTGATCACCGTCGCATGATGAGTACCGGGCTGCACCTTCGCATCATGGGGCGGCCCGGGCGCATCGTGGCGCTTGAGCGGTTCTTCGAACACGTACGTACACGTATGAATGAACAGAACGACGTATGGATCACTACGCGTCGGTCAATTGCTTCCGCGTTCGCGGAGTCAGTTCCTGCTCCGACCACCTGACGAAGTCGGTTATAAACGTCGCGAGCCACCAGGCTCGGGTCGGGAACGAGTGGAGGGGTGGCGCCGGGAGGGCCTCGGCCTCTGCTGCGTGCAACAACCTCACGCGCCGGTCGAACCGGTAAGGTCGCCCGCCATGGCTTTGGTTTGCGAAGGAATCGACTTCGAACGCGTCGGAACGTCGGCGCGCATACGAATTGATCGGCCGGCGAAACGCAACGCGTTCACCAACGTGATGTGGGACGGGCTGGAGTCGGCCGTGGCCATGGCGGAGGCGGATCGGGACGTGTTCGTGATCGTGGTGGAGTCCACCACCGACACGTTTTCCGGGGGAGCGGACCTCGAAGAGGTTCGAGCTGCGGCCGGCAATGCTGATGCCGGAGAGGCCAACCGTGATCACGTGAGGGCGGCGTTCCTGGCGCTACGTGATGCGACGAAACCGACTATTGCGGCGGTGCGGGGGTTCTGCGTCGGCGGCGGACTTATGGTCGCAACCGCATGCGATCTTCGCGTCGCCGACACCACGGCACGGTTCGGCTGCACGCCGGCCAAGATCGGCATGATCTACCTCTTCGAACCAACCGCCGCGCTGGTGTCGCTGGTCGGTGCCAGTGAGGCGAAACGGATTCTCTACACCGCCCGGTTGTTTGACGCCTCCGAGTCGATGCGGATGGGTCTCGTGAACGAACTTGTCGCACCGGCCGACTTCGAGGCTACGGTCGACGCTCTCGTCCGCGACGTGAGCGCCCCGTCGCAGTTCTCCGTCCGTTCCATGAAGCAGACCATCGCCCTCGCCGAGGGTGGGGAGCGCAACGAGTCACCGTCCACCCTCGCCGCCTTCCGGGCCGCGCTGGAGAACGAAGATCACCGAGAGGGCTCCGACGCAGTGCTCAACAAGCGCGCTGCCAACTTCACGTGGCGCGGCTGATGCCCCTCGCTGGGCGAGTTGCGCTCGTTACCGGCGTGTCCCGCCAGGCGGGAATCGCCGTTGCCGTCGCCGATCGGCTGCACGCCATGGGCGCAACGGTGTTCGCCACCGGGTGGCGTCCCCACGACGACGAGATGCCGTGGGGCGCGGGCGAACCGATGCTCGCGCCCTACGAGATCCACCAGCATGACCTCGGCTCCCATGACGGACCGGCGGCGTTGATCGACGAGGTCATCGCGACCCACGGCGCGCTCGACATCGTGATGGCCGTTCACGCCCGCAGTTCGTCGACGGATCTGCTTCACACCGATGCGGCAGAGCTCGATGCGTGCTGGGCGGCCAACGTCCGCAGTGTCGTGCTCCTCGCCCAGCAGTTCGCCCGTGTCCACGATCCAGCTAGGTCAGGCGGTCGCATGCTGTGGTTCACCAGTGGCCAAGCGCTTCAGCCGATGTCGGGCGAGATTGCGTACGCGATCACCAAAGCGGCACTGCACCAGATGACGGCGTCGATCGCCAACACGCTCATCGATCACGGGATCGTGGCCAATTGCATCAACCCCGGGCCGGTCGACACCGGTTGGGCGCCGAACGATGTTCACGCCGCAGTCAAGACGATGTTCCCGACCGGCCGGTGGGGCACGCCGACCGACGTGGCCAACCTTGTGGCCTTTCTGGTGGGCGACGAAGGCGCGTGGATGGTGGGCCAGGTCCTGAACAGCGAAGGCGGCTTCCGCCGGTGCTGACCGGGCAGGATGTCTCCTTCGTAAATGTCAACGTGCGAGTACAAATTCGGAATGTCAGCGAACGTTGACTTTGCTCAGGTCCCGGAGCGGAGGGCCTCGACGGGTTGCTTGGCGGCCGCTTTGACGGCGGGATAGAGGCCCGCCAGCACGCCCGTCACCAGGCCCAGCAGCGGCGCCAGTAACGGTATGCGCGCATCCAATACCGGCGTGGTGTCGATCGACGCACCGTAGACCACCGTCGCCAGCGTGCCCACCGTGGAACCGAGGATGCCACCGGCGAGACCGGTCAGTGCCGCCTCGGTCAGGAACTGCACGGCGATGTGGCGGCGCGCCGCGCCGAGCGAACGGCGGAGTCCAATCTCGCCGGTGCGTTCGATCACGGAAACGAGCGTCACGTTGGCAATCCCGATTGCTCCGATCAGCAGCGAAATGCCACCGAGCACCAGAAAGAGGCGGTTGAGGTCGGTGGTCACGGCCTCCTTCGTCGCCTTCGGCTCGGGTGGCGCCGCGACCTCGATCCGGGCCGGATCGTTCGGGTCGAGAACCGGACCGATCTGGGTGGCCACGAGTGCCGCCGCCCCGATCCGGGTATCGACCTGCACGCGCTCCGGACCCTTCAGCCGGTAGAGGGCACGCGCCGTTCCTTCGGGAATGATCACCGCATCGAGCAGTTCGGCCCGACGGGCCACGTCGTCGATGATCCCGATGACTTGGTACACGCGGTCACCAACGAAGATGCCCGGCAGATTGTCGACGCGGCTGATGCCGAGCCGGTCAGCTGCACCGGGCCCGAGCACGGCGACGCGGTCGGCGCGGGCGCTATGACCGGCGTCGAACACGCGACCGGAACGAAGCCGGGCCCGAACGGCAGGAAACAGCCCGGGCGAAACGGCACGGACCGGGAGGTCGAACTCGGTGACGTTCGAAGGGTCGTTGACTGGAACCGTCTTGGTGAGGGCGCCGGAAACGTTGACCGGCGAAATGGTGCCGGCCGCCAGCACACCATTGAGCCGACGAATGCGAGCTTCGGCGTTCCACGGCACCCGTGATGCTTGGCCGGCCACGCCGGTGTCTCGCGTCTTGGCGGTGACTTCGGTGGCGGCCAACGCGTCGAAGCGACCGACGATCTGATTCGACTGAGTTCGTGAGATACCCAGAGTGCCGACGAGGGCGGCGATGCCGAGCACGGTACCGAGCACCGTAAGCAGCGCTCGGGCCGGGCGGGCAAACAGACCGGCAACAGACTCGTCGGCGAGATCTCGCCAACTGACTCTCGGTCGCGACGCGGTCGGTCGACTCACGTGAGTCGCCCATCTCGTATGCGTACTGATCGTCCCGCTCGTTCGGCGACCTCGGCGTCGTGCGTGATCATCACGA
>JANLQX010000433.1:0-11949 GCA_031368095.1 Actinomycetes bacterium | reverse complement strand
TCGACGCCCTCGTGCAAGCCTTCGTTCACGCCCGACGTTCCGCACTCGATGCGGCCGAGTTCGACTCGCGATCCACGCTGACGCCCGATGCGCCTCCCGTCGTCGACGCCAAATACACCGCTTCCGGGCCACTGCGCGTGGTGGCGAATCCGTACAAGGGTCTGCGGCCGTTCGGCGAGGCTGATGCCGAGGACTTCTACGGTCGCGCCGTCCTCGTCACGCAACTCCGCGAGAGTGTCAACCGAGATGAATTCACGTGCGTCATCGGTCCATCGGGTTCCGGCAAGAGCTCGCTGGTCATCGCTGGGCTGGTGCCACATCTGCGTGAAGCAGGGGCGCTTGTTGTCGTTATGACACCCGGTCGTGATCCATTCGCGTCGCTTAGTGCGGCGCTCGAACAGATTGCCACCGACCGAACCGCCGACCTGATACACGCCGACGCGCTGCGACGATCCGGTGGCATCCGCGACGCTGTCACCGCCGTCGCCGCACAAGGGAGCACGCTCGTTCGGAACGTTGCGATAGCGATCATCGTGGACCAGTTCGAAGTGTTGTGGACCCTGGTCGAACCCGTTGTCCGTCGGTCCTTTTCCGCCGTGTTGGCGTTCGCCCTGTCGACGGAGCGAATCCGGATCGTGGCCACGATCCGCGCTGACTTCTTCGACCGTCCGCTCGGCGACCCGGCGATCGGTCCGATGATTGCCGACCACACGTTCGTTGTTCCCCCGATGACGGTGGGCGAACTCCACGACGTGATCACGGCACCGGCGGCACGAGTCGGCGTTCGGTTTGAGGCACCTCTCGTTTCCAGTCTGGTTTCGGAGGCGGCGAACCAACCCGGCGCACTACCGCTGCTTTCATTCACGCTGGCCGAACTCTTCGAACAACGCCAAGGGTCCACGATTGCGCTGCCCGCATACGAAAGCATCGGTGGACTGGCCGGCGCGCTCAACCGTCAGGCCGACGAGATAACCGACGGTCTTTCACCAGGCGACACCACGGCCGTTCGTCGACTGTTCACCCGCCTCGTCACCCCCGGCGAAGGAAGTGAGGACACCCGTCGACGCGTACCGATGAGCGAATTGGTGGGCGTGCCCGGGACCGTGATCGAAGCATTCGTGGGCCGACGTCTGTTGACGATCGATCATGACCGACTCACGCGAGAGCCCACCCTCGAAGTTGCCCATGAGGTCCTGCTCCGATCGTGGCCGAGGCTGCGCGGATGGCTCACGGACGAGCGGGCGTGGATACGCGAGCTGCGGAACCTCACGACGGCAAGTGCCGCGTGGGAGTCGGGCAATCGCAACGATGGCGACCTCTACCGTGGGCCTCGTCTCGCCGTGGCGAGTGACCTCGCATCGACTCGGGCTAATGCGCTCACCGAGACGGAGCAAACGTTCCTGATTGCATCGCAGCAACACGAGGCGACTGAGGCCAACGAGACTCTTCGGCGACTCGCCGAAGAGCGTCGTCAGAACCGTCGGCTGCGACGCGCTCTTGTCGGGATTGCTCTTCTGCTCGTTGGTGCCCTCATCGCCGGGTCGACGGCGTGGGTGCAGCGGCGCTCAGCGACACGGGCGCGACGAGTGGCTGAAGTACAACGAGCAGCAGCGGCATCGTCGGAAACCAAGTCCTTGATTTCAACGCTGGCCGGCAAGTCCCTTGCGCTGCGGTCATCGGAACGAGACCTCGCGGCATTGCTGGCCGTGGAGGCGTGGAAGCGGGCACCGACGGCGGACACGCGCTCTGCGCTATTTGGTACGTTCACATTCGATCCGGGATTTCTCGGTTACGTCAAGCGCCCCGGACTCCTATCAACCACCGGACTCGCCATCCCCGGCACGACCGACCTGCTGGTGGCCGGATACCCAGAAGATGGCCCGGTCGGCGAGCGTCGATGGAGCGGGCCGGTCCGGATGGATGCACAAACGCTGAAAGTCAAGGCCCAACTTGCGCCGGTCTCGACCGATCTCGTTGGCGATATGACACTGGCGGTGAGCCCCAACGGGCGCTTCGCCGCCGAGCAGATGTACGTCAAGGGCGGGCTCGTGCGCACCGGCGTCTTCGACCTCACCACGAACAAGCAAGTCGGTCCCGTCATCGACGCCCGGGCACCCAGCTACTTCGGCTACGCCGGGTTGGCCGTCAACAACACCGGCACGCGGTTGGTCATCACCGCGCCAACCGATGCCACGACACTGATCTTCGATACTCGTTCGGGCGAGCGGTTGGCCCTCATCGCCGGGCCTCCCGATACACCGCTCGAAGTATTCCGCGTGGCGGCGACCTTTGCGCCAGACGGCCGACTCTTCATCGGTTCCCTGGGCGATACGGTGCGCGTGCTGAACCCAGAGACGTTTGCCGTGGAACGGACCATGACGGTCCCGATGCATGTCGCCGGCGATATCCAGTTCAGCGACGACGGAACATTCATGGTGCTGGGAAACACCTTCATTGATCCCGTTTCGCACCTGCAGACCGGGTCGATTGCGCGCGTCGAAGTTTCCAGTGGGACCGTCGACTGGAAGCTCGATGGCCCGAACTACGGCTACGGCGACTGCGCGCATTTCGTGTTCAGCGCAGCGCACGATCGGCTGTGGTGCGGCGACTACTTCGGTTCGGTCACCGAGCGCTTCCTGGCCACTGGCGGGCGCACCGGGAGGGTACGGGAAAGCCAGGAGGGGTGGGTGGGTCACCTCAACGTCATCGAGACGCCGCAGACTGCGGTGCTCATCGCCTTTGGCATCAACAGCGGACAATTCACGCGGTGGGCGATCGACGGCGGAGGGCCGATTCAACGGGTGGCGGCACGAGGCCACGGCCTGATCGGACTCGTGGATGGCGGCTCCATGGTGGTGAGCAAACCGACCGGACAGCCGATTCCCTTCAATCAAGCCCCCGAACTGTGGGATCCGACGCACGACCGCGCCATCGATGGCGCCCCGACGTTCTTGTTGGCGCGAACTATCGGAAGCGTCGTTGCCGGGATCTTCGGAGATCGCACGAGCGGCGTGTATAACCCGACGACGCACAAGCAGCTCGTTTTGAAGCAGACACCCAGCACGTCACAGAGCAACGTGCCCACGGCCATGGCGGGAAGTGGCGACGGCGTGTTGGGCGCAATCGGCATCACGACCGGCCCGCTCTCCGGTCGCATCGTGCTCGTCGACATGCGCGACGGATCGCAGCTCCGTGAGATCAACGTAAAGAATCCGGTCTACTCCGTCGCCGTGTCACCCGACCACCGGCGCATCTACGCCGCCGGGCCCAATATGGGCCTCAGCATGTTCGACGCCACGACCGGCAAGTTGTTGGCCAAGGGCACGACCAAAGGGGTCGGTGCCGTCGTCACCGACCGACGCGGACGACTGGCCGTGTCCGACGTTTCCGGCAATATCTCCCTCGTCGACCCAAAGACTCTTCGGTCGATCCGCGAGCTGCCGGGGTCTCGAGGGCTCAGCTCGTTCATGACGTTCGATGCGAGCGGCTCGATGCTGCTGGTGCGGGGCAACGACAACACGGTGTCGCTTATCGACGTGGAGAGCGCGCAACGCATTGGTGACACCATGACGATTCAGGCCACCGACGGCATCGCCGGTGGCGTCGGATTGACGAGCGACGGGAAAACGCTCGCCGTCTCGAACGGTGGAGTCGCCGGGGTCTCGATGTGGGATCTCCGCCCGGATCGTTGGGTCGCGGCAGCCTGTCAACTCGCCGGGCGCAACTTGACCCGAAACGAGTGGCGCACCTACCTCGCTCAGCTCGGCCCGTACCGCAAGACCTGCCCGACGGCGAAGGGCGACTCGCCAAATCCATAAGTGCACGTACCAGATTCCGCCTTCGGTCGGCCCGATGTGGCAGTGTTCCTATGTGTACCGATGAATCCGTTCGACGAAGGAGCAACCGTGAATCCACTGCGTCTGACCCGACTGGCTGCTGCGCTCGCCCTGACGATCGCCGTCACCGTTGGCTCGCCCAACGTCGCCGCCGCCGCACCAAGCGTCGGTTGCCGAGGAACCGGGTGCAACAGCAAGAGCCCGGTAGCCATGCGCTGCGCCGCTGACGCCGTGAGTATCAACAACGTGGTTGACGAAGACCGAGCGTCGGGCGGCACGTTTGGCCGACAGGTCGTGACCCTTCGATACTCCCGCCGCTGCAATGCCTCCTGGGCCCGTGTCACTTCGTCGGCCGGAGGCACCGCTGCGGTCACCACTGCCACGGCCTACATGGGTGGCTATAAGACGAGCACGAAGCGCACGAAGCTGGGCTCGGGATTCGTCTACTCAAAGATGCGATCTGGTTCAGCAATCAACGCCTGCGGGCGAACCAGTTTCAACAACGGCGCGGTGGTCAAGACCAACTGCGCAACCGCCGGCTGAACTCGCGTCCGTGACCGACCGAATGGTCGGCGAAACGCGTCATCGGCAGCCACCGAAAACCGAACTCGTTCACACTGCCGAAACAATCGGTACACAATCAAGAAACGCGGGCCAGGCAACCTGAGTCCGCCGCGGCCACCCTCCGACACTGTCCGCGCCGAGGTCCGCTCCCATGCTCGCAGCCATCGACGCCGGAAGTACCGCCTGGGTACTCGTCTCCGCCGCTCTCGTCCTGTTCATGACGCCCGGTCTGGCGTTCTTCTACGGCGGCATGGTCCGAGCCCGCCACGTGCTCGGCATGCTCATGCAGAACTTCTTTGCCATGGGAATCATCAGCGTGCTGTGGGTCCTGGTGGGATTCTCACTTGCCTTCGGTGATGGTGGTGGCTTCATCGGCAACCTCGATTTCCTCGGCCTCGCTGACGTCGCCAAGGGCCTCCCCGGGTACACCGGCGACTTTGCGCTTGTCATCCCGCCGCTGCTCTTCGTCGCCTACCAAATGATGTTCGCGATCATCACCCCGGCGCTCATCACCGGTGCGACCGCCGATCGGCTCAAGTTCAGCGCCTATGCCCTGTTCATCTCGCTGTGGTTGCTCATCGTGTATGCACCGATCGCCCACTGGGTGTTCAGCCCGACCGGATGGCTGTTCAAACGAGGCGCGCTCGACTTCGCTGGTGGAGCGGTTGTCCACATCAATGCCGGCATCGCCGCCCTCGTTCTCGTGAAGGTCATCGGCAATCGCCGCGGGCACGGCAGAGAGCCCATGCCACCCCATTCGCTCCCCCTCACGCTTCTCGGCACGGGCATCTTGTGGTTTGGCTGGTTCGGCTTCAACGCCGGTTCGGCACTGGGAGCGAACGACCTCGCGGCGCAGGCGTTCATGAATACCCACATCGCGGCCGCCGCGGCGATGTGCACATGGCTTGTCGCGGAGCGGGTCAAGGGCGGTCATGCAACCACGCTTGGCGCGGCGTCGGGCGCCGTGGCCGGTCTGGTCGCCATCACTCCGTGTGCTGGGTTCGTGAACACAATGAGCGCGTTGATGATCGGGGCTATCGCTGGCGTTGTTTGCTACCTCGGCCTCAAGCTCAAGTCCATCCTGAAACTCGATGACGCGCTCGACGTGATCGGCGTCCACCTCATCGGTGGCCTCCTCGGCTCGCTGCTGCTCGGGTTCTTCGCCACCAAGAGCGTCAACGGCCTCGGTGCAGATGGTTTGTTCAACGGCGGCGGGACGAAATTACTGATCACCCAGCTGATCGCTTCCGGTGCCACCCTCGCATGGTCCGGCTTCTTCTCGTTCGTGATCGCCATGGCGATCCACAAGACCATCGGGTTGCGAGTGTCCGAGGAAGCCGAGGCCGAGGGCCTCGATCTCGCCGAACACCAAGAAACCGCCTACTCGTTCACAGGGAGAATCTGATCATGAAGCTCGTCTCCGCCATTCTCAAGCCATTCAAACTCGACGATGTGAAGGCCGCCCTGCAGGCCGTCGGTGTCCACGGCATGACCGTGAGCGAGGTTCAGGGGTTCGGCCGCCAGCGCGGCCACACCGAGGTGTACCGCGGGCAGGAATACACGATCGACTTCGTCCCGAAAATTCGCATCGAGGTCATCGCAACCGACGACCAGGTTGAGCCGGTGGTCGACGCGATCATCAACGCCGCCCGAACCTACAAGAACGGTGACGTCAAGATCTGGGTGACACCCCTTGAGAACGTCGTGCGCATCCGCACCGGCGAACGCGGCATCGACGCGATCTAGCCGATGACCGACGAGGCCGGCCTCGCGACCAGGTTGTCGGTCGTCAACGACACCTCGACGACTCCGGCGCGGCAGCGCGACGCGCTGGCGCGACTCGCCGAGTCCACGCTGCGTGATCTTGCCGAGGAACACCTCCCCCCGAGGTGGGCTCTTGCCACCCTGGCCGGCACTGCCAAACGAGAGCTCTGCCCCTTCTCCGACCTCGACGTGATCCTGCTGCACCCTGAAGGCATGCCGGAAGCAACCGTGTCCGCCGTTGCTTCAGCATGTTGGTATCCGCTCTGGGACTTGGGCTGGAAGGTAAGTCCACTTACCCACTCCCTCAAGACGCTCCATGCATCGGTTCGCCGGGACCTGGAAACAGCAACGTCGTTTCTCAACATGCGCCACATCCACGGTGACGAATCGATCACCGAAGGGGCGCGCACGAAAAGTATGCGCGCGTGGAAAGACGATGGCGAGAAGTGGATCGGCACGTTGGCGGCATCGGTGGCCGAACGACACCGGCGACAAGGCGAAGTCGCCTTCCTGCTCGAACCCGAGTTGAAAGAAGGAATTGGCGGTCTACGAGACTTGCACGCCATCGATTGGATGCTTGCGGCGGACGTTGACGGACTCCCTGAGTTCCTCGAAGTTCCGCGTTCGGCGCTCGAACGGCACCTCCAGACGCTGCTCGATGTGCGCACCGCGCTTCACGGCGCGACCCGCCGTCCGGGCGACCGGCTTCTCCTTCAGGATCAGCTGGCCACCGCCGAACGCTTCGACATCTCCGACGATGAATTGATGCTGCGAGTGTCGTCCGCCGGACGCGAACTGCAGTGGGTCGCCGAGCGTTTCTGGGAGCGGTGGGCGACTCGCGGCCGTCGGGGAGGAAAACCGAAGCGCGTCTCTCTGGGAGCGAACGTCGAACTGATCGGCGATCGAGTCCGGGACCGTACCGGTGGTCCGCTCGATGTGGTCTCGTTGCTGCGCGTAGCCGCGGTGGCCGCTCACTCCGATGCGACGATCGACTCCGAGACGCTCGAGCGTCTCGTCGCCGACGTGGAGCCGCTAACCGGACCATGGCCGGACGACGCCCGCCAGCACTTCGTCAGTCTGCTCGGCGCCGGGCAACGTGCGATACGAGTGCTGGAGGCGTTGGATCGATTTCGGTTGCTCGAACGTGTCCTTCCCGAGTGGACGAAGGTTCGATGCAAGCCGCAGCGCAACGCATATCACCGCTTCACGGTCGACCGACATCTTTGCGAAGCCGCGGCGAATGCCGCCGCGCTGGTTCGGCGTGTCCATCGTCCCGACCTCCTGCTTGTCGGCGCGCTCCTTCACGACATCGGGAAAGGTTTTCCCGGCGATCACACGATCGTCGGCGTGGAACTCGTCCGAGAGATCGGCACGCGCATGGGGTACTCGCCCGACGACGTCCTGGTCCTGGTGACCATGGTCGAACATCACCTCACCGTTCCCGAAACGGCGACGCGCCGCGACGTGTCCGACCCCGCCACGATCGAATTCGTGGCCCGTGCCGTCGGCCGCATCGAGGTCCTCGAACTGCTTGCTGCGCTCACGGAGGCCGACAGCAAGGCAACGGGGCCGTCCGCGTGGAGTGAGTGGAAGGGCGGCTTGATCCGCACGCTCGTGGCGGCAACGCGAGCGCACATGCTCGGCGAGTCACCGTCACCGTCACTGGATACCTTTCCGGCCGCCGAGCACCATGCCCTCCTGAACGAGGTCCGGAGTGACGGTGGCTTGCGGTTCGTGCCCGGGGCAACCACGTGTTTGGTCGCCGCTCCCGACCGGATGGGCTTACTCGCCACAGTGGCCGGAGCCCTCGCCGCGCATGGGGTCGAAGTCCTTTCCGCCAAGGGTTGGAGTTCGGACGATGGGCTTGCCGTCGAGGAGTACCGGATAGAACGTCGCCTCGGCGGCGACCCTCCGTGGGCGCGGATCGAAGCAGACCTTCGCCGCGCCCTTGCCGGTGAGATCGATTTGAACGACCGCCTCACCGAACGAGAACGGACCTACGCCGGTGCTGTCCGACGCGTGAGTGCGGCACCGGCGGCACCGGCGGAGGTCCTCGTCGATCACCACGCCAGCGCCACCTCGACGCTCATCGAGGTGCGGGCGCCGGACAGTGTCGGTGTGCTGTTTCGGGTCGCGACGAGCCTTGCGTCGTTCGGGCTGGACATCCGGGCGGCTCTCGTGCAGACACTCGGCCACGAGGTGGTCGACGTGTTTTACGTCGTGGACCAGAACGGCGAGCAGCTCAGCGAGGAAGCCGGGAACGCGACACGAGTGGAGGTGCTCGCGGTACTGAACAGCTGACGCACCACGGCCGTTGACCGAGCGAAGAGGCAGTGAGTCAAAGGACGGCAGCAGGTTGACGCGTTGTCCATGAACCGTGACCCCGATGTTGTACCCCCTCACAACTCAGCCACTACCGCAAGTCCTGCCCGACACGAAGGAGCGCAACGGCGCAGGTATCTCTCGCATCCGGGCCATATCGTGAAACCTGCCCGACGGAAACAGCGGAGCGACTACTTCATACGCGCGCTTTGTAACACGAGGTTGCTCGCCGGACCGCTCCACGTGACTCTTCCGGCATCCAGAGCGAACGCAGTGGAGGCGAGTGCGACGATGTCATCGTGGTGGTGCGACACGAGCACGGTCACGCCTGCAAAGTCGTCGAGGTAGCGGGCGAGGTCATCGCGGATTTCACCACGCGACTGGGGGTCGATTGCCGCCAGGGGTTCGTCGAGAAGCAGCACGGCAGGGTCGGTGGCCAGGGCCCGTGCCAGCGCCACGCGCTGCGCCTGTCCGCCCGACAACGTGGTGGGTCGGTGGTGGGCGTGATCAGCAAGGTCGAAGCGTTCGAGCCACTGCATCGACTCGGCGCGCGCCGTGACGCGGTTGCGTCCTCGACAGCGAAGGGCGAACGCCACGTTCTCGAGCGCAGTGAGATGACCGAACAGTCGGTAGTCCTGGAACACCACGCCAACGTGTCGATCTTGCGGTGATACGAGCACGGCGGCGTTCGGCTCGTCGACGACGGTTTGGCCGATGGTGATGCGCCCGGCGTCGATCGGGGCAAGGCCGGCAATCGCTCGCAGAACGGTCGTTTTGCCGCTGCCGTTCGGGCCGACAAGACCGACGATCTCGCCGGAACGCGCCGTGAGGTGGACGTCGATATGGACACGCGGGTAGGCGATGACCACGTGGGCGTCGAGCACCGATTGTCGCGTTGGACCCTCGGTCACGTGCGGACCACCAAGCGGTGACGGAGGGTCACCAGGATGACCAGGGAGACGGCCACAAGGAGGAGGCTGAGCACGATTGCCGCCGGCGGGTTCGTCTCAAACGCCTGATACACGCTGAGCGGCACCGTTTGCGTGGTGCCAGGAAAATTTCCGGCGAAGGTGATCGTCGCCCCGAACTCCCCGAGCGCACGAGCCCAACACAACACGCACGCGGCAATGAGAGCGGGACGCAGCGCCGGCAGGGTGACCCGGGTGAAGATCGTCCACCGCGATGCTCCGAGCGTGGCCGCCGCTTCTTCGAAACGTCCGTCAGCACCGAGGAGGGCACCCTCCACCGAGAGTACAAGGAACGGCATCGACACGAATGTCTCGGCCACGATGGCGCCGGCGGTGGAGAACGGGAGTCGGACGCCGAACCAGTCGAACAGGTATCGGCCGAGGATCCCGTTGCGACCGACGGCGAGCAACAGCGCCAGGCCCCCCACCACCGGTGGTAACACGACCGGCAGCGTGGTGATAGCCCGCAGTAGAGCGCGACCCGGGAAATCCAAACGCGCCTGCACCCACGCCAGCGGAACACCCAACACAAACGAGATCGCCGTGGCACTAAGTGAACATACGAGTGAGAGTCGAAGGGCGGTGCGCAGCTCGGGCTCGGTCACGATCGACCACGCACTGCGCCACGGAGTGCGAATGAGCATGGCGACAAGCGGCACGGCGAACAGCGCACCACCGAGGGTGGCGAGCACAAGGACGGCGACAGGCGGCCGGGCCTTTGGCCGACGACGGGTTGGCGTCATTGTCTTCATTGTTGTCATTGTCGTCGGGCGGGCCGGCCTCACTTGGGCGGGAGGAACTTATATTTGGCCAGGATCGCCTGCGCTGCCGGGCTCTGCACGAAGGAGACGAAGCCTGCCGCGGTCACGTTGTTCTTGGTGTTGGACAATGCGGCGATCGGGTACGTCGCAATGACGTTCTGATCGTCGGGGATGGCCACGCCATCGACTCGGTATTCGTCGATCGCCACGTCGGTGACGTACACGATGCCAGCGTCGATCTCCCGCAGCGCAACCTTATTGACGATCGCCGACACGCTCGGTTCAAGCGTCTTCGGTTTCACCTCGATACCCGCTTTGGCAAGGATCTGTCGGGCATAGTCGCCGACTGGGACACCCGGCGCGCCGAGGGCCACGAAGACTTCTGGCTTGCCGAGGTCGGCCAGAGTTTCGACCTGAAGCGGGTTGCCCCGGCGGACCACGATCATCGGACGGTTTCTGGCAAACGTGGCTGGCGTGCCAATGACCAGTTTGACGGCCCGGAGTTTGTCCATATTGGCGATGTCCGCCGACGCGAACACATCGGCGGGCGCACCGTTTTGGATCTGCGTCACAAGAGTCGATGAGCCGGCGAAGTTCAGCGTGACGCTCGCCTTCAGGTTGGCCTTCTCAAACGCCGAGGCAATGTCCGTGAACGAAGCCGTCAATGACGCCGCCGCCGAGACGTTGATCGAACCGGTCAGCGATGGAGACGTAGTCGTCGTCACCGGCGCGGCGCTTGTCGTTGCCCTGAGCGCAGTGTTGTTGTTGGTGGTGGTGGTGCTGGTCTTTGCGCCGATCGTTGATCGTGGTTTGGTGGTCGACTCCTTCGCCTTCGCCTTCGCCACGCCGGGAGTCGGAGTCAGGATCGTCAACGCCACCAACGCGAGAACGATCGACGTGGTCCAGCGACAAACCTTCACGATGGTCCCTTCTCCGAGGCGTTCCTGCCAGTGGCCAATGACTGACATCACTGTAGTCAGTTACTGACACGAAGTCGGGGCTGATCTACTGCCGGCTCACGACACGAACGCTTCCGTCGGCCGAAGTCAACGAACCAAGGAATCGCACGGCCGCGGTGGCGAACTCCACTCGCCACAGCGCCACCGGATCACTCCCAAGCTTTTCGGCTTCTCGTTGCCGTTCGGTGGCGTGCGCCCTGAACAAGGTGAGCTGCTTGGCGACGAGAGCATCGCGGCCCAAGCCCATGTCATCGGACAGAACGATTTTGAGCAGCAACTCGTTCCGCACGTCGCGCGGATGCGAAACCGGCTCGGTCAACCACCGCCGAAGCCAGGCCCGCCCTTTCGGCGTCAGCGCCAAGACGGTGCGGTTTGGGCCGGCATGACCCGGCTCCTCCCCCGTCGGCCGGATCAGGCCCATGGCCATCACCGTCCCGATCGCCCGGTATGTCAGTGGCCGTGACAGCGTCCACACCCGACCCAAATCACCGTCGGGGGCTAAGCGTCTCGCAATGGCGAACCCGTGCAGCCGACCGGACCCCAACGCCCCCAGACACGCCCACTCCCCCAACAACAACCCAGGCTGGCGAACACGAACCACGTCGGCAGCCTCTCACGCCGCCAAAGCTGTAGTCCTGGTACTTCAGGCGGCGCCCCGAATTGAACGGGGGTACACGGCTTTGCAGGACGGGTCCTCTGGCACATAGTGGCTGCTCAGAGGGTGTGTTTTCGGTGGCCGGGAACGTCGCGGGAACACTCAGGGAACATCCGGGCG
>JANLQX010000388.1:0-9871 GCA_031368095.1 Actinomycetes bacterium | reverse complement strand
GGTTCCACGAACGCCTCGCGCGGTATTCCATGGTTTGCCACCTCGCTCTGTGCCGTTGATGCACGGGGGCCCT
This sequence comes from Actinomycetes bacterium, assembly GCA_031368095.1. Classification (GTDB taxonomy): domain Bacteria; phylum Actinomycetota; class Acidimicrobiia; order Acidimicrobiales; family JANYDT01; genus JANLQX01. The sequence continues at coordinate 9,798 of JANLQX010000388.1, read as the reverse complement.
TCGTCGCCCTGGTGGAAAATCAGGCCAACGGCACCAGGTACACCGCGGTTCGAGGAAAGGGGGCATGGCGCAACGGCGTGCCCATCGCGCCTTCGCTCCAGACCGAATTGCGTAAGTCACTCGTCGGGCTCTCCGGCCTGCCGCCTCGCTGGCTCGGTTGGAAGCAGTTTCGGGCGCTCGGCGCCGCCGCCCTTGATCTCTGCGCCGTGGCCGATGGGACGCTCGACGCGTACATCGACGCCTCGCCATCGGCTCACGGATCGTGGGACTACCTCGGTGGACTCCTCGTCTGCCAAGAGGCGGGCGCCGTCATCGCTGACGCCGCTGGGCGGGAACTGGTCGTGCTCGAACACGACGCCCGTCGAACACCGGTGGCGGCCGCCACGCAGGCCCTCCTCGATGCTGCGATCTCCGAGCGCCGTTCGTTTTAGGGGTGGCGAGACGACGGTGAAAGTAATTCACTTGACCGGTCAATTCCGGTGCGAGAAGATTCAGGAAGTACGAACCATGTGCCGATACCCATCGGACAAAACCGAACGCCTTCAAGGAGGTGCCGAGATGAACACGATGACTGACCTGACTGACCTGACTGACCTGACTGCCCTGACTGCCCTGCAACGCACCCTCTCGGCCCCGTCGGCATTCGTGACCTCTCCGTTCGTACCCGTGGGCGCATCCTCAATGGCGATTTCGCCGGATTCGGCCTTTGGTATGGGTGCGTATGCAGCCGCCGATGCCTTTGACGGCCGGGTTCTCCCGTGCGCCCCGGTCGTCACCCAAAAGCGCACGGAAGCTGGCGTAGCCGTTCCTTCGACTCACTCATCGTTCTCGTCGAAGCGATGCCTTGCCACGCACGCCACCAACCCGACCAATCCGGTCGTGAAGACGTGGCCCTTGCGGCCTTCGGGTATCTGTGGAGCTCCTCCGGGTTAACCGGAACTTCTCCTCAGGTGCAAGCCCTGAAGGCCGCTGGATCGAAAGATCCGGCGGCCTTTTTCTTTTCTTTCTCCCCTCTTCGCCCGCCACTCCTGCTTCACTTCCGCAACGAAAGCTCACGAAAGGCATGACCGTCATGACCACGACCTTCCTCGATCACCGCCAGCCCGAGTGGTTCGCCACCGCCCGCTGTAACGACGGCGTCGGGACGCTGGCATCGTTGTTCTTCTCCGAGGATCTCGGCGAGATCGCCCGGGCCAAGGCAATCTGCGGTCTGTGCCCGGCCAGCGACGACTGCCTCCGGGCCGCCGTCGACCGGCGCGAGCCGTGGGGCGTCTGGGGTGGGGAACTCCTCATCAACGGACGAGCCCTCGCCGCCCGCAAGCGTCGGGGTCGCCCGCCCAAGGTGGCACGGCCCGAGCTCATCATCGACGAGCTCGGCCACATCATCGGTGAGGTGGTCTGCGCGTAACGGCTCTCGCCACAATGCTCGCCACGGAGGGGGTGGCGTCGACGTTCGTTGCTGATGCGTCGTCGCCGAGTGACCCTTCGTGGAACATCAGCAACACCCGCCGGCGTCGCCTGGGGACCCGTGCGTTCCCAGGCGACACTCGCGTCGTAAACGCCTCTCTACGCTTGAACCGGTGAACCGCGCAACCACGGCCGACCTTACGGCTGACTTTCACGGAACCCTTGGCCGACTGCGCTCGGCCGGTCCCGTGGCGTGGATCTCCGACGTTGGTGGCTGGATGGTCACCAGCCGCGAGCTTGTCGTGGCCGTGCTGCGTGATCCGCAGCGTTTCACCGTCGACGATCCGCGCTTCTCCACCCAACAGGTGATCGGTCCGAGCATGCTCTCGCTCGACGGCGCCGAGCACAACCGCCACCGTGACCCGTTCGAGTCCGCGTTCCGTCGCGGTGACCCGGCCGCCTTGCGTGACCGGATGATCGCCATGGCCAGTCGCCTCGTGGGGACGTTCTCCACGACAGGAAGTGCTGATCTGCGATTGTCGCTCGCCGCTCCACTGGCTGTCGCCGTGATGGTCGACGCTCTCGGCTTGGTCGACGTGGACGACCGGGAGTTGCTCTCCTGGTACTCGCTGATCGTCGACGCCGCCGCCCGAACCTCGCTCGGCGAAGAGCGAGCGTCATCTGCTGCGGACGCCATGGTGGCACTTCGGGTGGCCGTTGAACGCTCCGTCGATGCGTCGGCCTTGTTGCGTGAGGCCTCACGCTCGCTCTCCCTCGGCGAGCTGGTGTCGAATGTCGCGGTTTTGCTGTTCGGTGGTGTCGAGACGAGTGAGGCCATGACGGCCAATGCGTTCGTCCACCTGTTCACCGTGGCGGGCTTGCAGCAGCGCGTCACCGACAATCCGGGTTTGATTCCTTCGTTCGTCGAAGAGTCCGTCCGGATCGAACCGGCCGCCGCCCAGCTCGACCGCTACGCGACCGCCGATGTCGTTCTTGGAAACGCTCAGATACACGAGGGTGACTTCGTGATGTGCTCGGTGGCGGGAGCCAACCGAGACCCGGCGTTCTTCGATCGGCCGAACGAGTTCGATCTTGATCGGAACAATGTGAGGGCCAACATTTCGTTCGCGCAGGGGCCCCATGCATGCCTTGCCACCCACGTGGCGAAGGCCGAAACCGAGGCTGCGATCGGTGCAGTGCTACGCGCGCTTTCCAATCCCGGCTGGAGCGGTGTACCGCCCGAAATCTCGGGCATCGTGTTTCGCAAAGCCGTCAGCGTGCCAGTTTCTTGGACGATCTGAGCGGAGCGTACCCGGCGGGTACCGTCGGGGAATGCCTCAGCTAAGCCTCGACGCCGTTGAAGACCTCGCCGGACGTGTCCTTCGCGGCGCTGGGAGTTCGGACCTCCAAGCCGGCGCCACGGCGCGCAGCATCCGTGAAGCCGAGGCCGATGGGATTCGCAACGTCGGCCTCGGCTACCTGCCGACGTACGCCGACCACGTCCTGTGCGGCAAGGTCGTCGGTCACGCCGTGCCCGAGGTGGCTCGACCTCGACCGGCCGTCGTTGCCGTGAATGCCCGCAACGGCTTTGCCCATCCCGCTTTTGAAGCCGGACGTGCGCCGCTGGTGGCCGCCACCCGCGACTACGGAATCGGTGTCCTCTCGATCAGTCACTCGTACTCCGCCGGGGTTGTCGGCTGGTTCGTGGAACAGCTCGCCGATGACGGTCTCGTGTCGCTGATGTTCGCCAACTCCTCGTCGCTCATGGCTCCGTGGGGAGGACGCCAGCCGTTCTTCGGCACCAACCCGTTGGCCTGGGCGGTTCCGCGAGTGGGACAGGCGCCACTGGTTGCCGACATGTCGTCGTCGGCGGTGGCGTGGGTCAACGTGAACGATGCGGCCGTGCACGGCCGCGCCATCCCGCTCGGATGGGCGCTCGATGCCAACGGCGACCCGACCACCGACCCTCACCGGGCGTTGGCTGGCACAATGGCGCCGTCGGGCGGACACAAGGGTTCGGCGTTGGCGCTCCTCGTGGACCTGTTCGCCGGCGGTCTGACCGGATCGAACTTCTCCCATGAGGCCTCCTCGTTCGGTGGCACGGTCGGAGGGCCACCAAACGTTGGTCAACTCGTCATCGCCATCGATCCCGGCGCCACGATAGGAGCCGGTTTCGCCGATCGGGTCGAGGTGGACCTCACGGCGATGACGGCCGAAGAGGGAGTCCGTCTCCCGGGCTCAAAACGAGTCGAGCACCGGGCCCACGCCGAACGCGACGGTGTCGACGTGCCCGCCGAACTGCTCGCCACCCTCGAGGCGTTCGCGCTACTGTCCGGCCCACATCTCGAACCCGGAGTCACCCCATGACGTACGCACCGACGGACCGCCTGTTCTACGACGCCGACAGCCACATCATGGAGCTGCCGGACTTTCTTCGCTCCTACGCCGATCCCGAACTTCGCGACGAGATGCCTCTGGTGAGTTACTCGGCCTCGCTCGTCACCGATGAAGAAGTCGCCGTGATCGTGAACCAGGGAAACCGTCACAGCGACGAGCATCGGGCGCGGATGCATGCCATGGGCGGTTCGCTCATTCGCGAGGTCAAGGAAATCCAGGCCCTCGGGGCCTTTGACCGCGACGATCGCAGTGTGGCGATGGATCAGCTCGGTTTCGCCCGGCAACTGGTGTTCGCCACCCATTCCGTGGCCCTTCCGTTCCATGCGAGCAGCAAGACCGACCCGCGACTTCGGTACGGAGCTACCCGGGCGCATAACCGTCATATGAAGGAATTTTGCGCCAACGACCCTCGCTTGATGGGAGTGGCGATCGTGCCACTCGATGATCCGGAACGGGCGCTGATCGAGCTCGATTGGGTCCTCGAAGGAGGTTTCAGTTCGGTGTGGGTTCCGCATCGGTCGGCGGGGGACAAATCACCCGGCCACGTGGAGCTTGAACCGTTTTGGGCCCGGCTCGCTGAATCGGGTACGCCGTTCCTTCTCCATGTCGGCGGATCCCCTCTTCAGCTCGGAAAAGCGTGGATGAACAACGGGCGTGCTCCGGTAAAGGACTGGATGGGCGGTGGGGAAAATGTCCGAAGCAAGGACGCCGCGATCATGCATCAAGCGCCCGAAACGTTCCTCAGCGCCATGGTCATGGACGGCGTATTTGAGCGTCAGCCGAACTTGCGCGGTGCCGCCGTGGAACTCGGTGCTGGTTGGGTGCCCGAGCTCCTTCGCCGACTCGACATGGTGTGTTCCACCTATGCCCGCGTCGACCACAATCTCGCCGGGTTCACGCGCACGCCGAGTGAACAACTCACCCAACAAATGGGATTCACCCCGTTCGTGTTCGAAGATGTGGCCCGCCTCGTGGCCGAATCGAACGCTGATCTTTATCTGTTCTCGAGCGATTACCCGCATACCGAAGGAGGACGCGACCCCATCGCCCGTTTCGAGAAGTCGCTGGCCAACGCCGACGGGGTGGTGAAGGACAAGTTCTATGCCGAGAATTTCCTGCGCCTCTATCCGAACGCCGCGTGAAGTTGCTGCGATAGCCTGACCGTCCCACCGGGGACCGTTAGCTCAGCTGGTAGAGCGTCGCCTTTACATGGCGGATGTCGGGGGTTCGAGCCCCTCACGGTTCACTCCGCAATTTTCACACGGCGAGAGTTTGATCATCTCGGCGCTCTGGGGCGAGCGGTGGTGCGCAAGCTTGCGGCGTGCTGAGTCGGCCGTAGCATCGTCGTCTCATGCGCACCGTCAACGTCACCGTTTGGAACGAGTACCTCCACGAACTCGAGGAGCCGGCCATTGGCGCGGTGTACCCGACCGGGATCCACGGCGCCCTCGCCGAAGGTCTGGGCGTTGACACCACCTTGAACGTTCGTACGGCCACGCTCGCCGAGCCCGATCATGGACTCACCGACGAGGTGTTGGCATCGACCGACGTGATGGTCTGGTGGGGTCACAAAGGCCATCACCGGGTGAGCGATGCCATCGTCGACAAGGTTCATCAGCAGGTACTGAGCGGCATGGGCCTCATCGTGTTGCACTCCGGGCACTACTCGAAGATCTTTCGCAAACTGATGGGGACGAACTGTTCGCTGCTGTGGCGCGAAGCCGACGAGAAGGAACGGCTCTGGGTAGTCGAACCGTCGCATCCCGTCATGGAAGGCATCCCGCCGTATTTCGAGTTGGCCGCCGAGGAGATGTACGGCGAGCGGTTCGACGTTCCCACCCCGGACTCGCTACTCATGATTAGTTGGTTCCAGGGAGGCGAAGTGTTCCGCAGCTGTGCCACCTGGCAACGCGGTCACGGCCGGGTGGTGTACTTCCGTCCGGGGCACGAGGAGTACCCGACGTACCGCAACGAACACGTGCTTCGGGTCATCAACAACTCGTGCCACTGGGCCGCTCGTCGCGTGAACCTTTCGACGAACGACGCGCCCAACGTGGAGGCCCTTGAATGGGTGCCGGGTGCGTCGACCGAAGCGGCTGAGCGGGCGCGCCTGGGTTCGTCGAGCGTTGGCCGATGAGCGTCACGCATCCTCGTATTGCGGTCGTCGGAACTGGTGACATTGCCCGCTCCCATGTGGCCGGTTACCACGCTGCCGGGGCGAAGATCGTGGCGATCTGTGACATCAGTACGGACATGCTCGCCCGTCGACAACGCGAGTGGGAGGTCGATGCCACGTACACGGACTATCGCGAGCTGATAGCCAACGCTCCGTTCGACGCCGTTTCGATCTGCACGCCGAACTCCACCCATCATCCGATCACGCTGGCCGCCGTGGCCGCCGGCAAGCACGTGCTGTGCGAGAAGCCGGTGTCGCTCGATCTGGCCCAGGGTGCTGAAATGATCGCCGCCGCCACCAACGCCGGCGTGGTGTTTCAAGTCGGACATCACCTGCGTTCGTGGGCCTCGGCATCACGGGCCAAGGACATGATCGACCGGGGCGATCTCGGCGTCATCACGGCGATCCGCTTTCGCCAGGCCCATGACTGGGGCGGCTCCGGGGTGCGTGGTGTCTTTGGGTCCAAGGCTCATTCCGGCGGAGGGACGCTGCTCGACAATGGCTGTCATCTCTTCGACCTGGCCCGCTACTTCGGGGGCGACGTGGCCAACGTCTTCGCTCGGATCGCTCGTCTGCAGTACGACATCGAGGTCGAAGACACGGCCCACGCATCGCTGTCGTATCGCTCGGGCGCCCTCGCTACCATCGAGACGGCCTGGACTTCGACGGGCTACCACGAGGGCTTCTGGGTGTTCGGTACGGAAGGCTCGGTCGAGTGTGACAACCGCGTCGGAGCGAACACGCTCGTCCACCGTCACCGCAACCCCGGATCACCCCACGGGATGCTGACGGACGTTACGACCCACTTGTTCAACGCGCCACCGGCCCACACCACCCATGTGGCCAACTTCCTCGCCGCCATTGCCGGTACTCGCCCGGTGATCTGCACTGGAGCCGACGGCGTCGAGGCCGTTCGACTGGTGCTGACCGCCTACGCCAGCGCGGAGTCGAACGCCCCTGTGTCGTTGTAGCGAAAAGCCGGTCAGGGGGCGAGTGTTGCCCCGGCGAGGAAGGCGCGTACATCTCGCCGAGCCGACGGGTCTTGCGCAAGGAACGCGTGCCCGCCGTCGTAGAGACGGAACTCGGCGTTGCGAACACGTGAGGCGATGGCCCTTCCGTTGTCGGGTGGGGCCATCACGTCGTAGCGGCCGCTGGCCACCAGCGTCGGGCACGTGACGGCGTTAAGACGGTCCCACACGTCGTGACGGCTGCGGGCCTCAAGCTGAAGTCGTTCGCCGGTCTGCTCAGCCTCAGACAGCGGTGGAGCGTTCCCCAGTCGTCGTTGGTTCACCAACGGCCGATCGGACGGATGCGCATCGAGCCACGCCGGGGTGAAACGTCCGTCGGTCAACCGAAGCGCGAGGTCGCGCTGTTCGTCGATCGGTCGGTCGCCGAACGTGTGCAATGGGAACGACGAGCCGCCGTTCCCTCCGGATGAGGTGCAGAGCAGCGCCAGGCGGGTGACCCGGTGAGGCGCTCGAACGGCGACCTCCTGGGCCACCATGCCACCGAAGCTGATGCCGATCAGCGCAAACTCGTCCCAGCCCAGATGGTCAGCGAACGCCAACGCGTCGTTGGCGTAGTCACCCATCTCCCAGCGCTCGTCGGAGTCTTCGCGCTCTCGTAGACCGGTCCTGCCTAAGCTGTGCTGATCGTCGCCGGAGTCTTCGCGCTGTCGCAGACCGGTCCTGCCTAAGCCACGCTGGTCGTGCACCGCCACATCGAAGTGTCGACGAAAGCCATTGAGCATCGGTTCGGTTGTCGCAATCGACGCCCCCGACCCGTTGGCGAAGAGCAGTCGGGGACCGTCGCCGGACCGGTCGTAGAAGATAGTGAACCCGTCGTGGGCGAAGGTCGGCATCAACTGATCCTGCTGTCGGCCGGGGCCGCGAGCCAACCCGCCACGAGGTCGGGCGCGCTGACCGGGGCATCGTGTCCGGCGTCGAGCAGGTCATACGACACGCCGGCAGTGTCAAGTTCGATGCGACTACGCGCCGAGGGGTATGCCCCGGGCGTCCGTTGACAGAACGCAATCCGTCGAGGAAGCCGCGCGAACCGGGCGGGGTCGATGATCTGAAGCGGTCCGAGACCGGGGCCGACGGGGTTCGGACAGAGTCGTTCGACCATCCAGCGTTGCCGAACGGGATCGGTGATCTCGTCGACGTTGACCCGGAGCGGAGGAGCCCACATGCCCGGATCAGGACGGGGCCCCGGACCGTCGGCGGCGTACAAATCACCGGGTGACTGGCCCGGTCGAAGCACGGGAGCGTCGAGGTACACGACCATGCTGATGCGCCCGGCCGCAAGTCGGTCGGTCGCCTCGGCCACGACGACGCCGCCGAGCGAATGGCCGACGAGAACCACGTCGATCAAGTCGTTGTGCTCGATCAGCGACGTCACATCCTCAACCCACACCGAGCGCGGCAGTGGCCCGGCTGCGGCCAGGAGCGGTGCATGGTGGGCGTGTTCGCCCATTCCGGCGAGCGACGGGGCGAACACCGTGTGGCCGCCAGCCCGCAGGCGATCGGCGACGGGCTGCCAGTACCAACCACCACGGAAGCTTCCGTGGACCAACACAAACGTTGCCATTGACGCGTACGCTACCGAGCTTGCCGAACAAAACTGACGAGCGGTGATCCAATGGCGATCTGGCCACGAACAACACCCGTATGAATCTCGACGCTGACACGCCTGACGACGTTCTGGTCGCCGCTGTCGCGTCGCGAAACGATCCGGCACTGGCGGAAGCGTTCCGACGGTATGCGCCGGTCGTTGCCGGGCTGGCAAGGCGGGTACTGGGCGACGAAGCATTGGCCCAGGACGTGGTCCAAGACGTCTTCGTCGGGCTGTGGGACCACCCGGAACGTTTCGATCAATCGCGTGGCAGCCTCCGGACGTTGCTCCTGACCCAGGCGCACGGTCGGTCCGTCGACATCATCCGGACCCGCGAGGCGCGCAAGCGTCGCGAGGACCGCGTGGCCACCGAACCGGCGGTGCCGCCGCCCGAGATCGACGCGGCGTTTCTCGGCATCGCCCAGGCCGAGGCGGTTCGTGAAGCGCTTCTCGCGCTGCCCGATGCCGAACGTCGCGTGTTGCAACTCACCTATTTCGAGGGTCATACCTACCGAGGCGCAGCACAGATCCTTGGTCTCCCCGAAGGCACCGTGAAAGGACGCATCCGAAGCTCGCTTCGAAAACTCCACGACATTCTCGGGGCCTACGACGATCAGCGCGCAACGGCGTCCCCACCTGTATCCACCCAATTCCCGACTGGCACGCGATGATCCTCCCCGACCCCCAGGACCGCGAGGCCATGCTCGATCTCATCGCTGCGTATGCCGTGCATGCTGTTGACACCGAGGAGCGCGACTTTGTCGACGCGCACATAGGCGACGACCCGGCCTACGAAGTTGAACTTGGCCGTCATCTAGTGGCCGCCGCCGCCCTCGCCGTGGAGGCACCCGTGCCGTCATCCACGTGGGACGCCATCCGCGCTCGCACGTCGGGAGCGATGGCCGACATCGATCTCACCACACGGAGCGATCCCGAGGCCCACCCGGCGCCGATGAGTACGAGGGTGGCCAACGTGATTGCCCTCGACGCCGCCCGGGCGGGCCGTCGGTCCAAGGTTCGCGTGGCGGTTGCGGCGGCTGCGGCCACGGCCGCGTTGGCTATCCCGTTGACACTCACGTTCGCCGGGAGCTCACCGTCGCTGGCGGCGCTGGCATCAAAAGCGGCCGACGAGCGCGGCGCCCGAACCGTCACGCTGCAAGACGAGGCGGGACTGCCCGTCGCCGACGTCGTGATCACCACCGATG
>JANLQX010000337.1:0-17289 GCA_031368095.1 Actinomycetes bacterium | reverse complement strand
AATGTCGAGTTGGCGGGCGAGGCGAAGTACATGTCAACGCTGTTCGTCGGGGGACCGAAGCGTCTACCGATTCGCTACGAGATCGCCCCAGCATGACTTCGTCGTTGGCCGACGAAGTGCTCGACGCGTAGGACCACCAGACCGACGGCCACCAAGAGGACCAGGTTGAGAGCCAATTGACCAGCCGCTCCGCCGAATTCTCCCCACCGTTCGCTCGCTAGCGCAACACCCAGGTTCGATGCCGCCGGGATGGTGGTGACGGAGATGAGAACGCCAACGATGGTTCCGGCTTTTGCTTCCGTCAACGCCAACATCCCGGCGATGCCGGCGAGGAGGGCGACGATCACGGACCACCCATCGGGTCGGCTGACAAAACTCGTCAGGGGTCGAAGACCTCGCGTATAGGCGGCCGGGACGTTGCCGAAGAGCCGGACTCCAACGGTCAGAGTCGTAGCTCCGAACAGACCTGCGAGGTAGCCAATCGTGAGTGTACGAAGCGCCTTGTAACTCTTCAAGTAGCGACTGCGATGAAGGTGAAACGTGACTGCCGCCAAAGGTCCGTAGTCCGGTCCCACCACCATGGCACCGACGATCAAGACAGGACTGTCAGTCAGAATCCCGACGGCGCCGATCATGATCGCCACCGTCATCATTGCGACGTAGCTTGCCGTGAGCGTTCCGTCATCCCGCATCTTGCTCTCGACTTCCTCCCAAATCACGGCCTCGGTGGATTCGCCAGGCGCCACCCTTTCGGAACCCTGCGCAACGTCGGAGAGCGCCACATCAATACGCTCAACGGCGATGGAACCACTGCGGTGAACGCCCGTTTGGCGGAGTTGCCCGATCACGACATTGGCTGCTTCGCGGGCAATGTCGAATTGGACGAGATCACCGCTCGGCCGACGCGCGGCACCTCGGATGATGACGATGTTGTGTGCTGCTGGTGTGGCGTCGACGACCTCGATGACGAGGGTCGAGAGCTCCGGCGGCGTGACAACTCGAATGTGGAGCATCGAGCGAAGTGCTTAGTTCGTTGCCGCGCCCGTGGCGCGGTCCGGGTAACTTGCTCCGAGTCCGGCACGGGCGTCGGACTGCAGACCGTAGGGCGGAATCGGGTAGCGCAAACCGTTGCGCGAGAGCGCTTCCATGCCGCTGATTGCTTTGGGAAGAAATCGCGGCGGCATGGCGATGAGCATCTCGTCGTCGGACACCCCGCCGTAGCGTCGTTCGGCGAAGCAGGGGATCGACACGGACGGTTCGTTGGTGGCAAGGGCGCGGCCCCACGAGTCGGCGCACGATGATTCTCCGACGCATCCCCATTGGAGTTCCTTGTATCCCGACCATTGGAGGCCGTTGATGAGCAGAATCATCTGCCCGGGTGTCGCGTAGACGAGCACGATGTCGGGCGGGTCGAGTCGCTTCGAGGCAAGCGGTGACACCGCCAGTGCAGCGTGGGCCCCGAACGGAGCGCACTGAAGCGCGTCCTGGTGGGCGGCGGAGTCTTCGAGTGTTTCGAACCACACGCCCCGCATCGCCTTTCCACTGAGCCAGTCTTCGGTCGGGGGAGTCAAGCCGACGATGGTGGAGCATTGCGGCCCGGCGAGATCATCGGCGGTGATGCCAACGGTCCAACCGAGGCGCGCCGCCTGGCCCACGATCTGGTCGGTGGTGTGCACCTGCCGAGGCCGACGGATCTTCGGGATCGCTTCCATCTCCTCGGCGGTGGCAAAACGCTTCATGCCGATGGGCGTGGTCTTCAGACGAAGTAACGACTGCAGCCGGGAAAGGAGATCGTCCCAGTCGTAGTGCCCGGGCGCCGCTGGACTGGTCCCGATCTCAACGTTGGTGGTTCGCGAAGTCGACATTGCCCCAGTCTGACGGGCGCGACCGTGCCGCGGGTTCTACGCTCATCGTCGTGGGCCAGCACAGCCTTGGTTTTCCGAAGCCAGCTGGCCCAAGCGAGTGAGCTGGCCCACGTGGAACGACGAAGGAGACACAAGTGACGGTTACTGCTGAACCGATAGCCGGGGCGCTCGGCGCCGACATCGATGGGTTCGACTTCTCGTCGACCTACGGCGAAGAACAGGTGGCTCAACTACGTGCACATATCAATGCTCACAAGGTCGTATTCCTGCATGAGCAGGAGCTGTCTCTCGATCATCTCGAACGCCTCACCGATGCGCTCGGTGGGCGCGACACCACGCCGTTCGTGTCCCCGCTCACCGACCGACCTTTCGTCATTCGCGTGGTGAAGGAGGCGACTGACGAGTTGAACTTCGCCAACGCGTGGCACACCGACCTGTCCTATCTCGCCGCCCCGCCGACCTACACGCTGCTCCAGGCCTGGGACGTTCCTTCGGCCGGTGGCGACACCGTCTGGGCCAACCAGGCGCGGGCGTTCTCGTCGCTGTCAAAGGGTATGGCGCAGACCCTCCGAAGTCTGCGAGCAGTGCACTCCGCCGGTCCCGCCTACGGGACCGGCGGGTATCTCGAATCGGTAGCTAGAAAATCCTCGATGGCGGTCACACCATCAGCCGACGCGCACGCCACCCAAGTCCATCCGCTCGTGACCCGGCACCCGGAAACCGGCGACGAAGTGCTGTATGTGAACCCCACCTACACCCAACGGATCGACGGGTGGTCGGCCACTGAGTCCGCTGGGCTGCTGGCGTTCCTGTACCGGCACGCAGCGCACGAGAACCTCACGTGTCGCATTCGATGGCAGCCAGGCATGCTGGCGATCTGGGACAACCGATCAACGCAGCACAACGCGCTCAACGACTACACCGGGGTACGGCGGGAGATGTTCCGCACGAGTGTGAAGGGCACCGCGCCGATCCCGGCGTAGAGGCCAGCTCAGCTTTTGAGCTGGGCGTATTCGATGACGCGCTCCACGGTCTCTTGCGACGACTTGGCCAACGAGCCGGAGTCGAACGGCGGCTGCGGGTCGTACTCGACCATCAGCTGCATGGCCTTGGCCGCTGTTGCGTCGACCAACAACTCGGCCAGACGAAGGGCCATGTCGATTCCCGACGACACCCCAGCGGCCGTGATGATCCTCTGATCCAGATGCTCGACGACGCGTTCCGAGGTCGGGATCGCTCCCAGTTTTTCGAGGTCATTGAGCACGGACCAATGAGTGGTCGCGGTGAGCCCATTCAGGAGACCGGCGGCGCCAAGCACCAATGAGCCGGTGCATACGCTCGTCGTGAACCGGGTCGTCGGATGGACGGCGCTTAGCCAGTTCAACAGAGGCTCGTCGTCGAGCAACATACGCGTGCCGGCGCCACCGGGAACGATGACCACATCGGGTTGCATCACCTCGGCAAACGTGGCGTCGACGGTGAGCCCGAGAAACCCGTTTTCGGTACGAACCTCGCCCCGCTCGTGGCCGACGAACGTGACGGTTGCATTGGGAAGTCGTTGCAAAACTTCGTACGGACCGATGATGTCGAGGGCGGTGAGGCGCGGGAAGAGGACAGCGGCAATCTGCATGAGGGACTCGTTTCTCGGGTGACAGTTCAGGACGTGGTGCGGGAAAAGCGGGCGCGGTAGTCGCTCGGAGCGACGCCTTTGACGCGGATGAACGTGCGACGCATGGTTTCGGTCGTGCCGAAGCCGACCTCGCGGGCAACGGCGTCGATCCCGGCGGCGGTCGTCTCCAATGCGAGGCAGGCGGCGTTCACCCGGATCGACTCGACAAACTTGGCCGGGGTCACGCCCAGTTCGCGAGTGAAGACGCGTAGGAAGTTCCGCTCGCTCATCGACGCCCGTGATGCCAGTGCGGCGAGGCAATGGTTCCCTGCCGGTGTCGCGGTGACCGCTTCCTGCACCGAACGAAGCGCGTCTCGGTCGCTTGTGCCGTGACGGACCGACATTGCGAACTGGGACTGTCCGCCGGGGCGCCGGTAAAACATCACGAGCCAACGAGACACGGTCTGGGCGATCTCCGAACCATGGTCCTCGGCAACGAGGGCGAGCGCAAGGTCGATGCCGGCGGTGACTCCGGCGGACGTCCACACGTTGCCATCACGGTGATAGAGCGACTCTCCATCGACGGTGACGTTGGGGAATCGTCGGCCGAGGAGAGACGCTCGCGCCCAGTGGGTGCATGCGGTGCGTCCGTCGAGAACGCCGGCCGCGGCAAGCACGAAACTTCCCGTGCAAATGCTCACGACTCGTCGGGCGGAAGCGGCCAGGCGGCCGACGTGGCGAATCAACGCCGGGTCATCGGTGGCGATGTCGACGGCACCGAAACCGCCGACCACCACCAAGGTGTCGAGCGGTGCGCGCACGTGCCGGAGCTCTACCTCGGCGTGAATCTGCAGACCCCGCTCGGTCGTCACCGACCCTTTGGTGGATGCAGCCACCCGTAGGCGATAGGCCGGCTTTCCCGCTCGCTCGTTCCCGAGAAGATCGTTCACGCCGCCGAAGACCTCGAAGGGTCCGGTCAGGTCAAGGCTTTGGAAACCGGGGAACACCACGAAGACCACGTCTCGCCGGGTGTTCGCAATGGCCATGCGTCCAGCCTGTCGAAGAGCGACGATGGCGTCAATGTCATTAGTCCAACGATTCTCGCCAAACACCGGTGGCCGCCGATGGCTGTACAAGCGGTCACGCGTCGACGTGTGCCGTCGGCAAGACTGGACGGGTGGACGTTTCCGGCGAGCAGGGTCAAGGCGCAAGGTACGAACCGTTCGCTTCGTTCGATGTCTGGGCGAATCTTCGGGTGAACGAATACCTCTGGGACGGTTTTCTTCAGCGGCTCCGAGAGGCGTCACCGATCAATTCGGACAAACTGATTGCCCCGCCGCACCGTCGTTCCCTCATCGTTGCAGCAGCGTTGAATTCAGGAGCGATCGAAGGACTGCACGGTGCCGGTCGTGGCCTTACCCAGTCGGTTCTCGAACACGCCATCAACTGGCAGCCTGTGGTCCGCCAGGCGGAAGGTTCAGTGGCGGAAGCATTCGTTGCGGCCAGCATCGGAGGCTTTGACATGGCGCTGGACATCGCTAGCGGTGCCGAGTCGTTGAGCGAGGTGTGGATACGAAACCTTCACGCCGTTGTCTGCACACCGCAGGAAACAGTTCGCGTTGTCGCTACCGTGGACGGCGCCCGAGTGGCCTTCGATCGGCCGCTCGAAAAGGGTGCCTACAAGACTGATCCGAACAACGTTGAACAGGCCGACGGATCGGTGCACTGGTATTGCCCGGTCGATGACGTGCCGCTCGAAATGCGGCGATTGGTGGAGACGCTGCGATCGGCGGAGTTCGTCGCCGCCCACCCGATTCTGCAAGCTGGCTTTGCCCACTATGCGTTCGTCGCCATTCATCCGTTTCAGGACGGAAACGGACGCGTCTCCCGCGTTCTGGCGAGCATCTTTCTGCTGCGTGCTGCTTCGATCCCCCTGTTCATCTACGAGGACGAGCGACGTGGATACTTCGATGCGTTGGCGGCAGCGGATCGTGGTGATCGGCAGAGATTCGTCGACTTTATCGAGCGAGTTGCCCTCGACACCCTCGGCTACGCAAGTGATCTCGCTCGCTCGCCCGCACCGATGCTCACGGTGAAACAACCGAGAGAACGGATTGCGAAAGACCTGCAACTGGCCGCCGATCGACTCGACACATGGGTCCTCGGTGAGTTTGATCGACTTTCCGATGCGGTTGAAGTTGGGCACGGAGTCACGAAAAAGTGGGAGGTATTGCATTTCGGGTCTGCGGGACGCCCGGATCGTGGCCGATGGTCGCCCATCCTCTCGGCCCCACGGCTACGTATCGAAAGTGTGACATCAGAAGTCGGGTCTGATCGCTACTTTCGAGTTCTCGCCGCTGAGTCGGTCGACGAGCCTTACCCGTTGGCCATCACCGTCAACGGCCAACTCGAACTCGAACTTCGCTTCGAGGACGCACACCCGACAGTCACTACCCGCACTCAGACCCGCGTGACGGCCCTGATTGAAAGAACCCTGCGCGAACTGGTCGATGAGGCTCAGTCCGAGATTGACGCCCGCGGCGGTTGATCCCCCTCAGATATTCAACGCCGGGATTTGTTGGGTGATGCAGTGGGGGCCGCCGCCGCCGTAGGCGATGACCTCGCCGGGCACCCCCACGACGCGCCGCTCGGGAAAGGCAGCGGCGATGGTGTCGAGTGCGTCGGGGTCGGCGGGGTGACCAGTCACCGGGACGATAACGCCGCCGTTACAGAGGTACAGGTTGGCGTAGGGCACCGGGAGTCGTTCGCCCCAGACGTCGGCACAGGGGAGCGTCGGGAGGTCAATGATCTGCGTGGCCCGACCCCTGGCGTCAACGGTGCCGTCGAGGCAACGGCGCGAGATGGCCAGTCGCTCGTGCTCGGGATCATGGGGGTCGTCGCATCCCTGCCACAGCACGACGCCCGGTCGCACCGGCACCAGCACCAAATCGACGTGCCCGTCGGTGTCGCGATCGTCGATGGCGTAGGGCAACCAGACGACCGTTGAGACCCCGAGCGTGGCCCGGAGATTGGACTCGATCGTCGCCCGACTCATCGTCGGATTGCGGTTTGGGTTGAGCAGGCATTGCTCGGTCACGAACACCGTGCCGTCGCCGTCGACCGCAATGGATCCGCCCTCCAGCACGAACGGTATGCGCACAGAGGACTCGTTGCGCAGTCCGCAGTACTGCGACGCAACGCGGTCGTCAGCGCCTCGCGCCTCGTACAGATGCCCCCACACGTTGAAGATCATATCGGCCCCGACCCGCCTCGACCGGCTCGCGTCCACGGCATAGATCGGACCGATATCGCGTAGCCAGGCATCGTCGAGGTCCATCTCGACGACGGTGATATTGCTATGCGCGCAGAGGTCTGTCGCCAGCTCGACGTGGTCGGGTCGAGCGAGCATGGTTACCGGTTCGAAGTCGGCGATCGTTCGGGCCACTTCGGCCCATGCCATCTGGCCATCGAGGAGGTGATCACCCCACTGCACTTCGTGACAGGGAAAGCCCATGATCGTTCGTTCGTGCGGCTCGTGTTCGGCCGGCATCCGCAGTCCCGTCATCTCGTCCATCCACGTCATGGGCACGAGGCTACGGGACGTCCCACCGGGGCGAACTCTGAACAGCACGCGAACTGTTCCGGACGTTCGACCCAACAGTCGGTGAAGTGATGGTCAACCTTGGATCTGCGCTCGATGCCCTGTGGCACAGTCCGATGGCAACCCGGATTCCGGGCTCATCCCCCCTGTGAAAGGACCATGACATGGCCACGTTTGATGACGTCGACAATGAGATCAACGACGAGGGCAACGGCGTGTCCCGTCGACGCTTCCTCGGAGTGGGCGCCGCTGCCGGTGCGCTCGCCGCTTTCCCCGGGTTGCTCGCCGCCAGTGCTGGCGCGGCGACGAAGAAGTCCGCTTCTTCGTCGACGTCGGCCCTGCAGGCGGCGGCGAAGAAGGGCGGGAACAAGCTGAACGTCATTGCCCTGCCGCGGGACTGGGCTAACTACGGCGAGATGCTCGACACGTTCGCCAAAAAGTACGGCATCAAAATCGATAGCCAGTCGCCGGACATCTCGTCGAAGGAAGAACTCGATGCCATCAAGGCGACCAAGGGTCAGAAGCGGGCTCCCGACACCGTTGACGTCGGACCGGCATTCGCGGTGCAGGGCGTGACCGAGGACTTGTTCCAGCCGTACAAGGGCACCTACTGGGACAAGATCCCGGCTGATCTTAAGGACCCGAACGGGATGTGGGTCGGCGACTACTACGGCGTGATGGCGCTCGGTGTTCGCACCGATGTGGCCAAAGGCGGGGTACCGAAGTCCTACGCCGATCTCAAGGACCCCAAGTACAAAGGGCAGGTCTCGCTCAACGGCGACCCGACGTCGGCCAGCGCAGCATTCTTCAGCGTTTGGGCGGCCGCGCTTGCCAATGGTGGCTCGCTCGATGATGTGATGCCGGGCGTCAAGTACTTCGCCGAGCTGAAGAAGTCGGGCAATTTCAACCCGACAGCGGCGAGCCCGCAGACGGTCGCCAGCGGAGAAACGCCGATCGTGCTCGACTGGAACTACAACCACGTGGGTGCGGCGAAGAAGTTCGCCGGACAGTTCGACTGGGTCACTTCTGTGCCGAGCGACGGTGTTATTGCCGGCTACTACTGCCAGGCTATTTCGAAGTTCGCCCCGAATCCGGATGCCGCCAAGCTGTGGCTTGAGTTCCTCTATTCCGACGAAGGCCAGCTCCTTTGGCTGAAAGGAGCGGCGTTCCCCGCTCGGTACAACGAACTGGTCGCGGCGGGCAAGGTGCCAGCGGCTCTCGCCGCCCAACTCCCCGACAAGGCCACGATGGCGAAGGTGAAGTTCCCGACCCTGGCACAGACGACGAAGGCCAAGGAGATGGTCACCAAGGAATGGGCCACAGCGCTCGGCGCGTAGCCGGTGAGCGACACGCTCGACGGTCTTGCGGCGTCGGTGCCCACGGGCGAATTGGTCATTCCCCCGACCGGCTCGCCCCCGCGGCGACGAGCGGTGAACCGGTCATGGTGGGGCCTGGCACCCTTCATCTCGTACACGTTCGCGGTACTCGTCCTTCCTGCTGCGGCCGTGCTGTTCCGGGCGTTCCGAACCTCGGATGGTTCGTTCACGCTGCAGAACATTCGGGACATGGGCGCTCGGCAGTACGTGGTCTCCTTCCGGACATCGATCGCGCTCAGCTTGCTCTCCGCCGCCGTCGGGGTGATCTTCGGCGGCGTCCTCGCCTACTCCGTCCTCACGTTGGCGCGGCCGCGGTGGTTGCGAAGTGCCATGCTCACCTTCAGCGGCCTCGGCTCGCAGTTCGGTGGTGTGCCGTTGGCGTTCATCTTTATTGCGACCCTAGGGGTGACGGGCATGGTGACGAAGCTGCTCAACGCCATTGGGTGGTCGCTGTACCCCGGGTTCAAGATTTACAGCTTTGCCGGACTTGTCATTGTGTATGCGTACTTTCAAATTCCGTTGATGGTGATTGTGATTACGCCGGCCATCGAGGGTCTGCGGCGGCAATGGCGAGAGGCCGCAGCCAACCTCGGTGCCACTGACGCGCAGTTCTGGCGATATGTCGGGTTGCCGATTCTTCTGCCCTCCGTGCTCGGAGCCTTCGTGCTGTTGTTCGCAAATGCCTTCAGCGCCTACGCCACGGCGGCGGCGTTGACCTCGGGGCAGGTCGGGCTCGTCCCAGTGAAGATTGGCAGTTTCCTTCGTGGCAACGTGACAGCCGACAACGCCCAGTTGGGCCAGGCGTTGGCCACGGGCATGCTGATCGTGGTGGTGGTGGCGATGAGCCTGTACCTGTGGCTGCAGAAGCGGGCCGCTCGGTGGTCCAAATGACGTCAGAATTTGTCGATCGGCCTCGGCCGCCGATCGGCAAGATCGTGTGGATCATCATCGGCGCGCTGTTCTTCTTTGGCCCGCTGGTTGCGACATTCGTGTCGAGCATCAATTACAACAAGCTTGGCTACCGGTTTACGGCCTACAGCTCCATCTTGCACAGCCAGGACATCGGAGCGCCTCTCTGGCTGAGTTTTCAGATAGCCGTGTACACAGTAATAGCAAGCTTTTCCCTCATGTTGCCCACGGTGTTCTGGATGCACCTGAAGGTGCCGAGTGCTCGTCCATTGATCGAAATAGTGTCGATCCTTCCGTATGTCATCCCGCCGATCATTCTGGTTGTCGGAGTGGCCCAACTCACCCGAGGATGGCCCGAATGGATGGTGGGGCGTCCGTTCTTCCTCGTGCCGATCTATGTGGTGATCTGTCTGCCTTTCCTCTTTCGCTCCCTCGACGCAGGAATGCGGGCGATCGATCTCGCCACGTTGACGGAGGCCGCCCGCGGCCTGGGGGCAACCTGGGGGCAAGTCCTTCGGAACGTCGTCGTGCCCAATCTGCGGGCGGCGGTGCTCGGCTCCGTGTTCCTCTGTCTCGCCGTGGTGATGGGGGAGTTCACCATTGCCAGCCTGCTGCTCTTCAACACGTTCCCCATCTACCTCGCCGGTGCCGGACGGGTCGAAGCGCAAGGGGCCGCCGCCCTTTCTCTCCTCGCGTTCGCGGTGAGTTGGTTCTTCCTGCTGGTGCTCAATGCCATCAGCAAACGCGTCGGCCGCAGTGCTGCAGTCGACATCACCGGGGCCGCTGGCCGCTAAAGGAACCTCGTGGCAATGCTGTCGCTTATTGATGTCGTCAAGACCTATGGGGAGGTGCGCGCTCTCGACCATCTCGACCTCACCATCAAGTCCGGTGAACTGGTAAGTCTTCTCGGCCCGAGTGGCTGCGGGAAGACCACCGCGCTGCGCAGTGTGGCCGGTTTCGAGCGACTCGACTCCGGTCGGGTCCTGCTCGACGAACGCGATCTCACGCGAGTAGCCGCCAACCATCGTGATATGGGAATGGTCTTTCAGGCGTACAGCCTTTTCCCGAACATGACGGCCGCTGAAAATATCGCTTTTGGTCTCAAATTGCGCAAACGGAATGCGGCGGAGCGCACGAAGCGAGCATCTGAGCTCCTCGCTCTCGTCGGGCTCGACGGGCGCGGAGATCGGTACCCGCACCAACTTTCCGGTGGGCAGCAGCAACGCGTGGCGCTGGCACGAGCGCTGGCGATCGAACCGCGTATCTTGCTCCTCGACGAGCCGCTCTCGGCCCTTGACGCTCAGGTGCGCGTGCAATTGCGCGAGGAGATCCGGCGACTGCAGCTCGACGTCGGGATCACCACGTTGTTCGTCACCCACGATCAGGAAGAGGCGCTCTCGGTCAGCGATCGCGTCGGCGTCATGAACGGTGGCCGTTTGGAACAATTGGCGACGCCGTCAGAGCTCTATCGTCGACCGACTACTGAGTTCGTAGCCAGTTTCGTCGGGACGATCAACCGCCTCCCCGTTGTTGTGCGCAACGCAACGACCGCTGCCTATGGTGACGTGATGTTGCCGTGCGCCTCGTCCAACCTCCCCAACGGCGCAAACGCCACCATGCTGGTGCGTCCGGAGGTCGTCGGGGTTGAGCTCGCCCCGGGAGCACCAGAGTCCGGTGGTATTCCTGCCACCGTGCGTTCGCACTCGTTCCTCGGCCCAGTTGCCCGTATTGATGCCGTTACGGCGCAGGGCCATCTGGTCCTGTGCGACCTACCGAGTCGCGACGCCGACGAACTTCGTCCAGGAGTGAGCGTGCACCTAAGGGTGACGGCGAACGACGCAACCGTGGTCGCGGCCGCCTCGTGAACACCCCGGTGCACGAGTGGCGCAGTGATCTGACCGGTGACGCGGCGCCGTCCTCGCTTTGTGGAGCTCGTGTCTTGGCCAGCTTCGTGCAGCTCACCGATCTGCACGTGATGGACGCCTCCTCGCCCGCCCGGGCCGAGGCGTGTCAGTTGCTCACCGAGGATCGGCGGTGGCGGGCGGTGACGCCGATGCACCGTCCGTACGAGCTGCTCACGCAACATGCCGTGGCCTCGATGGTGGCGACGATTGCGGCATCACCCATCGGGCCGCTGTCGGGATCACCGTTCGACTTTGCCCTCGTGACCGGCGACTGCATAGACAACGCTCAGCGCAACGAACTCGACGCGTACCTTGCCCTGCTCGATGGAGGAACGGTGCACCTTCCCTATGACGGAGTGCAATCGCGCGAGTTTGCTGGCGCAGGGTTCTGGTGCCCCGAGCCCGACGTGGACGATCCGTGGAAACGCGACCGTGGTCTTCCGTCGTATCCCGGCATGCTCGACGCGGTGAACGAGCCGATCGTGTCGGCCGGGCTCGGCATCGGTTGGCTCGCGGTCCTTGGGAACCACGATGTGATGCGCCAGGGCACGGCGTTCACCACGATGGCGTTAGAGATGATCGCCCTGTCTGACCGGAAGGCCGACGCAATGCCGCCGGGCTTTCTCCCCGAAGACTCGTTGCGCGCTTACGTCGAGACCCCGGAGGCGTACAACCTCGGCGCGACCACTCGCTCCGTTAGATCGGACCCCGGCCGGCGGGCAATCACCAGCGATGAATTCATACGTGCGCATATCGCATCCTCAGCGGAGATTCCCAACCACGGATTCGTCGACGGGCAGGCCGGCAACTACACCCACGACCTCGAAGAAGTTTGCATCGTCGTTCTCGATACCAACCATCCGGCAGGGCACTTTGAGGGCAGCGTCGGACGGCGTCAACTCGATTGGCTCGAGTCTCAGATCGTGGAGGCCTTGCCGCGACTGGTAGTGATCGTGACGCACCACGGCCTCGACTCGTTGACCAACGAGTTCGGTGGGAGTGATCCGACCGAAGAGGCCCGCCTCCTCGCCGAGCCGGTGGCGGAAGTACTCCACCGCCATGCGAACGTGATTGCCTGGGTGTCGGGTCATCGCCACATCAACCGGATCGTCGCCCGACCCCATCCGAGTGGAAATGGCGGCGGATTCTGGGACATCGTGACCTCGTCGATCATTGACTGGCCGTCCCAAGCACGCGCCGTTGAGATCTTGGCGTTGACCAACGGCTGCATTGTCATCGCGACAACAGCGGTCGACCACCCAGACGGTGCACCCGGCGACGTCTCGACCGTCGATGGTCTCGCCACCATCCACCGCGACTTGGCGCTGACGACGGCGTCTATGAATGGCCCGAAACCCCCGGCGCGCCTCGCTGGTCGAGTCGCCGACCGCAACGCGATCCTTCACGTTCGGTGACATTTTCGTCTTGGCCCGGCCGAGCTGACACCCACGACGCAGTTCGGCCGAACCGTCGGTTCGCCTCATCGAACTCGACAATGGCACCTTGACCACCGGGACTGCGTCTTCCTGACCGACCCGACTTCCGCAGCAGTTCCTAACAATCAAACCCGGCCGGCGGCGGCAATACGGTCGGCAAGCCCCGTCGTTCAACCACCAGCTCATCGGAGTCCATACGTGCGCTTACTTCCGGCCGAACCCAAATAGGTTCTGCGCGACTTTCCGCATCTGGATCTCTTCTGATCCCTCGGTGATCCGGTAGCGGCGGTGGTGGCGGTAGATGTGTTCAAAGGGCATGTGGCGGGAGTAGCCCACGCCGCCGCAGGTTTGCATGGCGCGATCGGCGGCGTCGCAGGCGAGGCGGTTGGCTCGGTAGTTGCACATGGCCACGAGGTGGGTGACCTCCATGTGGTGTTTGTGGTCCAGCATCCAGGCGGTGTAGCGCACGAGTTGGCGCAGCATCGCCGCCTCGGAGTGGAGTTCAACGAGAGGGAACTGGATGCCTTGGTTGGTCGACAGTTTCTTGCCCCAGGTGATGCGCGAATTGGAATAGGCCACGGCTTCATCGATGCAGTACTGCGCTGCTCCAAGTGATGACGCAGCTTGGCGGATACGGTTCTCATGGACGAAGTGCTGGGCTAAATCGAGGCCCTTTCCGATGGTTCCGAATACTGCGTCGTCACCTACCCGGACATCGGAGAGTGACACCTCGGCATGATCTGTGGGCATATTGAACGTCCACCAGAAGAACTCAACCTTGAAGCCGGGTGCATCCGTCGGCACGAGGAACGCGCTGATGCCGTTCGGGTCGCCGGCCTCACCGGACGTTCGGGCAAAGATGATGTCGTGGGTGGCGTGATGGAGCCCCGAGTTCCAGCGCTTCATGCCGCTGATGACCCACTCGTCCCCGTCTCGCACCGCCGTGGTTTCCATGTATGTGGCATCAGAGCCGTGGTTCGGTTCGGTCAGACCGAAGGCCAGGCGCCGGGTCCCGTCGAGGAAGCCGGGCATCCACGCCGCAACCTGCGCCGGGGTGCCGAAGTCGCGCATCATCAGCACCGTAGGAAAGTTGCCGACGACCGACGACTCGTTCTGCAGATCGTTGTGGAGTCCAAGACCCTTTGACGCCATGTGCTCGCGCAGGATTGCCATCTCTACATTCGACGCGCTGCGGCCCCCGAACTCGGCGGGGAGCGCAAGTCGTAGCCATCCCGCGGCGTCGGCCCGACGACGCATCTCGCGCAAGAGCGCCTCCCAGTCGGCACGAGGCACCCCACCGTTCTCGAAGTCGGTCCGGGCCCACTCGCGCCGATGATCGAAGAAGCGTTCGTTGTCATCGGCGGCCTGCAGCGGTTTGATCTCGGCGTCGATGAACGCATCAAGGGCAACAATGGTGGCGGCGATGTCGTCGGGAATGGCGAAGTCCATGGCCTTGACCGTACCCACGACCGCGTGAACTCGCCCAGTCCGCTCGCCGCGCACACGCGACCCGGCGCCGCGGATCGCGGCGTTCTAGTGTTCGTCGCCGTGTTCGCTGCCGCCGTGCTTGCCCAACTGCTTGCCCAACTCGAGACGGTGCCCTTGGCGCTTCAGGACTTCATGCCCGTTGCGGCAACGGCGATCGGGTGTTGGTTTCTGGCGCAGGCCGTTCGGCGCATCGTTCCGATGATGTACCCGGTCGCCATCGCCGGCGGACTGAGCGTGACGGTGGGAGGCGCCTCCAAAGCGACATGGAAGCTCATCCGTGCCTTCGACGGTCCTGACCTCAAGTGGCTCGACGCTGCGCTCTTCCCTTTCCTGGCATGGGGCTTCGCGCTCATCGCATGGGCGCTCATCCATCTCGACTACACCGAGACCGAGGCCACCTCACCGAGCCGAGGACTCTGGCGCGTCCCGCTGACGGTAGGTGCTGCCACCAGCATGCTGGCATTCGTACTCTCGGCGGCGACCGACTGGAGCCGGGCGTGGGTGATTCCGATGATTGCCCTCATGACGCTCGGCGACCTTTCCGTGATCGTCCTCGGAGTGAAGGCCGCACGACGTCGACAACTCCTGGTCGCAGCGGTCCTGTTGGTGGTCAACTTTGTGACGGTGCTTGGACTCACCAGGTTGGCGTCGGTCGATCAGACACGGACGCTGCAGTGGGTCGAGCAACTCGGCAACACCGCCGGAAACGCCGCCTTCGCCGTCGCCTGGTGGATGATCAGCAGCGTTATTGGGGTCAGCAGGGTCAGTCGGAGCCCGGTGCGATCACGCCCTGTTCATACGCGTAAATAACAGCCTGTACCCGGTCTTTGATCGCCAGCTTGGCGAGCACGTTCGACACGTGCGTCTTCACCGTGGCCTCACCGAGATAGAGCTCGCCCGCAATCTGCGCGTTGGACTTCCCCCGCGCCAGGCCGAAGAACACCTCACGCTCTCGCTCGCTCAGGTCGTAGAGCGCAGCAGTGCCGTCGGCGAACTTTGCCCCCAGAGCAACTCGTTCGATCACCCGACGGGTCACCGCCGGGTCGAGTAGGGAGTCGCCGCTGGCGATCGTTCGTACGGCTCGAAGCAGGTCTTCGGGAGGGGAATTCTTCAACAGGAAGCCGCTCGCGCCGGCGGCGAGAGCACCGAAGAGATAGTCGTCGCGCTCGAACGTGGTCAGCACAATGATACGTGCACGTAGGTCCTCGGCGCAGAGGCGTCGAGTCGCTTCGATGCCATCAAGCACGGGCATCTGCACGTCCATCAAGATCACGTCAGGCCGAGCCGCACGAGCCTGAACGATCGCTGTTGCACCATCGCCGGCCTCCGCCACGACGGTGAGGTCGTCGGTGGATTCGAGGATCATCCGGAGGCCTGCCCTGATCATCGACTGATCATCGACCAGCATCACTCGCACGGTCATTGTGTCACCACGTTCGGAAGTGTCGCTTCGACGCTGAACCCGTCAGCCGATGGCCGAACGACAAGATGCCCACCATGAAAGGCCACGCGCTCGCGAATTCCGGCGAGACCGTGTCCGACGTTGCCGCTCTGCCGATGGGGGAGCAGCGGACGTCCGTGATCGACCACGGAGACGACAACCCCGTCGCCGGAAGCGGAGACGCTCACGTCGATGGGCGCCTGCGTCGAGTGTTTCAACGCGTTCGTGAGTGCTTCTTGGACGATTCGATAGGTGGTCAGCTGAAGACTGGCGGCGATGTTCACCGCGTCGACGACACCCTGGGTGAGGTGCACCGGGCGGCCGGCTCGTTCGACATCAGCAACGAGGGAAGCAAGGTCGTTGAGCGTCGGTTGCGGGGCGATCGAATCAGATTCGTCCTGTCGAAGGAAACCAAGGAGTTGCTGGAGCTCCGACACAGCTTGGCGACTTGATCGCTCGATGTCGCTGAGGGCCGCTTCGGCTCGCTCTGGACGCTGCCGGAGCGCAAGGCGAGCCGCACCCGCCTGTACGCCCATGAGCGACACGTGGTGGGCCACGACATCGTGGAGCTCCCGGGCGATGCGAACGCGCTCGTCCAGGACCGCCCGCCGGGCGTTCTCTTCGCGCTGCGACGTGAGTTCCAGGTTCTGGCGGGCTACTTCCGCGTCGCTTTCGCGGCGGGTTCGAACGAGCTCGCCGATGAACCAGGCCGAGCCGACAAAGAACATCGCCAGCAGTACCGCAAAAGCGTTGGAAACGAACGAATCGGGACTGGTGGCATCGACCAACCCACCGCGCCGCACGAACACGGCGAAGCTGACACTGAGGGCCGCCGCCGCCACGAGGCGCGACGTGTTCCTCCCCAGATCCGGCTGGCGCAGCCAATGGGGTCCGAACCGTACCGGCGTCTCGAGCGTTCCTACCGTGTAGAGCGTCGACCAGAAGAGGATTGTTTCGACGTTGGCGTCGCGACCAGCGTCGAAGAAAACCTGGATAAGCAGGCTGGTTCCAACCGCCAACGCCACGATTGGAAGTCGGCGTCGGAACGAAAGGGCAACACATCCCACGACGGCGAATGCGAGGTTCTGATGGTTCAACTGCGGCTGGGCCAGGGCTCTATCGCTGATGAACGAAAGGGTGAAAAGCGTGACGCCGCTAATCACGTCGTTTCGGTACGGATGACGGCGGTCCGACGCCCGGTACCGCTCAGCGAGGTTCACTGCGCCAACGCTAGATGGCGGCACCGTTTCCGCCCATCCTCCCCGCTGGTGAAACGTCTCCGCCGTGTGGGGGACGCCCCGGTTGGAGACGCTGACACCGGACCCGCTTCTGGTAGGTAACTTTGTTCACATGAATACTGGGGTGCAAGACCGGAACAGCGCGATCACCGCCGCCGACGTTGCGCAGTTCGTCGATCAGGGCTTTCTCGTCGTCAAGGGCCTCGTCGGTTCGGCCGAGGTTGAGGCGGCTCGAACCGAGGTCGAACGCTTTGCCACCGGCTACTACCCGGCCGACGGAGTGCCCGACGACGGCGAGCTTCTCGCCGTGCACTTTCCGCACTGGGTCTCCGACGTGGCCATGTCGCTCGTCCGTCATCCCGGCATCGTCGACGTCGTGTCGCACGTGGCCGGAGCGCATCTTGCGCACTGGAACGGCAAGG
>JANLQX010000391.1:0-2593 GCA_031368095.1 Actinomycetes bacterium | reverse complement strand
CCGAGCGAGAGACCGTCGATGGTGTTCGGCCAGAACGTGTCAATAAAATTCTTGACGTTCATGAGTCTGCCCGTGCGACTGCACCAAGGACGGAGCCGAAGTTCTTGAGGTTCATACGCTCTTCAGTTCAGGCACGTGTGCGGTCGCATGCTGGTGGTGGTGGGAAACAACGAGGCCTACGAGGAGGCGGGTCGAGGCACAAACGAGCGAAAGTCGGGGCGGATTGCTCCACCCCGACTTGCACACGTTGTTCTACGTGGTCAGCGCAACGCTGAAATCACGCGGTGGATTACTTGATGAGGCCCTGGGGAACGAGCTTGCCGCCCGTGACCTTGTAGGCGTAGACGGCGTCGCCGGCCACTTCACCCTCGGCGGTGAACTTGATCTGCTTGGTAACGCCCGCCTTGTCGTAGGAATCGATGAACGCACCGATGGCCTTGCGGGTGGTCTTGCCGGCGGCGATGGCGTCGAGGAACACCTTGGCGCAGTCGTAGGCCTCGGGGGCGTAGGTGGTCGGGTCCTTGGCGAACTTGGCCTTGAACTTGGCCTGGAAGGCCGGGTTCACGTCGGCCGGCGCGCCGGTCGCGGTCACGAGGGCACCTTCGGCCGAGGCACCGGCGTTGTCGATGAACTTCTGGTCGAGGACGCCGTCGCCAGCGACGAACTGGGCCTTGACGCCCGCGTCAGCCATCTGCTTGATGAGCTTGGCGGCATCGGCGTAGTACCCGCCGTAGAACACCGTGTCGACGCCAGCGGCCTTCATCTTGTTGACGGCCGCCGAGAAGTCAGCGCCCTTGATGTCGATGGTGTCGTCGGCGACCTTGAGGGCACCAAGGCTTGAGCGGACCGTGTCGGCCAGACCCTTGCCGTATTCCGACGCGTCGTCGATGACGCCGACCTTCTTGGCGCCACTGCTCTTGATCAGTTTGGCAATGCCGGGACCCTGCTTGTCGTCGTTGGCGAGGATGCGGTGCCAGGTCGTCCATCCGTTGGTCGTGAGCTTGGCGTTGGTGGCGCCGGGCGTGACGCTGTTGAGACCGGCGGCAAAGAACACCGGTCCGGTGGCCTTGGACTCACCGGAGAAGCCGGGGCCGATGAGGCCGACAATGTTCTTGTCGCCGACGACCTTCGGGGCGAGGGGCGACGCCTGGTCCGGCGAGCCCTGCGTATCGAAGAACGTGGTCTTGTCGAACTTGACCTGGCAGCTCTTATTGGCCTTGTTGAACTCGTCGAACGCAATCGACGCACCGTCGACCATGTTCTGACCGAGGGCACCGTTTTCGCCCGAAATCGCACCCATAAAGGCGATCTTCAGGCCCTTCGGGCACTTGACGGACTTGGCAGCCGCGTGCGCGGTACCGCTGAAAGCAATGCTGCCGGCGAGGACAGCCAACGCGGCGGTTGCCGCAATTTTGCGATTGTGCACTACTACCCCTAGGAGTTTGATGGCCGGTTGCCCGGCCGGGTTGGAGAGTGGCGGACGTGTCGTCCGTCACCGGTGGCGGGAAAGGATAGACGGATCGTGAGAGAACCGTGAGCGCGCAGAGTTAAGTCTTCGTTGACGTTTCGTACACGCGCCGAAGGGGGCCGGTGGGCCCCCTTCGGATGCTTCGTTCTGGTGGCTCGGTCAGATGCCGATGCGCTGGGCGAGCAGTTCGCGGTGATACGTCGGGTCGCCGAGCAGGAGCTCGGAGGTCTTGGCCCGCTTGAAGTACAGGTGGGCGTCGTGCTCCCACGTGAAGCCGATACCACCGTGGATCTGGATGTTTTCGGCGGCCGCATGGAAGTACGCATCGGAGCAGTACGCCTTGGCCAGTGAGGCCACCACGGGGACTTCGTCGTTGTCTTCCGAAGCGGCCCACATGGCGTAGTACGCCGCTGACTTGGCCGACTCCACTTCGAGGAGCATGTCGGCGCACTTGTGCTTGATGGCCTGGAACGAACCGATCGGGCGACCGAACTGCACCCGGACCTTGGCATACTCCACGCTCATATCAAGGACCTTCTGGGCTCCGCCGACCTGCTCAGCGGCCAAGAGGATGGCGGCACGATCGAGCATTTTGGTGAGGTACTCCCATCCCTTGCCTTCTTCGCCCCACAGCCATCCTTCGGCCCCGTCGAATACGATCTTGGCCTGCTTGCGGGTTTGATCCATGGTCGACAGTGCGGTGCGAGTCACGCCCGCGGCATCGCCCTTCACCCCGAACAGCGAAATGCCAGTGGCGGTGCGAGCAGCCACCACGAGGGAGCCGGCCGTGTGGCCGTCGACCACGAACATTTTTTCGCCGGTGATCTTGTACGAATCGCCCGACTTGGTGGCCGTGGCGGCAATGCCGTCTTCGGTCCACTTGCCGTTGGCTTCGGTAAAGGCCACAGTCGCCGTTCCTCCTCCGGCGATCTCGGTGAGGAGCCATTCGGGGCCCTGTCCACCGACGACCATCGCCAGGTTGGCGGCTAGGGCGACGGTCGAGAAGAACGGTGCGCAGATCAGATTGCGGCCCATTTCCTCGAAGACCACGCCAAGCTCGACGAAGCCGTAGCCGGAGCCGCCCTGAGCTTCGTGACGGCCCAGCGCGACGGTGACGCCCAGGCC
>JANLQX010000314.1:0-15224 GCA_031368095.1 Actinomycetes bacterium | reverse complement strand
ATGAAGGACAGCTCGCCGCCTCCCGGGACGTCGCGATAGCGGACGTTGAGCTTGCCGTTTTCTGTTCCGCTTTCCAGCTCGGGCCGACCGGGCAGCGGACGTCCATCGAAGCGGACGTCGGAATAGTCAGCGCGCAGATGTTGGATCCGTTGCGCCCGCAGGTACGAGCGGATGTCGTTGACGCGGCCAGCGTCGGTCTCGTCGGTCGATACAAACGAGGCCGTCATACCCACGCTCGTCTCGGTCCAGGCCTGCGAGACCCGGGCCCCGTCGGCGACCAGCACGGCGAGGGCCTTCGCTCGTTCCGCATCCTTCTGGTTGGTGCGCGCCGACACCAGATTCAGAACAAAGAAGGCCGCCACAACGATAGCGAGGACAGCAATAAGGACCCGTCCTCGCACCGAACGAGCCGCCCGTAGTTCCGGTGAACCAGGTACCACCCCGGAAGCCGGCGAGACCATTATTCGGCCTTCTTCACAGCGTGTCCGCCGAACGCATTGCGAAGCGCCGAGAGCACCCGCAACCCGTAGGCGTTGTCCTCACGCGAGCCGAAGCGGGCAAAGAGCGACGACGCGATCGTGTAAGCCGGCGCCCCGAACTCGACCGCGGCATCGACCGTCCACCGACCTTCGCCCGAGTCATCGACGTAGCCCTGAAGATCATCGAGGCCCGGATCGTTTTCCAACGCCGTGGCCAGAAGTTCGAGCAGCCACGACCGGACGACGGATCCGTGGTTCCACACGTCGGTGAGCTTGGCCTGGTCGACGTTGAACGGACTCTTGGCGATGATCTCCAGACCCTCGCCGTAGGACTGCATCATGGCGTATTCGATGCCGTTATGGACCATCTTGGTGAAGTGGCCGGAGCCGGAGGCCGAATCCACATGGATGAGCCCATTGGGCGGCGCCAGCGTGGTGAAGATCGACTCGGCGGCGGCGTACGCCTCGTCGGCCCCGCCGACCATGAGGCAGTACCCGTTAGCCAGTCCCCAGATGCCGCCCGACGTTCCGGCGTCGAGCATCAAGATGCCCCGCTCCGCCAGCGCGGCGGCGCGGGCCTGGGTCTGCTTCCAGTTCGAGTTGCCGCCGTCGATGATCACGTCGCCGGCGGCCAGGATCTCGGCCAGGGCGTCGATCGTGCTCTGCGTCGGCGCGCCGGCCGGCACCATCACCCAAACGATCTTGCGGCCCTCGCCAAGGGCGGCAACGCCGTCGGTCAACGTCGCGGCGCCAACCGCACCCCTGGCCACACTGGCCGCGACCGCTTCGGCCGAACGATCGAAGGCGACGACTCGGTGCCCACCGAGCAGGAGCCGCTCGGTCATGTTGGCCCCCATCTTCCCGAGCCCGACCATGAGGAGTGCGGCGTGTGCAGAGGTATCCATGGCCGCCATTCTGTTCGTGATCGACGAGCTTTTGCGCCGAAACCGGTCAACCCCCCCGGAGGGCCTGCCGATAGAAACCTCGTGCCTATCGATCTCGCCGATTCTGCGGCGGTGCCGACGACGTCGAGTGTCGCCAGCCCTCCCGACCTGCCGTCGCGGTGGGCCGTCGCCAGCCTGCTGACCGACGCCGGTGAAGCCAAGCTTCTGTTCGACACGAGTGGCACCGTGGCTCGCGCCGCGGGTGCCACCCGTCATTTGCTCGGCGTCGACCTGGACACGATCATCGGGTCCTCGGCCGGATCGCTGCCTCCCGGATTCGGACCCGCTGTCGCTGGTGCCGCCCACCAGGCCCTTTCGCTGCGAACAGGTACCGCCGCCGACATGCAGATCGCCCGCGTCGACGGAACTTCGGTCGTCGCCCACGTGAAGGCCACACCCCTTATCGAGGACGACCAGATCCTCGGCGTGGCGGTCGCCGTGACCGACGCCGCAGCTAGCCGGGTACTCGAGATGGCTGCGGCCGGAAACCTTCCGGCCGCCCTCGACGCCGCCCGATTCACCCCGTTCGCCACGTTCTTTCTCGACGCCAAAGGCAACTGCATCGCCGTCGGCGCGTCGTGGGAACGCGTCATGGGACTCGGACCCGAACATACGACGGGCCAGGGATGGCTCCGCGTCGTCAGTGCCGCCGACGCTGACAGTGTTCGTCTTGCCGCCGTCGCCGCCCACCGGAACAACGACGGCTGGAGGGTCCAGTTCCGTCACGCCAGCGGCCAGTTCACGGTCGACTGTGCCGCCGAACCGGTCATCAGCCCCGCTGGTGAGACGGTCGGCTACGTCGGCTTTGCCGTCGACCGATCACAGGTTGAGGCTGTTTCGGCTCCCACCTCAGCCCCAACGCCTCAAAGCACGCCGCCCCCTGCCCCTGCCTCCACCGGCGCGCCGATCGTCTCGGCGGCCCCCGTTTCCCCCGTCCAGAAGCATCAGCTCCGCAAGGCCGAAGGGGCCGACAGTTGGCAGCCCCCCAAGCTCGCCGAGGGTTTCACCGATCCGAGCCGCCTGTCGACCGAGCGCCCTCCCGAGGCCGTCGCGGAACGCCACGAGCCCGCCCCCACCGAACCGGGGACCGACCGGGTCACCGGCCTACCGAACCGGCTGCTCTTCGCCCAGCATGTGGCCGCCACCATTGAACGCATCAAGACCGACGCGCTCACCGTGGCCGTGTCCTTCGTCGATCTGCAGGGCATTCGGGCGCAGCGAACAACCCTTGGACGACGCGCCGCCAACGACAGTTTGTTTCTGCTCGCCAAGCGGCTGGAGTCGACCATCCGAAGCATCGAGATCGCCGGCGCCATCGACGAGGACGTCTTCGCCATTTTGTCGATCAACTGGCTGTTCGCCGAGGACCTTCCGATCGTCGCCCGCCGTTTGCTCGGACGGTTGGAAGAACCCTTGGCCGGTCGTGACGGGGAGTTCGTCGTCGACATGCGCCTCGGCATGAGCGTGGCCCGACCCGGTGACGATGTCGAGGCGTTGTTCGCCCGAACGTCGGCGACACTGCTCGCCGCCCAAGACCTTCCCGACCGCTATCTCATCGAACTCGTCTGATTGCCCGGTTTCGGCCGCATTGCCGCCATCGTTGGGTAGCGTTCGGTTTGAATACTTTCTTCCGGAGGCCTCGTTGGACCGCACGCCCGTTCGCTTTGTCGGTTTCTGCACTCTGGTGCTCGGCGTGTTCGTCGCCGGCGCCGTAGTCCCCGCCGGTGCGGCGACCAAGACCACCAAGCTCGCCAAGGTCACGGCCACGACCGCTGAAGACCGCATCGCTATGCCCCAACGGGTGTTGCCACCCACGGTTCAGGTTCGCCGAGCTCTCGGGGCGGTCTATGTCGACCGGGTGAACACCACCTTCGACGTTCGCCTCGGCACCCGGGTGATTGGCCGAATCGGTGGCGTTGTCGATCTCGCCACGAACGGGGCCGATCTTCGCTTCCTTTCCGCCGACGCCAACGGAAAACTGGCCACCGAGCCGTTCATCATCCGCGTGCGCGGGGACCGAATCCAGGTGCAGCTGCCGTCGGATCTCCGCACCGACGCCGGCGTTGACGGCTACGTCACCTCCATCAAGGAGGGCTCGTTCGGCGGGGTCGGTGTCTCCGACGAGGTGATTTTGTCCATCGCCCTCCTCACGTCATTGCCCATTCCCAAGGCCGTCGAGGTGTGGTCGGCGAAGTCCACCGCCAAAGCGGGCGGCAGCCTCCGGGGCGTGGCGACACGCAAGGACTTCACCGTTCTCAGCTCGGAACGCTTCGGCACGACTGCTGCGGTCGAGGTTCGTCTCCTCGGTTCAGGGGTGCTCCGGGACATGTCCATTAGCTTCAGCCCGCTCAAGGCGGCCAAAGCCTCCGGAGCCGAACCCATCAAACTGGTTGGAACGGTTGCCCGTTCAACAAAGTCGCTGGCGGAAAAGGCTCCCGACGGGGAGTTCGTGACCGCCGCCAAGCTCTTCGATCTGGCGCCCGTGCCGGAGACGCAAGCCGATCCGGCCGTGGCCGCCATCGACGGTACGGCCTAAATATCTCAACCGGGTCGGCGCTTCCCGGCCGTCGGCCGGGCCACCTTCAGGGCTGACTTCGTTGGTGACGTTGCCAGTGACTTCTTGGTTGCGCCCTTCGCGGCCGGTTTGGCTTTCGCTGGTGCGGCCTTCGTTGGCATGGCCTGCGCCTTAGCCTGCGACCTGGCGGCGGGCGCCTTTCGTGCCGGTGCCGTGACCGGCCGAGTCGGAGATATGGCGGTGGGCGCGCTGGGTTTGGCCCCCCGACTCCGCGGCAGTAGCGCTCCGAAGCCCGAACGAGCGCCCAGAAGTCCGAGGCGTCTCGGTACCTCACTGACCAGTTCCAAGAGTGCCTGGAGCTGTTGACGGGCCTCCTCGACGGTTTCTGGTAGCTGGCTGAGCGCCACCCGATCGAAGGTTCCAACAGCCGCCTCCAGCCCAGGCAGGAGCCGATCGATTGGGCCTTCCAGCGCCGCCGACAAACGCTGCACGCGCGCCACCGATCGTTCCAGGTCGGGCGTCAAGGCCCGCATCGGCCCCTCGAGGTCGTCGACGAGTCGGTTCATCCGGGTCACGAGAGCTTCGACCGCAGCGGCGGCTCGCTGCAACGTGGCGATCGTCTCCATGACCCCGCCGACGGTTTTGCGGGCGTTGTCGGCGACCCCGAGAACCCCGGAGAGCACGGCACCCGGCCCTTGAAACAAAGAGGACAGGTCGAAGTCGTCGTTGGTCGCCATGGCGGTTCCTCCAGAAAAGACGCGCGCCCGAGAGGCGGACGGCACCGCCAAACTACCGAGCGGCGAGATCGCCCGTACGGTCCGGCGCAACGCCGACGTTTGCCGCGGGGCGCAGCACGTGGGTTTGGGCCAAAACCGACCGGGCGATGTCCAACGACGTCAGCGCGAAATACGCCGCCCACGCCAAGATCCCGAGGAACTTCGGTCCGTCCTCGGCCAGGGTGGCGCGGGATCCCATGCTGTTCCCGGTCAGCCGTTCGACGACGATCGACGCGCTCAACGCGGCGACCGCCGCCAGCAGCAGTGGCCATCTCGTACGGAGCACATCGGCGCGGTGACGCACGATCCAGAGGCCCGTCGGGCCGACCACCACAACCTGCACGAGCGGCTTCGGCAGCGAGAGGACGGTCGAGACCACGGCGTGGGTAGCGAACAGGTCGTCGAACAACAAGATTGCCGTCACCACGGCGCCCCGACCGAGGAATCGGGCGGCGCCAGGGCGCCCCACGTGGCGGGCAAACCACGCCGACCACGCCGCCGAAAGCGCGGCAACGGACCAGCCGAGGATGCCCAGCTGGGAAACCACGCCGACGTACCACTTCCCGTCCCCGCTGCTGTAGGCCGGGTCAAAGAACAATCGTTCCGGATTGTGACTGGTCGAGGCGACGGCGATCACCGCCAGCCCGAAGGACCAGACAAGCCCAAGGGGCACGACGATCCGTCCCGTCGTCGGCCATGGCGGACGGCGACGATCAGGCATCGTGGTGTCAGCCGAAAGCACCCGGAGGTCATCGGCGCCCGGCGGGCCCGTCTGAAGCAACGCCGGCTCCTACAGCGCGGCGGCGATGAGTGCGATCTCGAGCATCCACTCGGGACGCGCCAGGGCGGGCACCACGATGAGGGTTGAGGCCGCGGCGTGGCCAGCGAGGGCCCTATCGCGCGCCGCCATGACCGGCGCAAGATCGTGGCCGGCGACCACGTAGGTGGTATAGCTGACGGTGTCGGCCAGGGTCATCGACGCCTCGGCGCAGATGACCGACAGGGCAGCCCAGATATCGGCGGCCTGACCGCCGACGGTGTCGGCGATGGTTCCGTCGGGGCGGGTGGCGACGGTACCGGCGGTGTGCAGAACACGGTGTCCAGGGGCGATGACGGCACCGTGGCTATAGGCCGCCACGGGTTTGGCGAGCGAGGGCGGGTTCACGAGCAGGACCATCACGCCACCGTAGCGATCGTCGCGAATGTGCGCAGCGCTCCCAACACCATGTCATTTTCGGCCGGTGAGCCGATGGTTATCCGCACGCCGTCACCGGGAAACGCTCGGCTCACGACCCCGTCGCGTTCGAGGGCCGAGAACACGTCGTTCGTGCGGTCGCCGACCGGAAGCCACACCAGGTTGGCCTGCGACGGGGGCACGTCGAAGCCAAGCGCGCGTACTTCTTTGAGCACTCGCGTTCGCTCGGCGCGGATCACGTTGACGCGGGCGGTGAGTTCCGCTTGCGCGGCCTGGGCGAGGGCGGCGATGGCGGCGGCCTGACTGACCGCCGAGATGGAAAAGGGCGCCGCCACCTTGTCGACCGCCGCAATCACGTCGGGATGAGCAATGGCATAGCCGACCCGCAGTCCGGCGAGCCCGTAGGCCTTGGACATCGTTCGGCTGACGAGGAGATTGGGAAAGTCATCGAGCAGCGAAACGCCATTGACGGTTGATCCGTCATCGATGAACTCGGTATAGGCCTCGTCGAGGACGACGAGGAGGTCGGACCGCACCCGACCGAGGAAGGTACGGATCTCTGCTTCGGTGGCGACCGTACCGGTCGGATTGTTGGGGTTGGCGATGAGGACGACGCGCGTCGCTTCCGTGACCTTGTCGGCCAGTGCTTCCAGGTCGAGCGCCTGACCCCGCAACGGGGCGTGCACGTCGATCGCACCCACCGAACGGCTGAAGATTGGATAGGCCTCGAACGTGCGCCAGTTGAAGGCAACCTCGGCCCCCGGTCCGGCAAAGGCGTTCAAGGTCTGCAGCAGCACACCCGACGAGCCCGGCGCCGTTGCGATCATGGACACCGGCACGCCGATGAATGCCGCCAACTTTTCCCGGAGCGCAACGGCACCGGAGTCTGGATAGCGGTTGATGTCGGCGGCGGCGCGGGTGATGGCTTCGACCACCGAGGGCAGCGGACCGAACGGGTTCTCGTTCGACGAAAGCTTGGCGGCGTAGTCGAGACCGAACTCGGCCATGGTGGCCTCGGCCGATTTGCCCGGCTTATAGGTGGGCAGACCTCGGAGCTTGGCCAGCGGCTGCGGCGTGGGTGACGCGCTCACTGGTGAATCAGTCCTTCCGGTTCGGACGCCACGTCGCCGCGAGAAGGGCAGCCCCGCCCACAGCACCGGCGGCGGCGATCGCGGTCCCGATCCAGTCATGAAAGGTGATGTCGAGCGCATGATCGAGCGAGTACTGACCAGGCCCCACCATGGCGACGAAGAGACCGATGACGCCGAGGATCATGGTGTACTCCCAACCCTCCCCTTTGGAGAAGATGAAGAACCCGTTCTTGCGGTGTGCCACGATGCCGGCCACGAGCATGAGCCCGATGAACGCAGCGCCCGTGAGTGGCGTCAGAAAGCCCACGGCCATTCCGAGGCCGGCGGCAATTTCGGTGGTGGAAGCCAGTCGAGCGTGCAGGGCTCCCGGTCGCATACCCATCGACTCGAACCATTTCGCCGTGCCGGCCAGCCCTTTCGTCTTGTTGTACCCGTGGTACGCCATGGTGATTCCGGCCGCGACGCGCAGGATGAGGAGGGCGAGATCGACTTCATGCATGAGACGGTCCTAGCAGGCTCGCGTAGTGACGCGCACTCTCCAACAAACTCGTCCGCATCAGGTACGCCCGCCGTCGGACCGGATCGGCGGCCGTGGCAATCATCTCGTCGCGATACGCAGCGCGCTCCACCGGGTCGGTAGCTGATAGGCGCGCGTAGTTTCCGTGGGTGGTCGCCTGGACATGGTCGACGGACACGGAACGGCGCCACGCGGCTACCCGGTCGAGTTCGTCGGCGGCGGCGGCACCGTTCCATTGACGAAGCAGCGTCTTGACGAAGAACCATGCGTCGTGGACTCCGGAGTTCATGCCCATACCGCCGAGCGGATTGTTGATGTGGGCGGCGTCGCCGGCGAGAAGAACGCGGCCCGAGCGATAGCTCGCGGCCACTCGCTGGTGCACCTTGTAAAGCGTGGTGTGAAGAACCTCGTAACCGTCGGCCAACGGGGCGATCCCCTGCAGGCGCGCTTGCACCCGGATGGGGTCCTGGGCCTCCTCGTCGGTCTCCCCGTCGCGAATCGGGAACAGTGCCCGCCACGCTTGGGGCGTGTTCAGCAGCACCAGGTATTCATGCGGGTCGGCGAGGTAATTCACGTGGGCGAGACCGGGAAACGACTCTCGGAAGTCATGCGTGGTTGAGGCGACGAGATAGCGGTCCTCGTAGGTCATGCCCTCGAACGACACGTCGAGTAAGCGACGCACGGCCGAGTGCGCGCCATCGGCGCCGATCAGCCACGACGCCGCGAACGTCTGCGACCCGGCCGAGACCACCACGCCGTTGTCATCCTGGGTAACAGCTGTGACCGGGGCATCGAAGACCATTCGCACATTACTAAGCGCACGTAGCTCATCGACGACGAGCGGGGTGTAGCGGGACTGCTGGAGCTGGAGTCGATATGGATACTTCGTGACGTCAGCCAATTCAGTCATATCGAACGACGCCACCACGTCGCCACCACGATCACGGAACTGGAAGACCGGAGCAACGAGCCCTCGTTCGATCGCCGCGTCGGCGAGCCCGAGTTCGTCGAGAATCTCCAGCGTCGGTGGATGGAACGTGGACGCCCGAGACTCCGTCGAAAGCCCCGGCCCATCGGTCACGACGACCACCGACCGCCCCGCCCGGCCGAGGGCCAACGCCGCACTCAACCCGACCGGCCCGGCGCCGGCCACAACGACATCAACGTGATCCGTCACCGCTTTAGAACTCTTCCAGCAGGCGCCCGAAGCCGCGTTGCTGATCGGTGATCCCAACGGCGCGAAGGGCGTGACATAGCGTGGCGGTGTTGATGGCGACGACGGGCTTACGAAAGAATTTCTCGGCCTCGGCGGCGAGCCGAACCATCGATAGGTTTGTCCCGCACTGCACGATGGCCTCGCAGTCGTCAGTGTTCATATCTTCGAGCACACCGACGAGTTCCGCCTCCGTCACCTCGGCGATCGCCGTGGCGTTCGGACACTTCAACCCACGGCTCTTGACGACCTCGAAGCCGGCCTCGGTGAAGAAGTTCGCCACCTCCTTGTCGGCGATCGGCTGATACGGCGTAAGTACGCTTATCTTCTTCACACCGAAACGGGTCAAGACCTCGCGACACGCCGTGGCTCCGGTTGAGCAGCCCACACCACCGGTATAGCCCTGGATACGAGCTTCAAAATCGCGGTTCCCGGCCACGCCGTTCCAGAACGTTCCGGCCGACATCCCCATCACGTAGTAGTCGGGGTTACACGTCTTCACGTTGGCCACCGCGTCGCCCACGTTGGTGAGCACCTGGTTGATCAGATCGAGGAACTCTTCGTCGTTCGAAAGCGCCGGACGATCGATCATGAAGCGTCCGGCGTGGATCGTGACCCCCGGTGGAGCAAGCAGGTTGAAGTCATGCTCGACCACGGTGTTGGTGGACGGGACAATGGCGGCGAACTTGGCGCGATAGCCAACGACATCGGGCATGGTGGATCTCCTGGGCCTGAACGAGCGCCGTCGGCGCTTTCCTCTGTGCGGAACACCGTACCGCCGAGCGGAACATCGAGCGAGCCCTGTCTACGATGGCCTCATGACGAAGCTTCGCGTGGCCGCCGCCCAGTTCTGCGCCGGGACCGACGTGGAGGCCAACCTTGCCTCGTGCCTCCGTCTCATCGACGAGGCCGCCGACCGGGGAGCCGAGGTCGTGGTCCTGCCCGAGTTTTCCAACCACGCCGCCTGGTACGACGATGCCGCCCATGCATGGGAAGTGGCCGTGACTCTCGACGGCCCGTTCGTGAGCGCCGTTTCCGCCAAGGCCGCCGAACGCGCCATCTACGTGCAGCTGAATGTAAGCGTACGGATGGACGGAACGGCGGGCGGGCCGCTCACCACGTCGAACCTGCTTCTCGGACCGCTCGGGACGCTGGTCGGCCGAAGCGACAAAAGCGTTCTCATGGGCAACGAAAACACCTACTTCACCCGTGCCGCCGTGCCGAACCCGGTCCTCGATCTGCCCATCGGAAAAGTTGGCCTCTACGCCTGCATGGAGGGTGTCATCACCGAGCCACCGCGTGCGCTCGCCGTGCGCGGGGCCGAACTTCTCCTTAACTCGTTGAATTCGTTCGCCACCGACGAAGCCTCGCTCCACATTCCGGCCCGCGCCGCCGAGAACGGGGTGTGGGTGGTGGCCGCCAACAAGGTCGGACCGATTGTCCCGGTCGAGAAGATCGAGTCGGTCGCCGCGATGTTGAAGGTTCCTCCGTCCGCCCTTCACGGTGGCGGCGAGAGCCAGATCGTGGCGCCCGATGGGACCGTCGTGGCGATGGCCTCGCGTCACGACGAAGAGGTCGTCGTCGCCGACATCGATGTGCACGACACCGCCCCGTTGCGACCCGACGGAACCGGTCGGCTGACCGCGCGTCGCCCGTCGCTCTATGCCCGCCTCGGTGAAGACCCGACGCGCCGGTCGGTCGTGCCCCCTGGAGCCGCCAAGGTTGTGGCGGCAGTCGCCGTCCCGATGGGCCCGCAACCAAACGCGGTGGGGACCGCCGTTGCCGATGCCGTGCAAGCTGGTGCCGAGCTCGTGGTGCTGCCCGAATTGTGTGGCCTCGTGGAGCAGGAAGACGTGTCCGGACTGGCCGTGGATGCCCTCGTCGAGGCCATCAGGACGAACTGCGGTGATGCCGTGGTGGTCACCTCACTTCCGTTTTCCGGTCAACACGTCGGCGTGGCGATCACTGCCGACGGAATCATCCACCGTCAACCGAAGTTGCACGCCAGCGCCCGCCACGACCAATGGAACACCGCGCTCGGCGACGCGTTCACCACCGTCGACCTGCCGTGGGGCCGTCTTGGTGTGATCGTCGGCGACGACCTCATCGTTCCGGAAACGGCCCGACTGGCGGCGCTCGCCGGATGCCACGTGGTGGCGGCACCGATCACCATCGCCGAACCCTGGGAGTTGTCGCTCGGCATCCTCGAGCGAAGCGCCGAGAACCGGATTTGCGTGGTGGCGGCCAGCGGTGCGCCGGGCTTCGGTGGGGGCATGCTCACGTCGATCCCCGGCGGTATGACGCTGTGGGCCGACGGGCGCGATCGTCCCTTCGACGGATCAATCAACGTTCCCGACGCGGTGGTCGCTCCCTCGGGCCTGGGCGTCACCACAATGGTGTTGCAACCGGCCAACGCCGCCAACAAAACGCTGTCCCGCAACACCGACCTTCTCGACGGCCGACCGTGGCAGATCGCCGAACCACTCACGACCGTGCAGAGTTCGTAGCTCCAGGTAGTCGGCCTCAGGCGCTGGGTCGGCGCATGGGAATGCCCATGAGGCGTTGTACTTCCACCACGATCCCGACTCGATGCGGGTCGGTGGTTCCGTGGCCGGGATAGCGGAGCCGGTAACGGCGATGTGCTTCCTCGACCCCGTCGGCGTCGTCGACGATTCTCGCCGGACCTTCGAGGGTGAGCCAGCGACTTCCCTCGACCTGACTGAACGCACCCCGGCTGCCCGACGTGATGTTGCGAACCTTGACGCTCGCGCGTCCACCGATTGACCACGCCAGTCGACTGACCGGGTCATACGTGAACCCCACGCCGACGACGTGCAACGTCCCATCGGGCCGAGTTGTCGAGAGCAGACCAACGTGGAACTCGTCAAGGAACGGCATCGTGTCTGGATGCAAGTTGTCGAGATCCTGGGTCAATCGCATACGGCACGGTATCGCTGCTGCGCGCCCTTCGAACATGAGTCCCGAGTCCGTGTGTCGCGGAAGTAGGGGCGGACCCCGACCCGTCGCAGACTTCCCCCCGGTTGACGATGTTGTTGGGCGATGGTCGATTGAATGACGACCGTTGCATATCGCCGGTTACGAGCGGCCAGTACCTCTGTGCCGCGCAGGCAGCCAGAACGTTGCTGTGGGACTCCGGCCATCGCCGAGTAGGCGTCTACGCGACCGGGACGATCAAAGTGTGGGGAGTGGCTACCCGGCAGAAGGCCGAGACCGTTTGTTAGGGGGCGCAACATCCCGTCAAACCCGAGAGAGTCGGTCAGCCCGGCCTCGAGCCAACAGCTTCCTCCTGCGCTACTCCCATAAAGGATCGTCCCGCTGTTCAGGGCCGACCGCAACATGGCGTCGATGCCGTGAACGCGCCATACGGCAAGCATGTTGGGCGTGCTTCCGCCGCCGACGTAGATCACGTCTTGTCCGCTCAGGACGTGCTCGGGCGGATCCAACGGCGGGCGAAAGAGTGACAGGTGCGAAGGCTCACAGAGCGGGCCAAGGATGTCGTAGAAGCTCTCGATGTGAGCCGGAAAGTCCCCGGACGCCGTGGTGATCGCACAGACCCTGGGCCTTGCCTTGCCGGTCAGTGACAACACGAACTCGTCGAGTTTCAGACCCTCAGGTCCGCACCAGTATCCGGCGCCACCAGAAACAACGATTTGTCGCGCCATCAATTCAGCCTACGCACAACCTGTCATCCGAGACCTGAGGCATACCTTTGCCGCTCGCGCCGATCGCCTCTAGCACCACACAACCGTGCGAACCGAAGGCGCTAGCTACCGAGCCGGCGCGCGCACCACCCGGATGCCTTCGGCTGCTGCGGCTTCCTGCAGCCGTGGTGGCAGGTTGATCGCGGCAGTCGCGAGCACGCTGTCCGACTGGACTGCGGCGGCCAGCGCCTCGGACGCGAGCAAGTTCAGTCCATGCACTCGCCCCAGACACGACGCCGACCAGGCCAGGTGGTGCATCGAGATGAGCCCGATCGAATCTGGCAGCCGCATGACCTTTTCGATGACCCCGGACTGCAGCTCGACCGGGAGCGCTGCGATCGGGCCCGAAAGGGATCCAGTGATGCTCTGATCGTGCCATGCGGAGCAGAGCCGGTAGTACCAGCATCCCGTCGTGAAGATCCGACCACTCCGCCGCAACCGCCGGAGCCAGCTCGGCTCCTGCTCGAGCAGCACCTCGCGAAGCAAGTGATCATCGACGACGACGTTCACTCGTCTCGCAGATCAGGGTCTTCGATACCTCGAACGTGCTCGAGATAACGCTTGGCGGTGAGGGCGCTGGCAAGCGATCGGCGCGCTGAAGAAGCGCCAACCGGCAACATCACCGCGCAGTCACCGAGGTCGAAGATCTCGATCTGACCTCCGTCGGCGATTCCCCAGCGATGCCTCGTGGCAGCGGGCAGCGAGAACTGACCGCGAGATGAGACCCGATACACCCTCGTGCTTCCGTCTTGTACTGACTCCATCTTACAAGAATACTAGCGATTCGGCCGGACCCACACGCTTACACGGCGTGTGGGT
The DNA here is from genome assembly GCA_031368095.1 of Actinomycetes bacterium. Taxonomy (GTDB): domain Bacteria; phylum Actinomycetota; class Acidimicrobiia; order Acidimicrobiales; family JANYDT01; genus JANLQX01. The sequence goes on along the minus strand of JANLQX010000314.1, from coordinate 1,953 downwards.
CGCAGTCCTGCCAAGGCCTGGCGTGGGATCGCCGGTTAAGAGGCGGACGGCGAGTAGTGCACGACGTTCTCGTTCGCTGCGTCCCTCCCGGGCGGCCGCAGCGAACGACTTCGGCCAAGCGAGACCGGCGCCGGGTTCGACGCCACGGCGTCGGCACCGTTGGCGGCGTGATAGCTGGAGCGGGTCAGGGGCGACGCCTCCACGTGGGCGAAGCCGAGTGACTGACCGTAGGCGCGCAGATCATCGAACTCGTCGGGCGTCCACCATCGAGCGACTGGTAGGTGCGTCGACGTGGGACGAAGGTACTGGCCGATGGTGAGAATCGACACCCCGACAGCGCGCAGGTCGATCATCGCTGAACGGACTTCGCTTGCCGTTTCACCGAGACCCACCATGAGGCCTGACTTGGTGACGAGACCTCTCGCTGCGGACCGGGCCAGCAACGCCAACGAGCGGGCGTAGCCGGCACTCGGTCGAACGGCGCGCTGTAACCGGGCCACCGTTTCCAGGTTGTGATTGAGCACATCCGGCGCCGCATCGGCAATCGTGGCGAACGAGGAATGCGAACCCTTGAGATCCGAGATAAGGACCTCGACCCGGACCCCTTCGACCCGGCATCGAATGGCGGCCACGCACGCGGCAACGTGGGCTGCTCCGCCGTCGGAAAGGTCATCGCGCGCCACCATGGTGAGCACAGCATGACGCAAGGCCATCCGTTCGACGGCTTCGGCCACCCGCATCGGCTCGTCGGCATCGGGCGCCATCGGCTTGCTCGTATCAACAAGGCAGAAACCACATGCGCGCGTACAACGTTCGCCGAGCACCATGAACGTGGCGGTACCGGCATTCCAGCAGTCGAAGATGTTCGGACATCCCGCCTCCTCGCACACCGTGACGAGGGACAGATCGGCCACTGTCTTCTTGAGGGCCCGGTACTCCGGGCCCATATTGGCCTTGACCCGCAGCCATTCCGGCTTCCGTTCCGAAATCGCCAGACCACGTGCCGTATCGACCCCGGCCTGTTCAAGCCGTCCGAGCGCCTTGGTTCCGGGACCGGCGCCACGAGAGAACGGAGCGAGGTCGTCCGGACTTTCGCGCCACACTACGTCGACGCGATCGACTCCACGGCCACCGAAGGTGGGAGACGCTGACGCACATGACACCACCGCGTCGACGACCTGCTGCAAGCCGACGATGACCCCCTCGGCGGCGAGCGACGTGACGCCCAAATCGGCGATGCCGCACGGCACGATGTGCTCGAACATGGCCAGTACTTCGCGGTCCACATTCAACGAAAACCCGTGCATCGAGCGGCCCCGACTGAGGCGCACACCAACGGCGGCGATCTTGCGAGGTGTCAACGACGAGGGAGCGACCCACACCCCATTCTTGCCCCGAAGACGGCCAACGTCATGGAGTCCGAGCGCCCGACAGGTATCAATGACCAGCTGTTCCACTGCGGTCACGTAGGCCACCGTGTCGGCCATCCCGCCGCCACGCTTTCCCGCCACGTTGACGATGGGGTAACCGACCAGCTGACCCGGGCCGTGGTAGGTCACGTCACCGCCTCGGTCGGCGTTCACCAGTGTCGCTCCAACCGTCGACGGTTCCACCAGCACGTTGGCCCGGTCGGCCCGCACGCCGAGGGTGTACGTGGGCGGGTGCTCGAGCAGGAGCAGGTGGTCAGCGGTTCCGCGAAACAACGCCCGTTGCAGATCGAGCGCCTCCTCGTAGGGCACCCGACCGAGCCATCGGACGTTCAACATCGGATCATTTTCGCCGGAGCCGATTAAAGCTCGGCACCCCAATCGCGGGTCTCGAGGTTCTTCTTGACCTCGGCAAGGAAACTGGCCGAATAGGCACCGTCGAAGGCACGGTGATCCCACGAGAACCCAATCCACCCGGTGGGGTGAATGGCGATGGTGTCACCACCATCGGGCAACTCCACCACCA
>JANLQX010000307.1:0-1610 GCA_031368095.1 Actinomycetes bacterium | reverse complement strand
GCAGCTGGCCCGTCTGTTCGGGGCCACATCGGTCGTCGACCCGTCTGCCCTGCTTCGGACGGTACGAACGGTCACCAAGTCACTGGCCATCGGCGACGGCGGGATCGAGCGCCTCACCGGTGGGGCCGACGTGGTGTTCGACTGTGTCGGCTCCAACGAATCGATCACCGATGCGTTGGCCGTTGTCCGCCCCGGAGGCCGGATCGTGCTCGTCGGCATGCCGGCCACCATCACCATCGATATGACTCCCCTGTGGCACCGAGAGATCAGCCTCGTTGGCGCCTACGCCTACGGGATCGAACCAAACGCCGGCGGTCGGCGGACGTTCGACCTCGCCTTTGAACTCGTGGCGTCGTATCGACTCGGTCGACTCGTGAGTGCCACGTACCCGCTCCACCGCCATGAAGACGCCATCGATCACGCGCTCGCCGCCGGGCGACGAGGTGGCGTCAAGATCTGTTTTGACCTTCGTCAGGAGAAGCAACGATGAGCGACCGTAAACGAGGGCCGAGGCCCGGTCTCGTCCTGGAGGTCGATCGCTCAACGCCACCGACACTCTTCTGGCACGGCGAGGGATTTCGTCTCGAGAAGCTTCCTGTCGGCAGCCGGGTGATCTACGCGCCCGAACCGATCGACGCACTCGCCGACCCGCGCGGCGCAATCCGTCACGCCTTGGCCAACCCCACGGGAGACTCCGAGCCACTGGAAGCTCTCCTGTTCGCCGGGATGAAGCTGACGATTGCCTTCGATGACATCTCGCTGCCGCTCCCGCCGATGGAACGGCCCGACATTCGACAGATGGTCATCGAGGAAGTGCTCGAAGTCGCCGCTCGAAAGGGTGTCGACGACGTGCATCTCATAGCCGCCCTGGCCCTGCATCGTCGCATGACCGAAGCCGAACTTCGCCATGCCGTGGGCGACCGGGTGTACGACGCGTTTGCGCCGAGCGGTGCGCTCTATAACCACGATGCCGAGGACGAGACGAACCTCACCCATCTCGGCGACACCCCGCACGGCGAACCGGTGATCATCAACAAGCGAGCCGCCGATTCGGACCTGCTCGTCTACGTGAACATCAACCTGGTGGCCATGGACGGCGGCTGGAAGTCCACCGCCACCGGCCTCTCTGCCTACAAGAGCCTCAAACATCATCACAATGTGTCAACGATGCGTCGGTCCACATCGTTTATGGATCGCCACAAGTCTGAGCTCCACACATCGAATTGGCGTATGGGGAAAGTGATCCAGGAATCGGGCGTGAAGATCTTTCAGATCGAGACGACGCTCAACAACGATGCCTTCCCTGAGCCCTTCAGCTTCCTGCAGAAGCGGGAATGGGAGTGGAACACCAAGGACCGGGTGTCGTTCATCGGGGCGTCGAAAGCACTCGACCGCGTGCCGACGCGTCTGAAGCGCAAGATCTTTGCCGACATCAAGGCGCCCCACCGCATGACGAGTGTGCAGGCCGGTGAGGTCGAGGCGGTGCACGAGATCACCACCGCCAACGTGCACAAGCAGCAGCTGGTCACGGTGGAGGGACAGACCGACATCTTGTCGATGGGCCTGCCGTATATCTGCCCGTACAACGTGAACTCGATCATGAACCCGAT
>JANLQX010000252.1:0-16009 GCA_031368095.1 Actinomycetes bacterium | reverse complement strand
GCCGGAGCCGTCTGCCACCTGAATGAGGATGTCGAGATTCGGCAGTTCGTGGCGAATAGCGGCGAAGGTCGGTGCGAACGAGGAGCCGTAGACCAATACTCGGCAATTCGAATCCTTCAAGAGATAGAGCAATTCCTCGGCCACGTAGCGGTAGTTCACGTTGAACGGCGCGACGCGCGCTTTGTAGGCGCCAAGCATGCATTCGAGGTACTCGTTGCCGTTATAGAGATAGATGCCAAGGTGATCCTGCCCCGACTCATGTCCGTCAAGGAACTCTCGTCCGGTCGGCACCGCGACCCCGCGTGACAGGAGGTAGTTGGCCAGTCGGCGGCTGCGATCGGTCACCTCGTTCCAGGTCCATGTCCGTCCACGCCACACGATGCACGGCCGATCACCGACCGCAGCGGCGATTGCTTCGTGGACGGTGGCTTTGGACGCTTCTATCGGCACCGATGCAGTCTCGCCGGTGCCGCCCGGTGCTGCGAACGCACCGGGGCGCGCCGTCGACCCCTGGAGTGACACGCTGGAGCGATGACGAGCACCCCACGTCCCGATCGACCGTTCGACGTCGTCCTCTTCGGCGCCACCAGTTTTGTCGGCGAGATCGTCCTGGCCAGACTGGTCGAGCGAAACGACCCGGGGCTGCGCTGGGCGATCGCCGGACGCAGCGAAACGAAGCTATCGGCCGCCGCAGCGCGGGCGAATGCCGACGTGGAACACATCGTTGTCGACGCCGCCAACCGGGGCGACATGCGGTCGTTGGCGCAGCGGGCGCGCGTCATCGCATCCACCGTTGGTCCCTATGCGCTGCATGGGTCAAACCTGGTGCAGGCATGTGCCGAATCGGGGACGGACTACGTGGACCTCACCGGCGAGCCTCAGTGGATGCGCGAGATGATCGACACGCACAACGTGGCGGCAACGGTGTCTGGAGCGCGCATCGTGCATTCCTGTGGCTTCGACTCGATCCCGTCGGACATGGGGGTCTGGTTCACCCAGCGGCAGGCGATGGCGTTGTTCGGCGTACATTGCACCCGGATCGGGATGCGACTCGCTGGTGCGAGTGGCGGTGCGAGCGGGGGAACAGTGGCCAGTTTGATGAATGTGGTCGCCGAATTACGAAAGAATCCGGCGCTGCGCGACGTCTTGAAGAATCCCTACGCGTTGGCTCCGGCCCACCTTCGCTCGGGGCCGAAACAGCCCGATGTCCTGCTTCCCCAACGCGATGATCTCTCGGGAGAATGGGTGGCCCCCTTCGTGATGGCCGCCATCAATACCAAAGTCGTCCACCGCAGCCATGCGCTGCGTGAGCGTCCGTGGGGCAACGAGTTTCTCTACGACGAGGCCATGCTCACCGGCGGTGGGCCACTCGGAGCAGCCAAGGCGGCGGCCGTCGCCGCTGTCATGGGTGGGTTCGTGGCGGCCGTGATCGTTCCTCCCGTCCGGGGTTTGCTGTCCCGTTTTGTGCTTCCCAAACCGGGCGACGGACCGTCACCGGAAGCGCAGGAGAAGGGCTCGTTCGATCTTCGTTTCTTCGGGCAGACGGCGAGCGGCCAGCGCATCACCGTGAAGGTCACCGGCGATCGTGATCCTGGCTACGGATCGACGGCGAAGATGATGGCGGCGTCGGCGGTGACGTTGCTGACCGTCGACCGAAGGACAACGCCCGGCGGCTTCTGGACCCCGTCCACGGCATTGGCTGTGCCGTTGTTGGCCGCTCTTCATAAAACGGCCGGGCTCTCGTTCGAGGTCCTCGAACACTCCAGAGGCTGAGACGCGTTCAGTCGCGATATCGGGCGCGATGGACCAGACTTTCGCCATGATGTTTCGCCGTTCCTTTACCGCCCTGGGTGTTCTCGCAGTAAGCGTCCCGACGGCGATGTTCGCCCAACCCTCGTCGAGCGCCGCGGCGACGAAGGCGGCCAAAGAACAGGTGGTACTGATCGACGCCGGTCCGGTGCGCTACGAACCGCGCATCGTGCGCGTGGTGGCCGGGCAGCCGGTGGTGTTCCGGATCCGCAACGTCTCGGCGCTTGCGCACGAGGCGTTGCTCGGTGACGACAAGGCCCAGAGGGCTCACGCCCAGGAGATGGCTTCTATGCCCGGCATGAGCCACAAAGCCGATTCGTACAAGGCCGGTGAAGGGTTTGTCGAGATCAAGGCCAAGGGAAAGGCGGAGATCCGCACCACGTTCTCTAAGCCGGGCCGCACGATCATCGGGTGCCACCTTCCCGGGCACTACGAGGGCGGCATGCGTCTCACCGTGATTGTGACTCCGCCCAAGCTGGGCGGCTGACGACGGAGTTCGGCCGGGCCTCTTCTAGCCTGGCCCGGTGCCCGTCTCGCCATCTCCTGTGCCGTCGCCGGCCGCCGATCCTTTCGCTCTTTTCCGGTTGACCGATCAGGTGGTCCTTATCACCGGCACGTCTTCGGGGATCGGTGTTCGCTTCGCCCGCGTGCTCCATGCCGCCGGGGCGCAGGTCGTGATGGCGGCCCGTCGCCTCGACCGTCTGGAGGCGCTCGCCGCCGAGCTCCCCGGGTCGGTTTCGATTGCTGCCGACGTGAGCCGGCCGGAGGAATGCGAGGGTCTGGTGGACCGGGTCGTTGGTCAGTTCGGCCGAGTCGACGTGCTGGTGAACAACGCCGGGACGACGGCCAACTTCCGGCCCGAGGACGAGCCTTACGATGAGTGGCGACGGGTCATGGCCATCAATCTCGATGGCGCTTTCCTGCTCGCCCAGCGCTGCGCCAATGCGTCAATGTTCATCAATGGCGGCGTCATCGTGAACGTGGCATCAATGCTCGGCCATGTGAGCTCTGGTCAGATGACGCAGGCCAGCTATGCCGCTTCCAAAGGTGGACTCGTGAACCTCACACGCGAGCTCGCCTGTCTCTGGGCTCGCAAGGGGATACGCGTGAATGCGCTGTGCCCCGGCTTCTTTGATTCCGAACTCACCAATGACCTGATTGTCGACGAAGGCGGAGCCAAATGGCTGCGTTCGAAGACGCCGATGGGTCGCGTGGGCGCCGAGGGTGAACTCGACGGCGCTCTGCTCTTCCTGTGTAGCTCCGCCAGTTCCTATGTCACCGGTCAGTCGTTGATCGTTGACGGCGGCTGGACCGCCGCGTAGTGGTCGTACGTGTGCCTATGAATGCGTTGGTGTCGACGGTTGTGGCGTCGATCCACCTTCGTCGCGTTCCATCGAGCGGAGTGCCGGGCGCGGTGGCCTCGATGGCCCTTGATCGCCCGCGGCTGGCCCGCGTCGAGGGCTTGCGATTCTGGAAGTTGCTCGGAACGGGGAGCGGCCAAACGTTCACCCCGAACGATGCCGACCCGCACATGTGGGGTCTGTTCGCCGTTTGGGATTCGCGCCTTGCGCTGGCGCGATTTGAGACGTCGGCCATCACCCGTCGGTGGGGGGCGCGGGCCGACGAACAGTGGTCAGCGGTTCTCTCGCCGCTCACGTGGAAGGGTCTGTGGTCCGGCGTCGACCCCCTGGCCGGTGCCGTCGCCGGGGCCGACATTGCGGGTCGTCCGGTCGCCGCGATCACGCGGGCTCGGGTAAAGCCAACGCACTGGAGACGATTCGCTCATGCCACGCCCCCAGTTGCTGCCGCCGTGAACGGAACAGCGGGACTGCGTTACACCGTCGGTATCGGTGAAGCACCGATCGGCCTCCAAGGGACCTTTTCACTCTGGGACTCGACGGACGCGTTGCGATCCTTCGCCTATGGAAGCGCGGCCCACCGTGAAGTGATGGCGCGAACGGTCACCGATCGCTGGTACGCCGAGGAGCTCTTCGCCCGCTTCAGCGTGTTGGAGACGGCGGGAACGCTCGATGGCCGCAGTCTCTAGTCATCGGCGCGCCTACGACTGGCGCTCTCGACTTCCGGCCGTTGGCGTCGTCGGATTACTGGGTGTGCTGGCGCTCCAGATCCCCTACCCGCTGCTGTCGTCGTCGGGGCAACTCGTGGTCACACGATGGTCAGTGGTGGTGTTCTTCGCTACGTCGGTCGCCCATGCCTGGTGGAGTCGGGGTCCTCAGGCGATGGTGTCGCTGGGCGTGGTAGGCGTCGGCGGGGGTTTTGTCGCCGAGGTTGTCGGCTCTCGAACCGGCATCCCGTTCGGCCACTACGACTACACCAATGCGCTCGGATGGCGAGTGGCGGGGGTGCCGGTCGTAGTTCCGTTGGCATGGGCGATGTTCGGCTGGCTCGCGCTGCTGGCGGCCCAACACGTCGGCGGGGGTGGTCGAGGCGTGGTGCTTGGTGCCGCCCTCCTGGTCGCCTGGGACTTGTTCCTCGATCCGCAAATGGTGCGCGTCGGCGGATGGGTGTGGCGCGACACCGTCGGGCCGTCGCTGCATGGGATCCCGGTGGTCAACGCGCTCGGATGGTTCTTGGTCGGTCTTGTCCTGGTCGCCGCACTTCTCTTCGTCGTCCCGGCCCGGCGACCGGGACGTCACGACGATCTCGGCTGGGCCCTGCTCGGCTGGACCCTCTTCTCCGAAACACTCTTGTTCCTGGTGTTCTTCCGGCGGCCGACTGTGGCGGTTGTTGGAACACCGGCGCTTGGCTTCGTGCTGTGGGCCACGTGGAGACTCGGGCGGGAATCGTGATCGCGGTGTCAGGCCGCGCCGTAGTTCGGGCCGGTGCCGGTCTCGCTGGAGTACTAAGTATACATACTATATTGAACACGCGTTTTCTCCGTCGTGCGCCAACCTCGCCCGAACCGTGCCGGGAGCGGGTGGCCCTGTGCGTCCCAGCTCGCAACGAGGTGGCCGCGATCGGAGCGTGCGTGGCGTCGCTGCTTGCCTCGACCGGCGTCGGCGAACTGCGGATCGTCGTGCTCGACGACGGATCCACCGACGGCACCGGTAACGTTGCGCGCCAGCTGGCGTCGGCCGTCTTGCCGGGCAGTATCTCGCTTTCGGTGATCGATGGCGGGGAAGAGGCGCTTCCCCATGGATGGCTTGGCAAGCCGTGGGCATGCGAGCGACTTCGGAGGTCCGTTACGGACGCCGACGTCATTGTCTTTGTTGATGCCGACGTTCGACTCGAACCGCTCGCCGTTTCGAGAGCGGTGGCGCTCCTTCGTTCGACCAACCTTGACCTGGTGTCGCCGTATCCGCGACAGCTTGCGGTGTCATTCGGGGAGCGACTGGTCCAGCCGCTGTTGCAATGGCTGTGGTTGACGCTCCTACCCCTTCGATTGGCCGAGCGGACAAGGCCGAACTCCATGGCCGCTGCCAACGGACAGTTTCTCGTGATGGATGCCGGTGCACTCGCCGCGGTCGGAGGCTTCGCCGCAGTACGCGGCGACGTCCTCGATGACGTTGCGCTGGTTCGGGCGTTCAAGCGGGCCGGCCGTCGGGGCACGGTGGTCGACGGAACGACACTGGCGACCTGTCGTATGTACACCGACTGGTCGTTGCTTCGAGACGGATACACCAAGAACCTCTGGGCCGGAACCGGTTCCCCGCTCGGCGCTGCTGGTCTGTCGTCGATACTGGCTCTTGCCTACATCGTGCCGGCGTTGGGGGCAGTCGGGTTGTTCGGGCAGAGGGCGCGCCTTTGGGGCTTGCTTGGTTACTTCGGGGGAGTCCTTGGCCGTGTAGTAAGCGCACGTACTACGGGCGGGAACGTCGTGGACAGCGCCGCCCATCCGGCGAGCGTCATGGTTCTCATCGGCTTGATCGGTCGTTCGTGGCGCGACCACCGAGCGGGGACGATTGTGTGGAAGGGTCGTCCGGTTGGCTGACGTCGTGGTGATCGGTGCCGGCGTTGGCGGACTCGCAGTGGCCCTTCGCCTTGCCGCGCGGGGTCGCCGAGTGGTGCTCTGCGAACAAGCTGACGCGGTGGGCGGCAAACTTGGGGTCCATCGCCAGAATGGGTTTGCGTTCGACACTGGCCCCTCGCTCCTGACCCTGCCGTACGTCTTGGATGATCTTCTCGGCGTGGCGGGAGTCGACCGCCAGGACGTGCTCGAGTTTCGCCGTCTCGATCCGGTCGCTCGCTATCGATTCGGCGATGGGACATGGTTCGATGCACCTGCTGGTGCGACGGAGTTCGAGCAGGCGGTGGAGGAGCTTGGTCGCGGAAATGCACTGCAGTGGCGAGCCTTTTACGACCGTGCGCGCCGAATCTGGGACGTGACTCGCAGTCCCTTCCTCGAGTCGGCCATCACCGGACCTTGGGGTCTCGTCCGCCAATCGGTGCGGGTGCGCGATCTCGCCACGATCGCACCGCACCGAACCCTTCGATCGCTCGCCGAGCACTACCTCGATGATCCTCGTCTCGTCTCGTTCGTAGACCGATACGCCACCTACACCGGCTCGGACCCACGGCGAGCACCGGCGGCCCTGGCGTCGGTTCCCTTTGCTGAGCGTCATTTCGGCGCCTGGTACGTCGACGGTGGTCTGCGTCGAATCGCCGAGGTGCTTCGTGACTGCTGCGTGGACGTCGGAGTCGACATCCGTACGCGCGCTGATGTAGTTGAACTCATTGTTCGTGGTGGACGGACCGCGGGCGTGGCGCTCGCCGACGGAACCCACATCGAGGCGACCACCGTTGTCGCCAATGCCGATGCCGCACACCTCTACCGCGATCTGGTTCGGGCCGGAACTGACCGGCGATCCGCCCTTCGGTCTCTCGCCAAAGTTGAACCGAGTCTTAGCGGCTTCGTGATGTGTCTCGGTGTTCGCGGACCGACGCCATTGACTGCCCATCACACGGTCCTGTTTCCGGAGCACTACGACCACGAGTTCGATGCAGTGTTCGGTCGTGGTCGCCGGCTCCTTCCACGCGGCGGCCGTGCTCGGCCGAGGCCCGCCGCCGATCCCACGATCTACATTTCGAATCCGAATGATCCGTTGGTGCGACCAAGTGGGCATGAGGCGTGGTTCGTCCTCGTCAATGCGCCGCGGCACGATCCGAACGGTCCGTCTGAGGCCGGGGTGGACTGGCGTTCGCCAGGGTTTGCCGACGAGTACGCCGACCTGGTCTTGGCTCGGCTGGCCTCTCGGGGAATCGACGTGCGTGGTCAGGTGTCGTTTCGGGAGTTGCGGTCACCCGCCGATCTGGCCGACCGAACCCGTGCTGATGGTGGCTCGATTTACGGAACTTCGTCGAACGGGCCTCGTGCTGCGTTTTTACGTCCTCGAAATCGTTCCCCGCTCCCGGGTCTGTTCCTCGTTGGCGGCTCGTCGCACCCCGGCGGTGGACTACCACTCGTGATGCTGAGCGCGCAGATTACTGCCGGGCTCATTTCGTAGACCGCCTGCCGGTTGCGTTCGTTTTTTCCGCCTGATGTACCTCGGAACGACGCATCGAGGTAACGCGGTCACGTCTATGGGGGCAACCTCTCTCGCTCGCGGTCGCTTCGCCAACGGTGGATGGTGGTGGCGGTAGGGTCGGGCGGGTGAGTGATGTCATTGTTCAGCGCCTGGCGCAACTGGCGAAGCCGGAGCGGTGGTTCGGCAGTGATAACCAGTCGGGGGCATTTCCCGAAGTGATGGACGCCATCTCCGAGGCCAACCGGGGCCATGCCGTTGCCTATGGCGACGACCCGTGGACGTCTCGCTGCATCGACACCTTTCGTGAGTTGCTCGGCGGCGAGAGCGACGTGCTTTTCTCTTGGAACGGCAGCGGTTCGAACGTTGTGGCCCTCCAGACCTTGCTTCCCAAATACGGTGCGGTGATCTGCACCGCTGCGGCACACATTGCCGTCGACGAGACGGGCGCGCCCGAGCGGATCACCGGGGCCAAGCTGATCGACCTTCCGGGCGTCGATGCCAAACTCACGCCCGAGCACATTGAGAGCCAACTTCACACCCTCGGCAACCCCCATCATGTGCAACCGGCCGTCGTGTCGATCACCCAATCGACGGAACTGGGCACGCTCTACTCCGTCGACGAGGTCGCGGCGATCTGCGACATGGCCCATCGTCACGCCATGACGGTCCACATGGACGGAGCCCGTATCGCCAACGCCACGGCTGCGCTCGGCGTGTCACTACGTGCACATACGTTCGACGCAGGGATCGACGCTCTCTCCTTCGGTGGTACCAAGAACGGGCTGATGAATGCTGAGGCGGTGATCTTCCGAAGCGCGCAGACAAGTGCGCCGTACCTTCGTAAGCAGGCGACTCAGCTGCCATCGAAAATGCGATTCATCGCCGCCCAATTTCTGGCGGCGTTCGAAGCCGATCGATGGCTTCATGCCGCCCGCCACGCCAACGCCATGGCCGCCCGGCTCGACGCCGCGGTGCGCACCGTCGTCGGGGTGACCATCGAACGCGCCACGGTCGTCAATGCCCTCTTCCCGATTCTCCCGTCGGCCGTCCTGGACCCGCTGCAGGCATGGTGTCCGCACTACACCTGGGATGCCACGCGTAACCAGGCCCGGTGGGTATGCAGCTTCGACACGACGACGGATGACGTCGATCGGTTTGCCGCTGGAGTGGCGGCCGCATGCGCCGCTGCCGTTGAGCGTTAGCGGTCGAAGAAGGTCGAGTAGAAGAGCGGCGACACTGTCGCCAAGTCACTGACCTTTACGGCGTTCGGACTGACCGTGACGAGTCGCCCGTTCACGATCGATGACCGGCGGATCACTTCGGGGACCGATGGTGGGCCGGTGAAAATGCTCGTCGTCGGCGGTGGGGGCAGCACGGGTGGGACAGGTACGGGGGCCGGGGTCGTGGCGACCGGCGAAGGCACGACCACGGGGACCGGGGGGCCAGGAACCGGACCGACATTTCGCCCCTCGTGGATCACTCGTCCTTGAAGGGTGATCGCATCCGCGTCGACCCTGGTGACGACGGCAGCCGCCGTGAACTGGCCGTTCTCGAATGTCGATTGGGGGATCACGGCGTTGCGACTCGGGGCCCACCAGAGGAAGGCACGGTGGTCGTATTCAGCCTCACTCTGTCCGCCGACGCGGAGCTTGGTGACGAGGCGCGGGAGGTCGGGATTGGAGACGTCGAAGACTTGCAGTGCGGTACCAAGGCGCCGGCCCTGATCGGTGGCGTCTTGACCGATGCCGAGCAGCTGGCCGACACCAATGGGATGCAGATACGACGAGTAGCCGGGGATCTTGAGTTCGCCGGCACGACGGGGCGCGCGGGGATTGCGTAGGTCAATCACGTAGAGGGGATCGACCTGACGAAACGTGACGATGTAGCCCAGGTCACCAAGGAAACGAACGGCATAAATACGTTCGGAGAGACCGAGACCATTGAGCGATCCGATCTGATCGAGTGAGCGGCCATTACGGGCCAGAACGCGAACGCCGGACTGTTGCGGGGAGCCGAACCCGGCACCGTCGGTGGTTACCGCCGCTCGAAGGACCCCGCCGAATTCCGACAGGGAGAATTGGTTGAGCAACCGTCCGTCGACTGATCCGGACGCAAGATACGTGGCGCCATCGCGACCGGCAAGATCGAACGAATGGAGCAGCGTGCGGCTCGCCACCGGACGGGGAGCAACAACCCCAAATCCCGGTTGGGGAGTCGGGGCCCGAATGATCGGGGGAGTGTTCTGCGCCGAGGTGGCCACGTAGAGGGTCCGCTCCGAGGCGTAGACAAGGTTGCCGGAACCGACGACGCCACCCGATCCGCTGGCCGTCAGACGAGCGTCGGGTACGTCGAGATCGATGGTGGCGACCCACGTGAGGGCCAGTCCCGAGGTGTCGGCGGGCTTGCCGATCTCGACGCAGTTCACCGCCTGGCGCAGCGCCGACGGATTGCCGCCCTGGTCGGAGTTGTAGCTGCGGGGCAACCAGTCGTCGGCCCTGGCGCGCGACACGATGGCCCGGTTGGCCCGTTGCGCGGCGGCCAAGTCGTTCGCAGAGTTTCCGCCTGGGCTGAGCATCGAGATCCGTGCCCCGAACGGTGTTTGCAGGACGACCCGGGCGCGATGGTCGACGGTGCGCGACGCGACGAGCGTGCCTTCGAGGTGGACCCGACTGAGGAATCGGGGAGCGGCCGGATTGCTCACGTCGTAGCGCTCGACGATGGTCTCGGGCCACTGACTGAAGAGCTGACGGATAACGGCGAGCCGAGGACCATCGAGGAGCAGTTGCGGCTCGCCGCCCGAGGCGCCTGGAATCGTGGCCACGAGGGTTCCGTTGGTGGTGTCGACGATACGGACCGACCCACCAACGCCGGTGTAGAGATAGCGCCCGTCGTTCTCGATCAGGTCACCTTCGTCGACCCCAGCTTCCTGGGTGTTCGTCGAGGACGAATTGGCCTGCCCAGAGGTGGCGTCGGCGGACACGGCCGGGGCCGGGCTGGGAGTAGGGCTCGGGGCAGCCGCAGCGGCGGTTTCTGCGCTCGCCGCGGCCGGCGCGATGGTGGCGACCGGCGGGGATGCGGTCTTCTTTCGAGGGCCGCCGGTGGGTACTGCACCAACGTTGGCCGACCCGAAACCGTAGGGACCGACCGTTGGCAGAGCGAGGCCGCGTACGTAGGCCAGGAACTTCGGGCACGACGAGAACTGCTGGTAGAGGACTTCCCGTCTCGCGGCGTCGGACACCGCTGGCGTCAGGGCCAGCGCTGGCGCGAACGCGCTCACGGCTACGGCCGCCACTCCGAGGCGACGGCGGAACCAACTGGGGCGAGACGACATAGGAAGCTCCTCCGACGTAGACGTGACGAACGTTCTGACGCCGAGTCTCCCGTATCTGGTTCCCGGTTTTCGCGTAATCTTGGTGCGAGCAGCGAAGCGGAGCGGAGAAGCGCAGCGCAATGGGCAGAGTCTCCCGTATCTGGTTCCCGGTTTTCGCGAAATCTTTCTAGGGCACGCGATGGATGGCGAGGGGAAGGACGACGGTGGCGCCGGCCTGGCGGAGGAGGGAGGCGGCGACAGTGGCGGTCCAGCCGCTGCGGTACACGGCATCGACCAACAAGACCGGCCCGCGGGGCACGACCGTGTCGGGACGCAAGGCCATGCCGGCGAGAAGCGAACCGACCTTGGCTCCCGACGCCGCGTCGGGGCCGACGGTGGCGCCCGACAGTCCGAGGGCATCGATCATGTCGAGTTTGCCGACGGTGGCGAGATGGTCGCAGGCGGACCGAATCAGGCGCGGGTGGGCCAGGGACGGACACGCGATGACGGCGATCGGCCGGTCACCCCACACCCGTCGCCATCGACCCAGGACGGCCACGAGACCGTCGAGTACCGCCTGGGGAGCCGGGGAGTCGTGCCCACGGAACATGGCGCGGAGTTCGTCGGTCCAGCCCGGATCGTCGGCAAAGGCGAGCGCCCTTCCCTCGTTGCAGCCGACGATCTTTCCCCTCTTGGCCACGCCGCTGGGCCAGAGCTTTCGCGGTTCGATGATCACGTCGAGGCCGCGCACAAAGCTTTGTGCACTTATGGTTCTTTCTGCGGTCGGAGCGGCGCCCGGCGGCGGCAGCACACCAGTGCAGACGGAGCATCGTCCACAGTCTGTCGGGTCTGGATCGTCGAGCGCAGTCTGCAGGAATCGCATGAGGCAACCCTCCCCGGCCGCAAAGGCGCGCATGAGGTCGGCTTCGCGAGCCCGCACGGCCGCGAGAGCCTCCCAACGCTCGGTGTCATAGACCCAGGGCTGGTCGGTCCGGATCCATTGGGTTCCGTTGCGGGCGACGACTCCTTCGACGGACAGAATCTTTAGGAGTCCTTCGAGGCGGCCACGACGAATCGTGGTCATTGTCTCAAGCCCGGCCAAGCTCTGCGCCCCATCAGTAAGCGCGCCGAGGATCTGCTCAACGCGGCCCGGGTCGGGGACGCCGGCGGTGGCGAAGTACTCCCAGATCCGTTCGTCGCTTTCGGCGGGCAGGAGCACGGCGACGGCGTTGTCGAGGGCGCGTCCGGCGCGACCGACCTGCTGGTAGTAAGCCACGGGAGAAGACGGCGAGCCCACGTGGATACAGAACGCCAAGTCGGGCTTGTCGTACCCCATCCCCAGTGCCGACGTGGCGACGACGGCCTTCAACTCGTTGCCCCGCAATTGATCTTCGATGTCCTCGCGAGACCCGCTCTCAAGGCCACCGTGATAGGCCGCAACAGCGAACCCGCACGAATCGAGATAGGCGGCAAGGCGTTCGGATTCAGCGACCGTAAGCGTGTAGATGATTCCAGATCCGACCGTGGTGGTGAGAGCGTCGGCCACCCAGGCGTAGCGCTCGACCGCACCGAGTCCGGGGACAACAGCGAGCGAGAGTGACGATCGCGCCAGCGAGCCGCGGAAGGTACGCGTGCCGGTGCCGAGTTGCCCCGCCACATCGTCGGTTACGCGTTGATTGGCGGTCGCCGTGGTGGCCAACACCGGTGTGTCGGCCCCGACCCCAACGAGCACGCGGGCGAGGCGCTGGTAGTCGGGTCGGAAATCGAACCCCCAGTCGGAAATGCAGTGGGCCTCGTCGATAACAATGAGCCCGGCCGATCCAATGAGCGTGGGAAGCAGGCCAGCGAACCGGGGGTTGGCCAGGCGTTCGGGTGACACGAGGAGCACGTCGAGTCGTCCGGCGGTGGCGTCGGCGAATATCGCGTCCCAGTCATCGGGGTTGGTGGAGTTGACGGTGGCGGCATGCAGTCCGGCGGCGGTGGCCGCGCTCACCTGGTCCCGCATCAACGCGAGGAGCGGGGAAACGACGAGCGTGGGGCCAAAACCGGCGGCCCGACGGGCCGACGTCGCCGCCCAATAGACGGCTGACTTCCCCCATCCGGTGGCTTGCACGACGAGGACACGGGCGTGGTCATCGACCAGTGCGCCGACGGCGGCGAGTTGATCGGGTCGTGGACGAGCGCCAGGGCCGGCCATGGCCGCAAGGACCCGCTGCAGATGTTCTTCGGCGACGCTCACCCGTCGATTGTCATCTGAATCGAGTCGCGTGGCGCGCCAACCACCCGAGTCGCCAACAACGCGCCGATGACCGCGGTGATCGCGGCCATGACGAGATGGGTCTGGCGCAGTCCCCATGCGTCGCCGAGGAATCCGTGCAGGGTGACGGCCGCAACGTAAGGGAGGCCGAGCGCGATGCTGAAGAGAGCGAGGACGCGGGCCCGCAGTTCGATTGGAGCGTCCATCTGCAATATGGACTGCCCCGACACGACGACGCAGAAGTACCCGCCCCCGATCACGACGAGCGCGCCGGTCGCGATGGCCACATGCGGAGCAGTCGCATAGACGGCGAGCGCCGGCGACAACGACGCGAATCCGATCACGACCGTTCGCTTGCGACCCCATCGGCCGCTCAGTTTCGGAACGATAAGCGCGCCGATGATGGCGCCGAGGCCTTGGGCCGTGACAAAGATCGCAGTCGTCCCGGCACCTCCCTTGAACACGTTACGGGCGACGATGGGAAGGAGGCCGATGAATGGTCCGGCACCGAGCGCGAGCCCAATGATCGACAGCAGGGCAAAACGACTGGAGGGGCTCGAACGGACGTAGCGAGCGGCTTCGCCGAGCTGACGGACGAGGTTGCCGCTCGGGGTTATTCGTGGACGCCTCGGAAGCACGATGAAGGTGACGGCGATCAGCATCAGTACGAAACTGATGGCGTTGATCACCACCGCCCACGTGGTGCTGAACGCAGCGATAACCACACCGGCCAAGAGTGGGCCGATCACCCGTCCGCCGTTCCACGAAATCGAGCCGAGACCAACGGCGGCGGGTAGGTCCTCGACCGGAACCAACTCCGGCATGAGGGCCTGCCGGTTGGGCAGGGCGAGCGCGCCGGAGCAACCTTCGACGAAGACGATGGCCCACAGCAGACCGGGGGTCCATCGACCGGTGCCCAGCAGCACCGCGAGGACAATGGCGAGCGCCGTGTCGAAGCCGAGCGTGATGAGGAGAAACGGTTTGCGGGCCACCCGGTCCGAGATCGCGCCCCCGATCGGCGCAAACACGGCGGTGGGCAAGAACCCTGCCGCAGCGAGGATGCCGAGGTCACGAGCCCGCGATGTATTGCGGGCGAGGAGCGACCCGATAGCCACGATCTCCATCCATGTGCCGATGTTCGAAACCAGGCTGGCCGACCACAACAGCGCGAAGTTGCGGTGGCGGAGTGGGCGGAGTGCTTTCATGGCGAGCTGTACGTGGTGCGGAAGATGCCGGAAGACAGAAAACAGAGTGCTTTCATGGCGAGCTGTGCGTGGTGCGGGAGATGCCGGAAGACAGAAAGCAGAGCGCTGTTGGTCCTCGAAACACGGGGCGACGAGGCTACGCGGAAACTGGTGGCGTCGGAGCGCCTCGCCGTAGGGTCATGCGGGTGACTGCTCCCACGCCTGCCTCGTTCACCATCGGTCGTCTCGCCGGACGCGTCGCCGTCATCACCGGGGCGGGAAACGGCATCGGTCGCGCCAGCGCTCTGCGACTGGCAAGTGATGGCGCCAAGGTGGTGGTCGCCGACGTGATGGAAGCACCGGCGGCCGAGACAGTGCGTCTGATCACGGAGGCCGGGGGCGAAGCGGTGAGTGTGATCGTCGATGCCGTCAGTCGTTCCGACAACGAAGCAATGTCACAGGTCGCCGTGCAAACGTGGGGCCGTCTCGACATCCTGCTGACCGCCGCCGGGATCAGCCATGCCAACTACCGATCCGGCGACACCTCGGCCGACGTGAAGATGATGGGGGCCAACCTGGCCAACCTCGATACGCCGTGGCGCACGTTCATCGACCTTGATGTGGAGGCATGGCAGCGCGTCATCGACGTGAACCTCACCGGCACATTCCTTGCGATGCAGGCGTGTGCCGACAAGATGGTCGATTTCGGCCACGGTGGGTCAATCGTCACGATCGCATCGATCGCCGCCAAGAACCCTGATGCGGGACCGTTGGCGTACACCGTGTCGAAAGCGGGCGTCTGGATGTTGACCAAGAAAGCGGCGCGCGAACTGGCAGCGGCGTCGATCCGCGTAAACGCCATCGGGCCCGGATACATCGCCACCAACATGACGCAGATGATCGAGCTGCTCCCCGAAGAGCGTCGTAATGATCTTGCGTTGCGGATCCCTCTCGGACGCGTCGGACGTCCCGATGAAGTGGCGTCGGTCGTGTCATTCCTCGCCAGCGATGACGCCAGCTACATGACCGGCACGATCCTGCACCCCGACGGTGGCTACTTCACCGACTGACCGGCCCTGAAGAGCGCTGGCGGGCGCTACCTTTCTTGCGTGGCTCGACCCGAAGACCTTCACGAATTGCTGTCGTTCGAGGACCCGAAGGAGGACCGGACGTGGCTCTTCGATGTCACGTTTCTCGCCAGCAACTGGTCGTGCATCTTCGGTCGCGGATGTAAGGGCGTTCTCGCCGACGACGCCACCGCGCTCGGCCAAGGCTGCTGCTCACATGGTGCGCACCTCACCGACGCCGATGATCGACGCAAGCTGGCCGTCAACGTCGTTCGCGTCCGTGACGATCAGTGGAAGCACGCCTCGGCGGCGCGTCGTCAACGGCCGACGGCTCGCAACGATGAAGGCGTGCATGTCACGCGTCTGGTTGATGGTGCGTGCATGTTCTTGAACCCGCCGGACTTTCCTGGCGGCGGCGGGTGCGCGTTGCATCGCGCTGCGCTCGAGGCTGGTGAGCGACCGCTCGACTGGAAGCCGGAGGTGTGCTGGCAGTTACCGCTGCGTCGGTCCGACGAAACCGACGTGAATGGCCACGTGACCACGACGGTGCGCGAGTGGAAGCGTCGCGACTGGGGCGAAGGCGGCCAGGAGTTCCATTGGTGGTGCACCGAGTCCGACGATGCCTTCGGCGACAAGAACCCGGTCTGGATGACTATGGCCGACGAACTGCGCGAGATCACCGGTGACGAGGTCTACGAGCAACTGGTGAAGGTGCTGTCGAAACGGGTGAAGAAGGGAAAGCCTGTCTTCCTGCCTCACCCCGCCGTTCGCCGCAAGTAGCTAGGTGGTCACACGGACCCTTAGTCGGGCCAGCCGGGGGTGTCGGGGTCGAGGGGGACACCGGTGGAGTTCAGGAATCCGGAGACCATCCGGTAGAAACCGGCGAGCATGACGAG
>JANLQX010000232.1:0-1862 GCA_031368095.1 Actinomycetes bacterium | reverse complement strand
CCCACGACATTCCGTTGGCATTGCGCAGGCCGGACGCATATACGCGATGCGCACCCGAGGCTACATCCACCACCCAGATGGCAGCGCGCTCGTCCTCTTTGTCGATGCCATTCTCAGCGACGTTGCTGTTCGAGCCGACGGTGACGTACATGCGACTGCCGTCGGGAGTTAGAATCAGGTTCTTCGTCCAATGATGATTCAGGGGGCCGGCAGGAAGCGCAACGAGCGTGCGCGGCTTCTCCGCGACGCTCGTGTCGCCAACCGCATACGGTACGCGCACCACCGCGTCCGTGTTCGCGACGAACAGCGTGCCGTTAGCGAACCCCATCCCGAAGGGCGAGTGCAGACCGCGCAGGATCGTCCAGCGATGTTCCGCGACGCCGTCGCCATTGACGTCGCGTAGGAGTGTGATCCGATTCGCGCTCGGCACGGCTGCACCGGCCTTCTTCTGGAAGTGCTTGAAGAACCAGCCCTTGAGACCCTTGTTGTCGTCCGGCTTCGGCGGCGCGTTCGTCTCGGCCACAAGCACGTCGCCGTTCGGAAGCACGAGCAGCCACCGCGGATGGTCGAGGCCCGTCGCAAAAGCCCTCACAGTGGTTCCGGGTACGGCGTCTGGCGTCGCATTGGGCGGCCATCCGATCGCGTTTGCGACGTTGACCGTCGGGATGAGGCTGTGATGCGGTTCCGGTAGCGTGGGTGTCGTTCCGATGCCGGCAGCCGCGGGCAACTTCGCTGAGTCGCCACAGGCGGAACCGAGCATGAGATACACTACGGCCGCCACCGCGACCGCTTTCATGCGCGCACGTGAGAGTTGTGCGCGTCGGACCCACGCGGGTGCAGCACGGCGCCATACATGGCACCGACGACCGCACCGTAGATCATGTGCAGCATGAACACGGCAACGACGCCCATCGTGCCCAGGTTCGACATGAATGCACCGGGTGCAGGGACAGGACTCGGCATGCGCGGGTGCATCATCGGCATCATCCCCATTACCACCCCGGCGATGAGCGCATGCACGACGCCAAACCCCGCGCCCACCAGCCAGCCGGCGCGGTGGGTCACGTGCTCGAACGCCCAGCCGTAGATGAGCGCGATCGCGCCTGACAGCATCAGGTGCATCACGAAGCCGATCATCCACGCCGTCGGGCCGGGATCAGAGACCATCGTCCCGAGCATCAGCTCGAGGTTGACGGGCATCCCCATCAGCGACCGCGCCATCCACATCAGTACCGACATCACCACGCCGCCACTCATGCCGGCAACGAACACCTTTCCTGCTTTCATGGCGTGTGCTCCTCCAAGCGTGCTCGTGCCACGGAAGGCGCGTTCGCGCGACCCGACGACGAGCGGTTGTCCCTGTCGCGGTTGGCCATTGCAGACGACGCGCCACACTGAATGAGGTGGCACATCAGCAGATAGAAGCCCAGCAGCGACCTCATGCTCATTGACACATCTCGATTTCCTCGCGACGAACAGTTACCAGTGCTGAAGGCCATCGCACCGCTCAGCCACGTGCGGGCGATGCGTGGCGAGTCTCGCGGATACTTGACCAACCACAGCATGGCCCCACGTTCAGACACGGAAACCTTCCACGCCGGTGCTCGCTATCCAGGGTCCTCCTTGTTCCGATAAGACGTACACGGGTGCGCGCATGATTCGTGAGCAGGTGACACAGGGCAAGCGTGTCGGAGTGGCGGGCCCCAGCCACAAGACCATTTGCAAGTTGTTGGTGGAGGTAGTGAACTCTGCCAATGGCGTCGACGTGCGCGTCGGCCACAAGGCAGGCGACGATGTGGAAGATCTTCCCGATGGCATATCACCTGTAGAAGACGGAGATGCAGCCGCAGCGGCGCTCCGGC
>JANLQX010000212.1:0-4269 GCA_031368095.1 Actinomycetes bacterium | reverse complement strand
CGACACAACCATCCTGCCGCTGCAGGTCCAAGCGACTGCACCTGAAACGTCCTGTCCCGGTGCGAAGTACTCCGAGTGTGAATGAACGCCATTCCAGAGGTAGATCGCATCATTACTGGCCTCGAGGAGGACCTTGCGGTTCGTCTCGAGGAAAAGCCGTTGGACTCCACCATGCGATATCTTCAGCCCCAATGGTGGAAAGCAGAACGACCACACGTATCCGACACGCCACGGTAAGTCAGTCGGCCACCACACGACACGATCGCTCTCATCGGCGTTCGACCAGGTGAACGGACCGTAGTGACCAGCGGGAAACGCGCCACCCTGACATTGTCTTTGCTCCAATACCTTCGGACCGGCCTTCAGGAGCAGTCGACCGTCGGCGCGGTCGTATCCATCGCCGTAGAAGTCGTTCAGAGAACTCTCGCTGCCTAACAACTTACGGCATCGACCGGTGGTTCGAAGCCACGCCGGCGTGATGCTTCTTCAAGACCGCAGGCGAAGGCCGCCAGGTGCAACTCCCACTCCGGCACGGTCCGGATTGGACGAAGCAGCACGTAGTCGAGAACGACTTGTGCGTCTCGCAACCGAAGGAGCATTGCGGCACCGGCCGAATCCGGCTCGACCACCTCAACGACTCCGTCGCTCATCGGACGAGTGTGACATCTATTTCTAATCCGTTGGAGACAGCAGGGTTTCGACGTTTCGGACGCAGGTGCCACTCTCGATTGGGCAGGCTCGGTGAAACTCGCTCCGCTCTTCGATGCGGGTATTGTCAATCGCGACAAACTTGGACATCTGGCAAAGTCCCTCTCAGCGCCGTTCAATGCACTCATGCGGCGTACGATTCTTGAGATCGAGTCCGACGGCCTGTTCTACGTCGAGTAGGTGACGTCTTGGCAACGCCTCCCGTAGGTATACAAACCATTCTATTTCGCGAGACGCTCGGACTGCTTGCTTCGTACAGCTGGCAGTCAACGGTCGTGCTTGAACAAACGGAGTTCGGGAGGTCCGAAGAGGATCTGTCATTACCGGAATTCATTCGCGAATTTCGCCTTCGTCACGCTATTGCTACAGCACGTCAACTCCGCCACATCTTGTCGAGAATCGAAGTTGCGCCTTCATACATCTCAGAAATTGAGCGAGCAGAGAGCCGCGGAGTGGTCCGGGGTCGTCTTGACACTCCACGGTATATCGCTCGTCGTGCGACTCTGCGTTCCCTCCCTAGGCGAGTCCGAGTAAGAACCGTCACCTGTTCCAGATTAAGTCAGATGGGTTGGCGTCCCCTTGCCGTTTCCGTAAGACGGTCGGAGTGATCAAGCAACTGCCGGTTTGAGACCGCACTTCGAGGGCGCTGTCGCCACGAGGAGCACAGACCCCGACCGCTCGCCAGGGTGGCGTCGTCTCCGGCAGATTGTATTGATCGAGATGTATTGAGTCGTTTGCATGTGCTGCCCATCGGTGCGGGGGCGGGGGCAATGAATCGCGTCAGATGCAACCCACGCCGATGGTCGGCCGTCCTTACACTGCATGCCGTGACAGCCAACGATGAGACCCGAGTGCAAGCCGTTCCAACCGCAACCAGCCTGCCGACGCGGGTCGGGCTTTTGGGCGGCGGGGTGATCGGTGGAGGATGGGCGGCGCGGTTCGTGCTCAACGGCGTCGATGCGGTCGTGTTCGACCCAGACCCACAAGCCGAGCGCAAGATCGGCGAAGTCCTGGCCAACGCGCGGCGGGCGCTGCATCGCCTGACGAACGCCCCCCTGCCCGTTGAAGGTTCGCTGACGATCGTGCGGTCAGTCGACCAGGCCGTCGACGGCGTCGAGTTCGTGCAGGAGAGCGCCCCCGAGCGGCTCGATCTGAAACAGGACCTGTTGCATACGCCAAGCCGAGCGGCCGGGCCCGACGTCATCTTCGCCACGTCGACCTCGGGCCTCCTGCCTTCGCAGATCCAAGACGGTATGACCCACCCGGAGCGGCTCGTCGTCGGCCATCCCTTCAACCCCGTCTACCTTCTGCCGCTTGTCGAAGTGTGCGGGGGGGCCCTTACATCCGTCGCCACGATCGACCGGGCCATAGAGATCTACGAGGCGCTCGGAATGCGCCCGCTACGGGTGCGCAAGGAGATCGACGGGTTCATCGCCGACCGGCTCATGGAGGCGTTGTGGCGGGAGGCCCTCTGGCTCGTGAACGACGGCATCGCGACGGTCGAAGAAATCGATGATGCCGTGCGCTTCGGGGCCGGTCTTCGGTGGAGCTTTATGGGCACCTTCCAGACGTATCGGATCGCTGGGGGCGAGGCCGGCATGCGGCACTTCATGGCCCAATTCGGCCCGGCGTTGCAGTGGCCTTGGACGAAACTGATGGACGTTCCGGAGCTTACGGAGGAGTTGCTCGATCGCATCGTCGAACAGTCCGACGCGCAGGTCAACGGGGCCGACACACGCACGCTCGAACGGATGCGTGACGATTGCCTCGTTTCGGTGATGCAGGCGCTGAAGACTCATAGCGTCGGCGCAGGCGCGTCGCTGGCCGCCTACGAAGCAGCGCTGACCGAGAGATTCGGTGGATAGCTCCGTCGAGGGTTTCACGGCCGAGGGTTTCACGGCCGAGGGGTTCGAGCGGGTGGCCGACGTGTTCACCGAGAACTTCGCCACCCGAAAGGACACGGGCTCGGCGTTCGCGGTTGTCGTGGACGGCGAACTGGTCGTGGACCTGTGGGGCGGGGTGGCGGATAAGCGTACCGGTCACCCATGGACCGGCGACACCGTGACGGTGATGCACTCCGGCACGAAGGGTGTCGTCGCCACGGCGCTTCTGCTGCTCGTCCAAAGCGGACAGCTCGACCTTCACGCGCCCGTCGCTGCATATTGGCCGGAGTTCGCGGTGAAGGGCAAGGAGGCGGTGACCGTGGCCATGCTCGCCGCGCACGCCGGCGGCGTCCCAGGCCTCGAATCGCCGATCGTGCTGGCCGACCTCCAGGACCCGTCGCGCATCGCTGCCATGCTGGCCGCCCAGGCCCCCATGGTGCCGATCGGGGCCCCGAGCTATCACGCCCTCACGTTCGGATGGCTGTGCAACGAGATCATCCGACGGGTCGACGGCCGCACCACGGGCCGATTCGTCGCCGACGAGATCGCTGGGCCCCTCGGACTCGACCTACGCATTGGTATGCGCGCTGATGATGTACTGGCTGGCCGCGTGTCCTACCTCGAACGGGCCTCGGACTATCAGCTCACGGCCATGCTGGACCCCAACCCCGATGCCCGACTGGCCTACGTCTACGGGCCGATCGGCAGCGTCATCGACCGGATGGATGAGCCCGCAGTCTTGGCGCTGGAGATACCGGCGGCCAACGGTGTCGCATCCTCGCGCGCCATGGCCAGGCTCTACGGCACGCTGGCCTGCGGCGGTGGCGGATTCCTTGATCCAGCCGTGCTGGCCGTCGGCACCACGCTGGCCAGCGAAGGCGACGACCCCCTCAGCGGCCGCCCACTGCGCTTCGGCCCGACGGGCTACGAATTGGCCCACACCCCAAGCACCCTCGGTCCGCCAGACGATGCCTTCGGCCACACCGGCGCCGGCGGCACGTCCTTCGGAGCCTGGCCATCGCTGTGGACCGGCTTCGCGTACTCTTCGAACATGATGCGGCCCGAGCCGAACGACGGCCGGGCACGAGCGCTGCTCGACGCTCTCCATGCCGTGCTCACCGGCACGGCCACAGCACGCGCGGTGAGCGGGCAGCAATGAAACGTCGACCCAACATCCTGCTGCTGATGGCAGACCAGCTGGCCGCCCCATATCTGGGTGCCTACGGGCATCTTGTCGTGAAGTCGCCGGTGCTCGACGCGTTAGCCGAACGCGGCACACGCTTTACGTCGGCTTACAGCAACAGCCCTCTGTGCGCGCCCGCTCGCTTCACGATGATGACGGGTCGGCGCAACTCGGCAATCGGCGCGTTCGACAACGCGTCAGAGCTGCCGGCGTCGATCCCGACCTTCGCCCACCACCTCCGCGCCGGTGGTTACCAGACCGGCCTGGCCGGGAAGATGCACTTCGTCGGCCCGGATCAACTACACGGGTTCGAGGAGCGGCTGACCACGGACATCTACCCGGCCGACTTCGGTTGGACGCCGAACTGGGACGACGCCGAGAACCGCGTGGACTGGTGGTTCCACAACATGGCCAGCGTGCGCTTCGCCGGTGTCGCCGATTCGTCGAACCAGCTCGACTACGACGACGAGGTCGCCTTCCGGGCCGTGCGCAAGC
>JANLQX010000202.1:0-2247 GCA_031368095.1 Actinomycetes bacterium | reverse complement strand
CCAACGCCAAAGTCGCGACGAAGCTCCAGAACCGAATCCGTGTCAGCGACGCCTTCCACGACGAGGCGGGTATCATATGCACGCAGACGATTCTCCGGAACGATTGAGCGCAGTGTTCTCTGGTCGGCGCACGACCACCCGGCGACCGGGCCCTGGAAGTAGCTGAGGTATTTCTTCGCGACCTCGACCGCTTCGGGTTCGTCTTCCACGACAATGTCGACCACGCCATTGGCCACCTGAACATCGAGCGGGCCCACGGCCTTTGGCGGAAAGACACCGAGACCGCCTCCTTCGATCATCGCCGGGCCGCCCATACCGATGTTGGATCCTTTGGTGGCGATGATCACGTCACAGCATCCGAGGAGGGCTGCGTTGCCGGCAAAGCAATATCCCGACGTGATACCGACCAACGGCACGAGTCCACTCAGACGTCCGAACAGATGGAACGCCAGGCAGTCGAGCCCCGATCCACCCACACCATCGGTATCACCGGGTCGCCCACCCCCACCTTCGGCAAACAGGATCACCGGAAGACGGTTGCGTTCGGCCAATTCGAACAGGCGGTCCTTCTTGCGGTGGTTCTGTGCTCCCTGGGTGCCGGCGAGCACGGTGTAGTCGTAGTTCGTGATGACGCAGCGGGTGTACTCGGAACCAAAGAGTGCCGCGTTGACGGTTCCGATACCGGCGATCATTCCGTCTGCCGGAGTCTTCGCGATCAGGTCTTCGACCGACCGGCGTCGGCGCTGGGCCGCGATCACCATGGGGGCGTATTCGATGAACGAGCCTTCGTCGACGAGGCGGCTGACGTTTTCACGCGAGGTGCGCTGGTTGGTGCTCCGCCGCTTGGCAACGGCATCGGGACGGGCGGCGTCAAGACCGAGCGAGCGTCGGGCGATAACCTCGGCGAGGTCGGGTCGGATGAAGTCGAGATCGACAGCAACTTCCTCTAAAGCGACAATCTCCTGGTCCTCGCCCTCCGAGAACAACAGATAAACATCGCCTTCCATCACCAGGTCTCCGACCGCGACCCGCACTTCGGTTACCACACCATTCATAGGCGCGCATAGCTCATGCTCCATCTTCATGGCTTCGAGGATGACGAGCACCTGGCCCGCCCGCACCGACTGCCCGCCTGACACCTCGACGGCCACCACTGTCCCCTGCATGGGCGTGTACAGGATCTGTGCTGACCGGTTTGACTCCATAGGCGAACTGTCTACGACCGGTCCCCGGCCATGGCAAATCGCCCGACCGGTCGTAGACAGGGCGCTATCCCGCGATCATGACCCCGACGACCCCGGCCAGCACGAGTGCGGTGGCCAGATACTCCGCCCGGACGTGCCTCTCCTTGAGCCAGAAGTGGGATACGCCGAAGGTGAACAGCAGCTCCACCTGGCCGAACGTACGCACTCGGGCAGCGTTCTGCAGGACAAAGGCGAGTGCCCAGCAGGCCGACCCGCAGACACTAAGCACACCTACAATGGCACTGGATCGCCAGTGGATCAGGGCGAGCCGAGCCTGACCCGGCTCCTTCCAGATCAGGTAGCTACCGTGCAAAAGCGTTTGGATCGAGTTCATCACGGCCAGGGAGATGATGGCCTTCACCGGCGCAGACCCGCCCGTCAGTTCCTTGGAAGCGCCGCGGATTCCTACTGCAGCGAGTCCGAAGAGACCACCCGCGATCAGACCGTAGAGCGCGGCGCGGTCCCGGAACATGTCCCGCGAGATTCGCTTCCCCTTCGTGACGAGCAGCACGATTCCGGCGAGACACACCCCGACGGCGACGTACCCGATCCAGGTGAGGCGTTCCCCGAGAAACACCAGGCTGAAGACACTGACCTGCACGACTTCGGTTTTGGAGAACACCGTACCGATGGCGTAGTCACGGGCGTCGAAGGCGCGTATGAGAAAGACCGTGGCAACGA
The DNA here is from genome assembly GCA_031368095.1 of Actinomycetes bacterium. GTDB lineage: Bacteria > Actinomycetota > Acidimicrobiia > Acidimicrobiales > JANYDT01 > JANLQX01. Next base: position 322 of record JANLQX010000202.1, on the reverse strand, counting down.
TCTGCGCCAACCCGGCACAGGCGATCTTCGGCCAGAAACCACCCGCGATCGACGGAAGCCTGGCCCCCGACAGTGCGGCGACGGCCACGGCCGTGAGTGCGATCGGAGCCCCGTACACGTAGCGGACAAAACCCGCGCCACTCACCGAGAGGAGCGATCGCAACCGGTGTTGCTTTGCCGTTCGCGACGTTTGAAATCCGGCCGCCGCCAGGGTGATCAACCACCACATGGCCTCACCCCGTTTGTTGTATCACTATTTGAGACTCATTTCCCGACATGTAATACTCTACCAGTTCCGTTCCGACCCCCTTCCGGCAACCTC
>JANLQX010000175.1:0-1541 GCA_031368095.1 Actinomycetes bacterium | reverse complement strand
CGCGCATGCGGCCCTGCAGGACGCCACGACATCTTTTGCTTCCTCAAGCGCTGAACGGTTCCGTCAAGGCCGACACGAGTCGGAGTACTTCGATCCGGATCGCCCTGTCGAGAAAACAGAAGCCGACACCGGTTGGGCAATCGATCTTGCCGCCGCGGCAATCAATGCAGTGACCGCGGCCGTTCCGACGAAGCATTAAGACCGCACCACGGGAACCAACGGTCGCGACGTCACCGTGTCGTGAAAGCTCCCTGTTCCGGTAGCAATCCAGTCGGCATCGCGGACGGTGACTTGAACTTCGCGACCGAGCAGTGTCGACGCTTTCTCGATATGACCGTAGAGCTCGGAACGATTCGGATCGCCCAGTACCAGGAAATCGATGTCCTGTACCGGCCGTGTTCCCAACTCGCCAACAAATCGAGAAGCCCACGAGCCGAAGACGAAGGCATCAGCGATGCCAGCGACATCTCTGACGGCCCGTCCGAGAACCGCCGGAACCCCAAACGCGCGCACCAGAACAGCCGACAGGCCATCGAAGTACGGGCTGTGCGTGTCGGCACGGACAAGCCGTGTGTTGCCGACCTTTCGCGAAACGAGGACGCCAGCGCCAGTCGCTCGTTCAACCTCGCGGTGGACCGATGCGAACGGCATGCCGAGCCGTGCGGCTAACTCGGTCAGGCTGATCTCCAGCTCTGGATCACCGAGGAGCAGCGCCAAAAGCTCCACCTGTTGACGGGAACGGAAGATCGGGAGAAGAGGCGGACTGGCAGATGTATCCACATACTGGATGATACTCTCCATCTTGCGGATAAGAGAGGCTCTCGTTTGTTTGAAGGCGCAACGCATGCTCGCAGGTCAGGGAAGAAGTTGTCCTGGCAGTCGGCTCCCGCAGATTCGGATCGCCTTCACTCGGTAGAAACGCTGCGCACAAGGTCGATCCACGCAGCACGAAACGAACACGCTGGGCTGTAGGCCATTGCTACCGCCCGGTCGGCGCGACCGCCTCGGCCAACACGTGCGGGTCGAGCCAGCTTTCGTTGTCACCCGGCTGTACGTAGACCGACATCACGCCAACAGCTCCGAACGACGGTGACATGTAGTCCGAATGAAGGATGCCCTGATCGGGAAACTCGACCCAGAAATCCGACTGTCCATGCGCAACAAAATGACGGGTCTACGCGATTACGCGTCGAGCAGCAGGAACCAATGTGGAGCTGCGGTTGGCCGATACGCCTTTAGGACTTTTCTCGGGCTTTTGAGGGAGTCCAGCTCTGGGACGATCGGCTCGACGTCTCCAGTGCGACGTACAAAGCCTTTGCATGAGCGTTCGGGGTACCGTCCTGACGGTCGGCGGCGGTCAGCGCAAGACGCTCCCCAAATCGCTCGGCTCGGCGTTGTCGCTTCTCGGAGACGATTTGACCGATCGACGCAGCGGCGCCGGCAGTCTGGATTGCACCAAAGACCAAGTACATCTCGTCCACACTTCCTCAGCATCAGGGGGAGACCACACTCGGGTGCGGTCGTGGTGGACGACCCACAGC
>JANLQX010000375.1:0-21104 GCA_031368095.1 Actinomycetes bacterium | reverse complement strand
CCCACCGAGGTCGCCCAATTCAAGCAGTGGTCCGATGATCTGGTGGCTTGCTTCAATAGTCCTGATCCTCATGCTCCCGACGCCATCCGCGCTGAGCTCAACGCCTACTTCCAGACGTTCATCGATGACCGGCGTTCGCTGCTTGCCGCCGCCGGAGTGACCGAGCCCGACGAATCACACCTCGGCACAATCGTTCCCAACGATCTCATCGGCGGGTTCGTCGTGGCTACCTACCAGGGCCGACGGCTCACCGATCCAGAACTGCATCAGGTCCTCATCCAGCTCCTCGCCGGGGGCAACGAAACGACCACCTCGCTCATCACCAACTGCGTGATGCGCCTGCTCGAAGAACGCGCCCGCTGGGAAGCGGTGTGTGCCGATCCTTCGCTCGTTGATGTGGCCCTCGAGGAGAGCCTTCGTTTTGATCCGCCGGTGCTCGGGTTGTTCCGGACCAACAACGAAGAGGTGGAAATGCACGGGGTGTGTCTGGCGGCCAAGACGAAGGTCATGGTCACCTATGCGTCAGCCAACCGCGACGCCTCAGTGTTCTCCGATCCCGAATCTTTTCGGCTCGATAGGTCGGCCGACGAACTTCGACGACACGTCTCGTTCGGCATCGGTCACCATTTCTGTCCCGGCGCCTCACTCTCCCGTCTTGAAGCACGCACGGCGTTGCGACTCCTCATCGATCGATTCCCCGGCCTTCGTCTCAACGGCGAGCCGACTCGCATTGCCCCGTTCAATTTGTGGGGTCGACGCTCACTCCCGGTGGCCTGGTGAGCGCGATCGTGAGCGCGATCGTGAGCCCGATCGAGACCGTTCGAGCATTTGTCGCCGCCCTCGAACGCAAGGACATAGACAGCGCGCTTACGTTCGTGGCGGAGAACTGCGAATACGACAACGTGCCGATGTCCAAAATATTCGGTCCCGATGCGATTCGGGCGGCGCTCACCCCGTTCCTCGCCGCCGCTTCCGAGGTTGAGTGGGTCACCCATCGTGAGGCGGCCACCGGGCCGATCGTGTGCAACGAGCGCACTGACCGCTTCCACTTCGCTCACGGATGGGTCGAGATCCCCGTCACCGGCGTCTGGGAAGTGCACGACGGGCTCATCACGCTCTGGCGCGACTACTTCGATGCAGCAACGTTCACCAAGCAGATGCCCGGTCGATCATGACGGCGACCGCGGCAGTACTTACGTTGCGCTTGCAGGAAGCTCCCGATGTGCACGGCGCCTTGACCGACGCATGGGATGGCGCCTGGGGCAGTGTCGATCCGTGTCTGCTCGAGCTGTGTCGCCTGCAAATCGCCGCGCTGCTGCGATGCCCGAGCGAGCTGATCGACCGCACGCCCGCGGCATTGGCCGCCGGGTTTGACGAGCGCAAGGCAGCGGCGCTCGGTGATGCCTTTCGCTCACCCCTGTTCAACGAACGCGAGCGGGCCTGTCTGGCCTACACCGATGCCTTCGTGATCGACGTGGCATCGCTGCCCGACGAGTTGGTCGCCCGGGTGGCGGAACATCTCGGCCATGCCGGTCTCGTCGATTTCACCAGTGCCTTACTCGTCCTGGAGCAGCGCCAGCGGCTGGCGCTGGCGTGGACCGCCCTCTTCCGAGATCGCCCATGACGCGCGCTCGCCGGGTTCCGGCCGGGACCCCGACCGCACCGGCCTTGCGTCGATCTCTTGGCGACCTGGCAGCAGCCATCGTCCGGATGAACGCCATGGATCCGGTGACCACCGAGATCGTGCGGATGGAGTGCGCCCGACATCACGACTGTGGCACGTGACTGTCCGTTCGCCTGGCAGTTGCCAGGGATCAAGGACTCGACGAAGGCACTATTGCGCTTGGTGCGGCCGATCAACGCACTGCGCTGAGTGATCGCCAGCGAGCGGCCCTCGATTTCGCCGACGCGCTGATGACGATGCCCGCGCTCATGCCGACCGAGCTCATCGATCGTCTGCACGCCTACTTCTCCGCCGAGGAACTCGTCGAACTCTCACTCGACGTCATGAAGTGGAACGCCCAGAAAGTTCCGGTCGCGCTCGGCATCGACGATTGGGTTCGGCCGGGCGAACTGTCCGACCTCGCCTTCGACAGCGAAGGACGGTGGGTGCGCTGACACATCGGCTCGACGGTCACGTTGTCGTGATCAGTGGTTCGGCCGTCGGCATCGGCCGGGCGACTTCGATCGCGTTCGGTCGGCTCGGCGCGCACATCGTTGGCCTCGATGTCGATACTGCTGGAAACGCCGAGACGCTCGTTCAGGTCGAGGCGACGGGTTCGTCGATGAACGCGATGACCGTCGACGTGGGTGATGCCGGTGCGGTGCGCGATGCCGTCGTTTCGCTGCCCCGCGTCGATGTGGTCGTGAACAACGCCGCGGTGTGGAACGACACGACGCTGACCGGTGGCGACTACGACACGCAGACGGCGGCGTTTCGACGGGCCATGGACGCGTGTGCCTTTGGCACGTTCCACCTCACCGCAGCCTGCATTCCGTTGTTGCGCATTGCTCCGAACGGCGGCAACGTCGTCAACCTCATCACCGAACACATTCGATTGCACCGGCTCATCACCGGTCTGCACGCAACCGGCTACGACGCCGCCAAGTTCGCCCAGTGGCGCTTCACCGAAAGCTGGGCCAAGGAGCTCGCCGCCCTCGGTATTCGGGTCAATGGATTGGCGTTCGGCGCAACGGACACGCCGATGCTGCGGGCCGTCTCGGTGCGAGTGGCCGAGGATGGTATGCGCGCTGAGGATATGGCCCAAGCCGTTCTCAACATCGTGGGTCAAGGTCGCGACGGTGCAACCGGGGTGACCTACGACGTCGGCTTCAGCGGCACTCCCCGCCACGAGAGCCTCACCCAGATCGCGGCGATTGCCAACGGGTAGTCCTCGACGATGATGGATGGGTGAGCTCCTCCGTCAACACCGGTCCCGGCCCGATCGCCCTTGTCGGGAGCGGTGAGTTTCTCCCGCAGATGATCGATGTCGATCGGTTCTTACTCAATGGTCGTCGGCCGCGCGTCGCCTTTCTGCCGACGGCCGCGGGCGAAGAGGGACCGAGGTCAGTGAACCGTTGGCTGAAGCTCGGCAACGATCACTATGCCGCGATGGATGTCGAGCCGATTGCCGTTCCGGTCCTCAACGCCGATGATGCCAACGATCCAGCCTTCGCGGCGATGATCGCCGACGTTGGCCTCGTCTATCTCTCCGGAGGCAATCCCGGGTACATCGCCAGGGTGCTGCGCGGCTCACTCGTCTGGGACGCCATTGTCGCGGCATGGCGCGACGGTGCGGCGCTGGCCGGGTGCAGCGCCGGGGCGATGGCCCTCACTGGCGAGGTGCCCGAGGGACGGCGTCGCTCCGCCGGTACCGAGGTGGGCACCAATCTCATCGACCACCTCACCGTGATTCCCCACTTCGATCAGATGGGAAAATGGAATCCCGGATTCCTCGACCAGGCTCGGGCCCGCACGCCGGTGGGCAAGCATCTCGTCGGGATCGACGAAGACACCGCGCTGGTGGGCGGTATGACCGAGTGGACGGTGATGGGTCGTCTTGGCGTCACCGTCTTCGGCGTCGACGGACCAACGGCATATGCCCACGGTCAAACAGTGCACCTACCGCGCTGAGTAGGTGTCGCTCCCGGCCATCCCAGACCGGGTGATTGGGCATCCCACACCGGCCAAAACTGCGTTGAAATGATCAAAAATACGTTGGTCTGGGATGCCAGAACTCGACATGTGGGATGCGTTGGCCCGTCGACTACTGAACGGACGGTCGTTCGATTCTGATCTGGTGATCGCGTCCCTCCCAGGATGACGAGACGGGATCGAAGCGAGTCCACTCGATCGACGAGGCGTCGCCCAGTTCGGCCGAAGTCAGACGAACCCCGAAACGCGAGAGCCCAAGGCTGATGGCATCGACATCCCGAACGGACTGCCAGCCGTCGATCCCGGCGTGCAGCCGAAACGGCATCGCACTCTCGACGCAGATGTCGGGCCACCCTCCGTCGACCGATCGCACCACGACGTCAAGCTCATCTCGAACATGAGCGACCAGTGCCAAATGTCCGTTCACATAGCGATCTCGAACCAAACCGATCATGTCGGCGTCCGTGTTGTTCGTCGCCTTCATGAGCAACTTCAGGAATTCACTGTGTGCCCATACGAGTGGGGTGGCACTCCCACTTGGCTTTCCCGGCACAAGATGGCGGTCGGGTAGAGCTGGTCCATCCCACACCTGTTCGGGAAGCAGGTCGCCGAGCGACGTCGATGCGCACATGGCCCTGAGGTATGGCCACGGATCCTCACCGGCGGCCGCCGCATACATGCCCCGTTCGCCGGTCAGCAACGGCCACAGGCGGCCCACTCCCGAGCCATCGAACGGCGCCCCATCGTCGTGCTCGCCGTAGCCGTCGTTCTGATAGCGCCGGTAGAGAGGTCCGCCTGGCGTGTCGACACGGAGTTCACCGTCGACGATCCGCACCGTATCGACGATCCCAACGTCGAACGGGGAGCGCAAGCCGAAGCGAACGATTGCGAGGAACTCCAAGCCAACGAGCCGTTCGACGCGGTCGAGCTGACCCTGCCTATTGGCGACAACGAGGTCGCCGCGTCGACCGAACGGACCGGGCGCCGCAATCCGCTCGTAGTGGCCCGACGTGCCGTAGATCTCGTCGATCGGCGAACCGGTGACGAAGACTTCGTCCTCGATCCTTTCGTTCCACCAGTCCGCCAGCGACAGCGCGTACGCTGCGGCCTCTGCACTCAGCCACCCGCCGAGCGACGCTCCGGCGAGCGCCACGATGGTGGCGGCGAGGGTGAACGGGCTGGCCCCGCGGCTTTCCTCCCAGCGGTCCTCGTCGGTGAACGGACCATTGGCGCCAAGATACTGAACGGCGGCACGCACCATCGGCGCGAGGACCGCATCGCTTGGCTCCACGACGCCGAGTTCGGCAAGTTTCAGGACCAGGACAACGGGCAGCGCGGTCTCGTCGAGTTGAAGACCGGACCAGTACGCGTCACCCGCCGTGGTGAAGTTCTGATTCCAGTGTCCATCGGGAAGCTGGCGAGCGGCAAGAAAGCGGGCCGTGGCCAACGCTTCGTCGGTCCGGCCAATAGCCGCCAGAGCGAGAGCGGACTCGGCACAGTCACGCGGCCAGACCAGGTGATATCCACCCGGATCGTCATGAGCGAAACCCCACGGCGTCGCCAGACTCGCCACAATGGCGCCAGGATGTACGACGTCCTCGTGCACCTTGATCACCATCGCCGACGTGCGCGCCAGAGTCACCGTACGTGCGTCGCCACCGAAGTCCGGAAGGTTGGCCGACCAGGTGCGCCATCCGGCCAAGAACTCCTCGACGGCCGCCGCGGTGGGAACGGTCATGGCGGCGCCGGCGACGTGCACTGCTCCTGCTGCGGTGGTTGCGAGACCGAGGGCCACGCGACCGCACCACCCCTGGAGGGTCGCCGTCAACGCCACGTTTCCGTTGGGCGCGTCGGTGAAGGCGTACGTCGCTCTTCCGTGCGCGTTGATGTCCTGCCAACCGTCGGAGAATCCGACGTAGCCGACGCTGACATTCGCTGGCGGCGGGTCACACAGAACGACGAGGTGCTCTGCCGCGTCGTCCGTCGCCTCGTGCCATTGCAGGGCGCGACTGGCGTGAAGAGCAAATCCGTCGGACCACGCGCGATTGGCGTTGCCGGTGCCGCCGATATGAGGGGCAATAAGAACGTGGAGGGTCAAGGCGTCATCAGCGGGCGACGCGATCGTGGGCTTCAGTTCGTACTCGATGACCAGAGCATCGAGATCGACACTGCACACCGCCTGTAGCCGGAGATCAAATCGATCGTGGTGGTGCGTGATCATCGGGAGAGGAGCCGAAGGATCGGGTACGTCGAGCGTGTAGTCGCCCTCGTATTGGACCTCAGTCCAGAAGCCCCGTCCGGTGACGAGGAAGCCGAGGTCGCGTACCTGTGGCCGACTGAGGGTGGGCCAATACACCTCATTCACGATTCCTCGACCGATCGTGACCGCCACCCGACTCGTGCCGAGCGAGCGCGTCACCATGTCTTTGTCACCCGGCGCTTGCGTCGGCGCCAGCCCTGGAGCCCCAAAAGCTGTCACCCGTTCGGTACTCATCCGACGTTCCGCCGTCGGAGGAGCCATTGAGGTCGATAGAGCGACGAAACGCAAGCAACTCCGACAATGGCAGCCAGCGGATGCTGCACGCTGTATGGACGCTGTTCGAGAAGCCCAGATAGAACAAAATACATGGCCAACGCCGCGGCAGCAGCGCGCCGAACTGTGCGCCACGGTAGGGCGGTTACCGCCCCGGCGATCACCGCGAACATCGCCGACGACACTCCCCCGTCGCGCACGAGGAGGAATCGCTCTGCCGACACTGAACCGAAGGCCGACATAACCCGACTCGCCAGCAACACTGCGAACGTCGACACCAGATCACCGGCGAAAAAGGCAACGGCTGCCTTCCGAGTTCTGAGAAGGAACTCCCCGATAGCAAGCAGCGGGACGAGGAACACAATGCCGATCCGAAGACCCGGTCCGTCCTGCACGAAAAGGGCTGTGGCGATTCGGTAGAGCTGATAGTGATCAACGATGTCGGCCCAGTTGTAATGGAGGCTCTGTTGCATGCGGTCAAACCCATCACGATCGAAGGCCGTCGATAGCTCGACCGCAACGATCACGGTGATGATGAAAATCGTGAACGGGACTCGCCGACCGGCGGCGATTGTGGCCCGACCGATCATCCCGATGGAACCCGATGCTGTCTCGAACCACCCACTGGTAGCAGCCGGAAGTTCACCCGCTCGACTGACGCCAAACGCAATTTCGGGTAACTGCGACTCCGATCGATAGACCAGATAGCGAGGTTCCCACCGTGGCCGCCACTTCTCCTTGAAGGCGCGAAGGCCGGTGAAGTTGAACGCCTTTCCACCGCGGTCGTAGAGAGTTCGCAACGCCCGGTCCGCCACGGTGTCTCCGTCGACGTTCGCGAACGGCGCGAGCCCTAGCGTCATTCCAGTCATTCCCTCCCGGCGAAACCGCTCGATCATGTGCACGAACAAGAAGTCCATAACGGGCAATTTGCTCGTTGGATCACGTCGCATCATGTCGAAGTTCCCGTCGCTACACCGGTACGCCGGAAGAACATTGGTGAACCCACGAATCACTCCGGACGGATCCCGGGCGGCGAGAACTACCGTCGAACTGATGGATTCATCGCTGAATTGGCCGACGGTAAAGGTTCGTTCGCGATGTCCACCGTCACGGAGCCAAGCATCGGAAATTTCGCGGAGCCGCCGAACGTCTTCGACGGCAATCGGATGCATGAGTTCTTCTACTCTCCACCCTTCGCGCTCCATTCGGCCGACCTTGGACCGCATCGACTTGAAATGACTTCCGAGCAGAGAAAACGATCCGACGTCAACGATCGCCTCCTCACCAATCTTCAAGGCCTTGAGCCCAAATCTGGAAAGACGATCGACCTCGTCGGGTGTGGCCTGGTGGAACGCCGGGATCCAGCCGTTGAGCTCACAGTGTTCGAGAAACGCTTCGATCAGGCCGTTGAACGATTGCTCGTCGCCAATCGGCCCTCCGAGACATACGGCGACGGACCTCACGACCTTGTACCCAAGGAAGGCGTTGTCATCAGCGGCAAAGAGGTGATGTTTGTCATCAAGCAGGTGAAACTCGGCCAGCGGCGAGTTGGCAAAGGCGGCGAGAATCCGCCGAACTCGTGCCAGATCGCTGCTGTGCCGGGCTCGCTCGCGAACAGGGCGGAGAATTCCCACGACCGACACCACCAGAACGACCACCACGACCACGCGCACCGAATCAATGAACCATCGTCCATGGCGGGTAACCGGCTCGATCGTGCGAACGGGTCGAAGGAACAACAGCCGAGTACTGGCCCGAAACGCGTCCGCCAACGTTGTCGACCGACGGAACTGTGAATCGAGAAGATACAAACCAACCACGCCGTAGACGTAGGAACCGAGCAGACCCACCAGGAGAAACACGACGGAACGGCGAGCTAGAGCTGGATCAGAACGAGCCCGAAACAGCGGTGCATTCATGATCAGAAGGGCAAGAAAGCCAAGGGCGGCAACCGATCCAATGACGTCGGCCTTGACCACGTGATGACCAATGAGCGACGCCCCGGCCCCCAGCAGGCCGAGCACCCAAGCGGAACGCTTTCCCCGCAGAAGACCCCTGATCAGACAGAGAATCCCCAGGCCGGCGAGGAGAAGCAAATAGCGGAGGATCTGGCGGGTCGTTCCACCCAGCGGCAGTGCGAGGGCCCCAAGCCGGGCGATATGGGTATGCGCCGCAGCCTGAACGACATCGCCCAGGCCGAGCACGGTGGCCCACAGCGCCACGAAGCGACGACGCCGACGGGCAGCAAGGCCAACGCTCATGTCGATCGCCCATCGGCAAGTCGGCGGGTGGCGAGCAGACCGATTAGGGCCGGTAGCCACAGTTCGAGAACCCGGTACAACACGACTGCGGCAACGGCGTCTCCCCGAGCCACCCGCGACGACACGAGCAGCGCGCCGAGGCTGGCCTCGACAAATCCGAGACCCCCGGGGAAGACACCAACGATCGTGAACAGCACCGACACGGCGTATGCGGTCACCGGCAACCCAGGATTGACCGAGAGGTTGAGTGACTTCAGGACACACCACAATTGGGTGATTCCGATCAATTCCACCGCGCAAGCGTGGACGAACGCCCGGCCAGCGCGACGTGGATTCGAGCGCAAGAGCCCCACCGCATCGTGAAGCTCATCGGCGCGACTTCCCGCCTGCGAGAACGTGTCATCAACGTTGGCTGTCCGGCGATCCGGGCGAACTATGCGGTGAAAACGATCACGCCAGCGAGCGGCAGCCATAAATAGCCGACGGAGAACGTCCCGACTGCGAGTCGCCGCCACAAGGAGTCCGATCTGCGCTGCGCTCAGTACCACGAACACCAACGCAGCAACCCCTTGGGTCCACGTGAACTGCTGGTCAAAGGCGAGAATCGCGACACCGACGGCCAGCGCAAGAGCAAACGCAAGGTGACCGAGAACGTTTACGACGAGGTACCCGGCCACGGTGGGCCCCGTCGGCCTGCCCCTTCGACGGGCCGAAGAAACCATGGGGGCGAGGCCCGCCATGGCTCCAGACTTCACCACCAGGTTGAGGAATCCCGATGCGGCGACCGGCACGATGAGTTCGCTCGCCGCTACCTCTTCACCGGCGGCACGTTGCGCGGCAGCATGAAACGCCGCCTGGTTGGCCAAGCCCGCAACCACCAGGACGAGACCGCCAACGACATACACGGGACGAAGCGATCCGAACGCATCGCGAGCGACGTGCAGGTCGCGCCGATTCAGCCAACCGAGCACAAGGAGCGCGAGTGCGGCACCGACCCACGTGATCGTTGATCGCCTGCTCGTAGGGGAAGGCGTTCGAAGGTTCATCGGTCACGTCGGTCGGCGCGCGCCCCGGTTATCGGGGGCCCTTCGGGCGAGAACGCCAAGCGAAACGTGGGGTTCGGACCAAACGTTTCGAGGGACAAGTGTCCGCCCTCGTTCTGGGCCAATCGCATAGCGAGCGCCAGTCCAATCCCGTGACCCGACACCGACCGTCGACGACGGGTGAAGAGATCGCGGGTTCCCTCGGCGATCCCACTTCCCTCATCGCTCACGCGGAACGCCAGCCCGCCATGGCCAGTGGCCGCGACACTCACTCGGACGGTACCGCCGCCGTGCTCGCAGGCATTTGAGACCAGTACGTGAAGGACCTGTTCGAGGGCCGACCGCGACGCATAGACAGGTGGCAGCGCGCCTGTCTTGGTAACAACGAGCGTCCGGTGAACGGAGCTGAGGACAGGATTCCACGCCGACCGGATCTCCGCCAGAAGGCCATCAACGGACAAGATCGCGCGATCGGTCGGTACATCGCGGGCGAGTGCCAGCAGATCGCTGACCGTCGACTCCAGTCGTTCCACGTCGCGCAATGCATCCGTCACGACAAGTTGATGATCTGATCGTGGGGCAAGAAGTTCCGTCTCCAGCGTGGTCTTTAGACTCGTTATGGGCGTACGCAGTTGATGCGAGACATCCGCCGAGAACGCCCTCTCCCGTTCCATCATCGAGCGCAGCCGTGCTGCCGCGCCGACCACTGCGTCCGATGTTTGGTCGATCTCGGCGATACGAGATGACGGGATCGAAAGTGCGAAGTCACCGGCGCCCAAGCGAACCGCTGCCTGATGGAGGTTGGCGATCGGCCGAAGTAGGACGCGGGTCACCGCCAGTGCCGCGAGCGTCGCGATCAACAGAACTGCGGCGCCGCTGACAAGTAGCCGGAAGAGCCCCGTTCGGATCCGACCGTTGATTCTTGCGAGCGGCTCCTCCGTTCGTGCGGCGCCGATCACGTCGGACTGAATCAGCACCGGCTCGGCGCAGACCAGGAACTTCGAGACCGTCCCGCATGTACTTGCCCCGTTCAGGGCCGCCTTCACCACCCGGTCAGCCTTCAGGGGACCCTCGCCCGAGCTCCGCCGCCCCTGCGGATCGTAGGTGGCCGCTCGCCTGGGTGCTCCGGAACTCGACTCGACAACCGGATCTATGGTCTTCGCGAACAAGTCCCCGGCTCGCAACTGAGCCACCCGATTGGCGTCACGCCGAAGTTCGACCTCGACCTGATTGCGAACGCGAACTCGGTCGGAAAACGCCAAGGGAACGGCAAAAGTAAGTACACAGAGCGCGGCGATCCCGACGAGCGCCGCCAGCATTCGCTCACGCATGGAGATCAGAGCCGATCGGGATCGTCGAACCGGTAGCCCACATTGCGGATCGTCGCAATGAAACCCCCGGACTCGTCACCCTCGTCACCTAACTTCTTACGCAAGCTGGCGATGTGCACGTCGAGCGTCTTGGTCGAGCCGAACCAGTGCTCATCCCAGACCCGTGACATCAAGTCTTCGCGGGTCACCACCTTCCCGCGGTTCTCGGCGAGATCCAGGAGAAGTTCGAACTCCTTGGCTCGCAACACGACTTCACGTTCGAACAGCCACACCCGTCGAGCATCACGATCGAGGGCGAGAGGGCCGATGACGATGCGATCAGACGACGAGACGGTGTTCGGTACGACTCGAAGCTGCGCTCGAACACGGGCCAAGAGTTCGGCCAGTCGGAAGGGCTTCGAAACGTAGTCCACGGCGCCGGCGTCGAGACCGAGGACAACGTCGATCTCCTCCGCCCGCGCCGTCAGACACAATATTCGTATGCCTACATACGACGTGGTCAGGTCCCGACAGACATCAAGACCATCTTCATCGGGGAGACCGAGGTCAAGCACAATGAGGTCGGGTACCGCACAGCGAACGGCCCGACGAAGGTCGGCACCATTCACCACGTGCTCGCACCGATATCCCTGCGACGCAAACGCCCGAAGGAGAGCGCTCGCAATCCCTGCGTCATCTTCGGCGATGAGGATCGTCGCGTCGGGATCAGCCACCCCGCTCATCGTAGAAGCCCGGCTCATCGGTTCATTGAAAGGGGAAGGTACCTGGCGGTCGCGCTCACACGGGGTCGCATCGTGGCGACCGCCAGGGACCTATGCAGGCGTCATAGCGCGATGTGCGCTTCGACGGCCTTGATGGCGGTGTGCGACCACTTGGGGGTCAGCGCCTTCTCGAACTGGGCCAGGGACTTGTACGGACGACCGGCGATGATCGTCTTGGCCATGGTCGGACCCACGCCCGGAAGGGCGATCAGGGCCGACTTCGTGCCGGTATTGACGTTCACCATTTTCGCCGAGCTCTTGGTGGTCTTCTTGACCGGGGCGACGACGACCGGGCTCGCGGCGACCACCGGTTTGGCGGCAACAACCGGTTTGGCGGCGACGGTGGTCGCGGTGGTTGCCTTGGCAACAGCGGACTTCACCGACGAGGCGAGGCCGGAGGAGTTGGTGGCGGCGAAGGCGGGGGCGGCGATTCCGGCGAGGCTGACAGCAAACAACGGAACGGCGAGGAAACGAAGCTTCATGGCGGGACTTCCTTTGGGTAGTGAGAGGCGATCGGTCTGACCGGATATCTGCATACTGATGACCGCCAGGACAACGGCAGGGAAGTCCCATGCAAACGGAAGGCAAAACCTCGGCACACGCTCAGAACGCGAGTGGAGCGCCGCGCCGATCGTTGCACAGATGCCCAGCATGCGAAACGTCGACAACTTCATGCGGAATACGAGGACGAACGCAAACGCAGCCACGGCCATCGAGCGAACGTTCGCCGTTGACCACACCGGCATCGTCACGTGGAGCGGAGACCTTTAATACGTACGCGTACGATTAACCAGGGTGTGCACCGCGAAGTAAATGGAGAGGTTGGCGATCACGCCGACGACGGCAGCCGTGATGCCGGTGAGCGCGGCGCTGAGGCGGCGGTTGTGACGCAGTCTCTCGATATGCGGTGCGCCGAGGAAGACAAAGAGGAAGCACGGTACCTGGGCCGCTCCCCGTGCAGACGGGTCTTGTGCGAAGTCACGATCGCACCCCGCGCCACCGGGTGTTGGTGAACTCGTTCCCTCTGTACCGCCTGGCGGGACGGAGTGAACGATTTCGCAATCGAGTGAGCTTGTTGGCCACCGATTCAGATCCGCCCGGCGGGCTAAACCGCCGGGCGGAGCGAGGCCTGTTGGATTGCGGCCAGGTAGCGGCGGGTCACCCGCTTCTGGAGGGAGCGGGCCACCGGCCCGCCGAGTCGGGGAAGCAGGGCGGCGGGCCGCGACGCCGCAATGATGTCGAACATTACGCGCCCGCCTTCCCGGCGAACCACGAATGACTCTTCTCCCCGTTCCGGGTGACCGACGAGGGTGCCGTAGGCGAACCCGAATGCATCGGGCTCATCAACGACCCAGACGATTCGACACGGAGCTACTGCGGTGAATCCCGGCAGGGAGAGCGCCACAACAACGGTCGTACCGACCTCGATTGCGGGATTGCCGGGAAATACGCGGGCGCCGGCGCCTCGGTGAGCCTGCCAATGACGAAGGGCGGAGCATGCTCGATCGAAGCTCCCCACTTCGTCCTCGTTGTCGTCGAGGTCGTCGAGGTCGATCGACCACTGGTCAACACGTAGGTCGGTCGGTTGGTTCGATGCTCTGTTGGTGACGCCAACTTCAGCGTAGGAAAGCTCAAGACGTTGGGCGTCGTCGGCAATGCGGGTCAGTGTTGCTTCCGACGGGCGACCAAGAACGAATGGCACGTGTCAACGTTACGCCCCGGTGCCATGGAACCGACAGAAGTCATGACGTTGCATTGACCAATCGTTCTGTTGCCAGCCGAACAACCCGCGCCCGTTCGATGGGGTCGGGGTAGTTGGTCATGAGGGCGGCGGAGCGGAGTTCGAGCGAGATCGGCACGTCGGG
The DNA here is from genome assembly GCA_031368095.1 of Actinomycetes bacterium. Taxonomy (GTDB): domain Bacteria; phylum Actinomycetota; class Acidimicrobiia; order Acidimicrobiales; family JANYDT01; genus JANLQX01. Next base: position 7,655 of record JANLQX010000375.1, on the reverse strand, counting down.
GATTGCGTCGAGTAACGCCGAGAGAGGCAGCGCACCGTCACCGGGGAGGAGGCGTCCGTGCAGCGCTTCGTAGAGCAACGGTGGCATGTTCGGATCCGGCGATGCTGCGGTCTCAGCCGGCGCGTCGCACAGCTGCAGGTAGGGCAGGAGATGCGGGTCAAGCCCGGCGAGGTCGGTTGGGTGGTGGCCGGCCCGGGAGAGATGGAGCGCATCGACCAAGACTCCAAGCCGACGATGGTCGGCGGCGTGAACGATCGACACAGCTTGGGGCAGCGTGCGCGTCGCCATAATCGGCAGGAACTCCAAGACGAGGCGGATGTCAGAGCCCGCCAGTCGTTCCGCGAGGGTGTGGAGGCGGGCGGCCACTCGGGCATCGTCCGGGTCTCGACTGGCCACGAGTATGTTACGCGCACCTATCTTCATGGCGGCGTCGACCATTGCTTCGCCATGGTCGGGCAGCGAGCTTCCGGCGGGCGTGAGGATGATCGGCTCGAGGTCAAGAAGCGTCATGGCACGAGCATCGGCACGGGCGCGCACATCGTCGGCCACCGCATCGGTCCACGTGACGGGATCGAACCACACACCGACCCCGGTGAACCCGGCATCGGCCGCCACGTCGACGGCCGCAGCCGGACCGACATCGAGCATCGTCCCGGCGGCAAGTGAGAGAAGGCGCATGACGTGGATCGTATCTACCGGCGCAACGCGTACCTACCAGGTCACCGAAAGGGACCAGCAGGTGTGCATTTCGCCAAGGCGTAGCGATCGACGCAACACCGCCGCATCGGTAGCAAGACGGATGCCCGGCAGTTCGTCGAGAATCACCCTGGACACCGTCACGGCGAGATCTCGGGTGAGCGCGTAGGCCGAACGGGGGCGGTCCTCGGGCAGCGCCGGATGTTTCGACGGAGCGCCGGTGCCGAACGAGACGCCACTCGCCAGTCCATCGGCGCGATACGTCCCTCGGGGTTCGCGTTGGCACAGGTCTTTGCGAGTCGGGTCAAAGGTGTCGGGGTCGGCGAAGATTCTCGGGTCACGGTTCGCCGCCGCGGCCGAACAGCGCAGCATCGCACCAGCTGGGATCAGACGTCCGAAACGTTCAACCTCGTGGCGGGCAAAGCGATCCGCCGACACCACCGGTGGGCTGTGCCGAATCGTCTCGGCCCATGCGAACTTGAGTAGTCGAGGCTCGGTTCGAACGGCGTCGAGATGGTCTGGATTGGCGAGCAGCAAACTCCACAGGTTGGCGAGCGACCCGTGGAGCGTCTCGTGGTCCAATTCCAACAGGGTCGCCACCACATCGTCGGACCTTCCGCCCAGTTCACGGACCACCGTAAGTAGTCCCTCCGACTGGGTCATGTGTGCGCTTAGGAGCACGGCGAGTGAGCCCATGGCGATCACTGCTGCTTCGCGAGCGCTCGGTCCGGAGCCGTACGCCGCCCCGCGATGCATGGTGAGAAACAAACGCGCAAATGCTTCTTCGTTGGCATCAGGTAGGCCCAAAGCAATGCGAAGTAGTCGTATCGGGAAGAGTGCACACACGTCGATGGCGAGGTCAGGCGACGGGCTCGCCACCAGTTCAGCAAGCAACTGGCGGGCGATCTGCTCGCCGTGTTCGTCGGCCGTTGCGGTGATCCACGAGCGCACCGACGCATGCCCGCCGAAGTCTGATGTCAGGGTGTCGTCGAGACCGAGCCGCCAACGGCGGGAGCGGGTTTCGTAGTTAGCCTCGTCGACAAAAACCGAGGTCACGTCGTCGTACCGGGTGATCCAAAACGCATTGCCCGGCCAGTCCCGGTAGCAGGGATAGTTCTCCCGCAGAAGGGCGACAGGCGAAAACGGGTCGGCGAGGTAGGCCGACGATGACAGTTGGCGGGGCTTGATGAGCGGCGTCGTCTCGCTGACCCGCATGCGCTGGTACACCTCATAGGAACGAAAGCCGGTGCGCATGCCCCGCGACGTCACGACGGCCGGCTCCGCCTCCGCTTCGTAGGACGAGCCGCTCACATCAGACCAAGGGTTCGACGCGAAGCCACAGGGACCGGATGGCACCGAGTCCAATCGGCGCGAGCGAGACACCGTCGCTGTCCTTCGCCATGCGATCCTCGTCGATCTTCACGGAGTAACCGCGTCGGACCACGGCGGCGGCGAGCGCTTTCGATCCGACCACCGTTTCTTGCTGCGAGATCCATGCACCAGGACACAGATGGGGTCCGACCCCAAACGCCATATGACTCGCCCGTCCGTCCTTCCGAAAGCCGCTGCGCAGAATTTTGCCGCTGTAGAGATCGTTGCGGAAGAGATCGAAACATTCCGGGTCGGCGAAAACCCGTTCGTCGTGGTTGGCCGAGAAGTCCACCATCTGCATCAGTGACCCCGCCGGAACGCGAACGCCGTGCATCTCGAGATCAAAACTGTTGTGCCGCGGCTGCCCGCCGATCGATGAGGAATGCCGCAGCATTTCGTGAAACGCCGCGTCCCACAGAGCGATGTCGGCGGAGACCGCTGCGTACTGCGATGGATGCGTGAGCAGGAGATACCAGAGGTTGAGAATAGCGCCACGGGTGGTTTCGCCGCCGCCGCCAACCACGAGGGCGATGTTCGACGTGATCTCCTCGGTCGACAACAAGTCGCCGTCGACCTTGCTGGCGCACAGCTCGGAGATGATGTCGGGGCCAATCTCGTTCCCGTGGTCGTCAATCAGCATGGTGGGTCGCGCTCGGCGGTCCACCACCAGACTCTCCACGAAATCTTCGAGGTCTTGACGCGCTTCTATGCCACGATGCGCGGTCTCTGATCCACCGAGGCCGTTCATCATCGACGAGTACCAGTAGAAGAATTGCGCACGTGCCTCGTCGGGAAAACCCAGTACCTGGCACACCACGCGGATCGGGAACTCATTGGCAAACGCGGCACCGAGCTCCACCGAGAACCCGACCGCCGGATCACCGTCATGGTCGGGCACCACCGATCCTGTTGGCGCGGTGCCGTCGAACCAGGTGTCGATCATCTCTGTCGCAAGACGATCGATCACCCCGAGCCGACGATCGAGGGCCTTGCCGATCAGGTGACGGCCGTAGAGATTGCGTCGACGTCGATGCTCGATCCCCGACAACTCCAACTGCGTGTTGCCGAGCACTCCCGACGAGCTGCCCTTCGGGATGGTGTTGAACCCTTCCTCGTCGAGATAGCAGGCCGTGACATCGTCGTAACGGGTCACCCAGTAGGCGTTGTGCAGTACATCGTAGAAAACCGGATAGTGATCGCGAAGGATGCGGTAGTACGGATAGGGATTGCGCTGAAACTCAACCGAGTCGAAGATGCGCGGGTCGAACAGCGGGGTGCCGTCGGCGGCGGACCCCATGTCACAGGCCTCACCGAGCGGCATTCGGGGAAATTCATGTCGCGCGTCATTAGTAAGCGCGCTGTCCAAATCGAGCGTGTCGTTGAGGACTGCACGAAACGGGCATGAAGCGCTCATGGCGTGCGGGCCCTCCCCGGTGAGCGTCGCGTAATTGCTGCATCAACTCCTGGCCGATACAACTCATGGGCCCGGCGCCACATCGCAAATGCGCCGAGGATGTGGGGCGGATCACCGTGGATTTCGGTGAACCCACCGTTGACGGCGCGTGTGTCGAAGTAGGCGGCGTCGACATTGTCCGCGTGGAGACGACATGCCGGCTCGAATCCCATGGCCGTGAGCCGCGAGTACTCGGCCTCGAAGTCGTGAACGAGATAGGCAGCGTGATGAAAGCCCTCTGCTCCAGAGGCGTACATGTCGCGATAGATCGAAGGCTGGTCATCGTGTTGCACGATGAATTGGATCATCATGTCGCCGAGGTAGCCAAAGGCATAGGACACATCAGCTTCCGTGTCCGTGCCGCGGTACATAAACGTGTCGGTGAGGTGATGCTCGGCCACCACGAAGGGCCCGGCACCGTAGAGCGCGCTCCACTGGTTGATCGACGCGTCCAAGTCATTGACGAGGAATGCCGTTTGGAACAACTGACGAGTCTCAGACATGTAGGAACTCCTGGTGATTGTGGTACTAGGTGGACGCGATCCAGTACGGACCGCGGAGGGCGCGCTTGTTGACTTTGCCCATCGTGGTGCGGCCGATGTCGGCCACGAACTCGACCGTGCGCGGACACTTGAACGTCGACAACCGCTGGCGACAGAAGGCCACGAGTTCCGACGCCGCCGGCGGGTTGTCGGGATCGCGCAAAACAATGAGGGCTTTGAGTTCCTCGCCCATCTCGTGGTTGGGCACACCGATACAGGCCACGTCGAGCACCGCCGGATGCTGCACCAGGATCTGTTCGGCTTCAGCCGGATAAATGTTTACGCCACCTGACACGACCATGTCACTAAAACGGTCGGTGATGAACACGTAGCCGTCGTCATCGACGTACCCAATTTCGCCCAAAGTGAATACGCCCGGCTCGATGTGAGCCGCCGCACTCTTCTCCGCATCGTTCGGATAGACGACGCCGCGTCCCGTGGCGTCGGCAAAAAAGAGCCGACCTTCGACGTTCGCTCCCAGCAGGTTGCCGTCGTCGTCGTAGACACGGGCGCTGAACGGCGGGAGGCATCGGCCCACGGACCCTGGATGCTCGAGCCACTCCAGACTCGAGATCGAGCACGTGGTGCCCACTTCAGTGGCCCCGTAGGCGTCACTGAATACCGGACCCCACCACTCGATCATGGCGCGCTTCACGTCGACGGGGCATTTGGCTCCGGTGTGGGCCACGCTTTTCATCGAGGACACGTCGTACTTCGACTTCACGTCGGCCGGTAAAGCCAGCAGACGGACGAAGTGCGTCGGCACCATGACTGCGCTTTCCGTCTTGTATCGGTCAATAACCCTGAGCGTTTCTTCCGCGTCGAACTTGGCCAGGATGACCGACGGAATGCCGGCCACCAGCAACCGCATGCCGCTCAACGGGCCGGTGTGGTACATCGGGCCGACCACCAGGTGGGTACCGAATTGCGCGAAACGATTGGCCCGCAGGCCGTCGAGATGTTCGGCCATGGTGTCGCCGCCGGCGAACATCGTGGGCGGCAACTCGGTGCCCTTCGGGCGACCGGTGGTGCCCGACGTGTAGAGCAGATTCGGACGTGGCTCGATGTCGAGCGACGGTGCACCCGTCGTCGACGCGGCGAGCCAAGTATCCCAGTCGACAATGTCGGGATGGGGCTCGCACCGCCAGCCGATGATCATGGTAACGCCCGCCTGTTTTGCGGCCACCAGGCCTCGGTCGCGAGTCTCCGGACCGACGAACAGGACACGGGTGGCCGAGTCCTCGAGGATGTAGGCCGCTTCCTCGCCCGTGAGGTGAAAGTTGACTGGCACGGTCGACGCGCCCCCGAGCAACGCACCGAGGTGGGCGAGAGCAGTCTGCGCGGCGTTCTCGGCAAACACCGCGACGCGCTTCGCCGGGCCGAGATCGATACGGAGGAGCGCGTTCGCGACCCGGTCGAGGGCATCGTCAACGTCGGTCCAACGCATCGCCACCAACGGATCGCGCAGGGCGATCTCGTCCGGTCGAGCCTCGGAAAGTAGTCGGGCAAAGTCAGGCATGGTTCTCCGCAGTGGTAAGAAGCGATGCGCCTCGCTGCGCGGCGATCGCCATGATCGATTCGTTGCCCCGCCGCCAGAGCACCGTGAGCGCGACGCCGTTCACCAGCCAGCGATCTTCCGAGCGAACGAAGGTGTCGGTGTAGTACCCACCGATGGTGAATGAATTCTCATCGGTGGTCGGCGTAATGCTCGACGGTTCCAACACGTGGAAAGCCTGCATGTACATCGTGCACATGGCGCGGTCGCCGTCGATCGATACGAGGGGATTCGTCATCGAGTGCTGGGTGGCGGCGAGACCGGTGAACACCGGCTTCACCCGGTCGAGCCATGCGTCGGCGTGAACGGCAAATGCCTGACCGCCGCTGTAGCTGGTGAAGTCGATAGCCACAACGCCTGCAAAGATCGAGCGATAGAGCGCCCAATTCCGGGTGTCAACACCAAGCGCGTAGGTGTAGACGAGCTCGGTTATCTGTTGATGATCAAACGTCACGTCGGCGCAACGGCGTTGAGGAACGGGACCGACAGATCGGGCGGTCCCTGGTAGTGCGGGAAGAGCTGGCGACTGGTGAACAGCCATTGCCCGTTCAAACACACGTAGGTGTCCTGATAGTGGGCCAACAAGATCCCCGGCGTGTCGTTGGATCGAAGGAAGTGCTCCCCGATGTACCAGCGAGCGCTCGCCGTGAGACCGTCGTCAGCCACCTCAACTTGGCCGTTGTAGACGTTCTGTACGACGGCGGTCATTCCGGTCATCGCCTTGGTCCAAAGTGCGACGATCGCTTCGCGGCCAACCACGTCGCGGTCGGCCGACAGGATCCAACGCGCTTCTTGCGCCCAACAGCTTCCCCATTGCTCACCATTTCGATGCACGACGGCGTCGGCGTAGCGATGGACTAGCTCGGCAATGAGTTCTCTCGGCGTGTGCTCCACGAGCGCTGATCGTAGGAGACACGCGCGTTAATTGATCAATCGATAGATTTCCCCGGATGGCCATCCCTTCGCAATCGACTGACATCAGCACCACGTGGTTGAACACCGTTTTGGAAAGCCGGGGCGAGGTGGGCCGGGTGGCATCGGTGCGGGCCGAAAATCTTGGTGAAGGGGTCGGCATTCTGGGTGAGGTGGCCCGTCTCCACCTGACCTACGAACCCGGTCAGAACGGCCCGCCGACCATGGTGGCCAAGTGCCAGTCGCTGTTTCCGGCCAACGTGTTCGTGAGCCAGCTCATGGGCTTCTACGTGCGGGAGGTGAACTTCTACAACGACCTTGCCCCGTCGCTCTCCCTCCGGGTACCCCGGTGCTTTCACGCCTCGGCCGATCCCGTCGGAGCACCGTTCGTCATACTCATGGAAGAGATCACCGGGGCCCGCATGATCGACCAGATCGCCGGAGCCACCCTGGCCGATTGCGAGCGCATCGTCGATATCGGCGCCGCCCTCCATGCGTCGTTCTGGGAAACGCCTCAGCTCTATGCGCTCGATTGGCTACCGCCGTGGAACAACCCGGCCTACAAGGGTGCCAAAGAACTGGTCGAGACCAAGATCGGCGCGTTCGACGAACGGTGGTCGGAGAAACTCCCCAAGGACGCAATGGCCTGGATGCATCAGGTCACGCCTCGCTATCCCGAGATGCTCGACTGGTGGGTCGAGCGGGGCAACGTCACGCTGGCCCACACCGACTTTCGGGCCGACAACTTCCTCTTCGGGGGCTCGGCGGGTGACGGCGAAGTCACCATGCTCGACTTCCAGATCATGACCCGCCACGTGGGCGTGTGGGACGTCGCCAACTTTGTCGGCATGTCGGTCACCGCCGAGAACCGACGGGCGTGGCAGGACCAACTCCTCCGCCGCTACCACGCCGCCCTGGAGGCTCGGGGAGTCACCGGCTATTCGTTCGACCGATGCGTGGAGGACTATCGCTATTGCGCCCTCCAGCAGGCCTGGGCCCAGATCGCTATCAGCGACGCCGACCCCGGCAACGAACGCGGCCGGACGCTCCTCGACGCCATGATCACTCGCTCCTTCGAAAGCGCCAGCGACAACGCCTCAGGCGAACTCCTCGAACAGCTGTAACG
>JANLQX010000158.1:0-2285 GCA_031368095.1 Actinomycetes bacterium | reverse complement strand
CACTCGCTGCGTACAACGCGGGTGCCGGCGCTGTCACCCGCTACAACGGGATACCGCCGTATTCGGAGACCCAGGGGTATGTGCGCAAGATCCTGGCCGACCTGGGTGTCGGAGCGACCGGCGTGAGCGCCGCAGCCGCCGCACCTGGCGACGGCGCGGGGGTGCAGCGCTTCTCCTCGCCGACGGCGCCACCATCAGCGACGGCAGGTGCGACCCCCACCACTGCGACGGCGGCACCGAACACCACACCGACAGCCGTCGTTCCGTCGACCACGCCAGTATCTGCGACGACGGCTGTGCCGGCGGGCGCGGGCACCACCGGCTCAGGTATCGCCCCACCCGACCCATCCTCGCCGATCAGCAAGCCGACGCCGACCGCGTGGGGGCCGAACACCCAGCGTCAGGTGACCAGCCAGGGTGGAACGAACGGTACGAGCTGGGAGGCGCTCGGCTATCTGAAGCCGGCCGACAACCTCACTGTTACCGGCACGGTCCCGAAGGCCAAAGGACCGGTCGCCCTCGGCGTCCTGCGCATCCTCCAGAACGCGACACCGGCCCAGCTCGCGTCGAAGGAGTTCCGCCAGACACTCAACGACGTGAACCGCGATTCTCTCGGTGATCCGACTGCGCCCGACGTCATAGAGACCGACCCGGCCAAGGATCCCGCGCCGGTCGCCAACCCGAACCCCAACACCGGCGCGGCGGCGACCGCGGCACCCGCCGCGGCCACACCGACCCTGCCGACCATCGCCCGGGTGCTCCCCGTTGCCGCCGTCGTCGCCACCGTCACCGCCAAGTGACCCGTCGCCGCGAACTCACTCGACAGCGACCTATGCCAGCCGTGCAGACCCCCATCAGCAACCAGATGCGAACCGACAGGTGCAACCCGTGAACCGACCCTTCCCCGCCGACGATGACGGTGCCCGCAACACGCCGCACGTGTCTTCCGATCCGCCCGTCTTCCGCGTCGCGCTCATCGACCTGACCACGTCGCAGATCGTCATTGCCATCGGCGAACCGCCGGTAGCCGAAGACGTGGTCGACCGACCATTTGCGTCCGCTGGCGCAGCGTGCGCAGAGCCGGCGTCCCGCGTTTGTGCGCGAGGACCCCTTCGCCGCCGTCTGGCCCAGACACGCGCCCGCCACCTCGGTGATGGACCGACATGCCCGTAACGACCGGACTCGATCTGGTCGCCGGGCCCCGGGAGGTCCGCGCCGCCGATCGCCCGACGCCGGCTCAGTGCGGTTCCGACGCCGGGGTTTTCGACTCGACGCTGGCGTCGGTGCTCGACGAGAGCCGCAGCGCGACGTCGCCCGAGCCCGACGGAACCAGCACGGATCGACGAACCCGACGGCCCGCAGACGCGACCTCGGATGGCCTGGATCCGTCGTCCGATGCGAACGTCGTCGCTGCGCTCGCCGGCTTCACCCGGACACCGATTCCGGCCCCACCGTCCATCGCGCCACCGCTGGTAGACGCCGACGCAGGGGCGAGCCCGACGTTGGATGAACCAATGGTTCGTGAATCCGCTGCGGGCTCGAACGAATCGGTCGCGGTTGGATCCAAAGCCGCGGCCCCTCCGGTTCCCGACCCGGCTGGAGCGAAGGACGGTCACGCCGTCGATCCCGGCTCGATCCCCGTGCCACTCGAATTCATCCGGTTGACCACCCCGTCCACCCAGACCGTCCGTCCGGACCGGGAACCCACCCTTCCCACTGTGGCCAACCACGTCGCCGACATCCCGAACGCCCATAAGCTCACGGCCAATCCGGCGATCGATGGAGTGGTCGACAGGTCAGGGTCAGACGCTCGGCGAGCGTCGTCCGCCACGCCAGATGTGACGACCCTGCCAGACCTACCCAATCACATCGCGGAACTGACCACGCTCCCCGACACCGCCAAACACACAACCCCACCCGACACCACCACACTCCCCGATGCAGGGCGATCGGCCGGCGCCCCGGGGCCGGATCGGCAAGTGGTACCCGGGCCAGATGTGTTGCCGAGCGTCGTTCTTGCGCCCGTTTCCACCGTTGTCGGCCCCGCTACTGGTCGCGCGGACGCCGAGCCGGATCCTCCAGGCGCCGGACCAACCGTCATCCCGCCACCGACGACCGACGCCGGCGCAGCCCGCACCATGCGCTTGAGCACGATCGGAGCCGCCGACGCCGACCCTGTGAGTCGTCACGCAGATTTGAGCGGATCGGCGTCCGGATCGACCACGTCCGTCGCGACGCGGGCCCCGTCCACGTCGTCCCCGACGGTGAATCCGCGCGCCGAGTCC
>JANLQX010000119.1:0-2170 GCA_031368095.1 Actinomycetes bacterium | reverse complement strand
TCACTCGCGTCCAGTTCACCGACGACGCAATCGCCGATCTGCACGGCATCAAGGACCGAGCGTTCCCAGTCCTCAGGGAGGTCCTCAGGGCGCTCAAGCGTCTCGACGAGGGGACGCTTCGCCCGGCTCGCCTCAGTGACTACGGAAAGACCGGCGATCTCGGGGACTGCGCCAAGTTCGTCGTCGAGACCGACGGCCATCCGGAGTACCGCATCATTGTGCGCGATCTCGGCAACACGTTCGAGATCAGCGAGGTCGTGACGGTCGAGGAACGTACGGCGGACCTTGCGTACCTTCTCGCCGGGGTGCGGCTCGGCCGGATCGCCGACCCGATTCGCCGGTCTGACACAGAACGCAAGATTGCCAGGATCCGGAAACTTCGCGACAAGTCGTAGGCCTTCGCAGGGCCGCTCACCCTAGAGGCCAATGTCACAAGCTCGTCGTGGTTCCTGGTGAGACGTTCAACCGCCGAGTGCTGTCCAACTCGCTGCTCGCCCGTACAGCATTCAGGTGACGGTGACGGTGACCGTTCCCGTGGCGGGCGAGAGGGTGTCGACGAACGGTTGATCGCCGTCGACGAGAGGGACGTGCAGGTCACCGATCAGGGTCGACGAGATCAGGGATGTCTGTGATGAGATGCTGATGCCGGCCGTCGTACACACCCTCGGGACGGGAGTCCCTCTGGGTGCTTCGCCGATCGTCGAGATGATCAGGACGTCGTGGTCGTTTTCGTGGCTCAGCCTGCCCGTCAGGTCGAGGGACTCGGCCCAGCTCGCGCCTGCGCAGGTGGTCGAGAACGAGGCAAGCGACCCGGTGATCTGGAACTCCGCGGTGCCGCTGTAGACGCCGCCGGGATCCGGGACCATCACGAGCGAGAACGTGGCTGTCCCGGTGCTGCCACCAAACGAGTAGTTCAGCGCGCCTTGCATCGATACGGTACGAGCGGCGGACGTGGTGAAATCGATCTTCGCCTTGCCGACGCCTCGTTTGGATCGTGCTTCGAACGTGACGGTGCCACCCTTGCCTTCCTCGTCGGAGGCGGTGTAGGTGAACTCGGCGTCGGCTGCAATGGGCGTGGACGACGGGTCGATGCTGTTCTGGCCTGCAGACAGGAGCGCAGTGACGGTGCCGCCAGCGGCGGCGCCGTCGATCTTGCTACGCGGCGCGGCGAGCACCGACACGATCTGTCCCGGCTCCAAGCCGGTCGGGCCGGCGGAGGGCGTCGCGTCGAGTCTCACACACCGGCCTGACTGCCACGCCTTCTCGGCCGCGCCGACGAGATTGTCGCCGACCAACAGCGCGTACATGGCGCTGAGCAACACCGACATACTCACGAACGAGTCGGTGACCGTTCCACCGGTGCGAGACATGTTGATGTCGGACGAGCCATCGCTGCCCGTCGTGCGCGTGTGGTCGATGAACTGCCCGGCTGTCGCCCCTCCGAAGTCGGCCCATTGAGTACGAGTCTCGGTCTGCTTGCTCGCCAGCTTGGCGTCGTCATCCACCTGACCGGAGATGTTCAGGTCGATGGTGACGTTCTGCCCGGCTTTGCCCTTGCTGGTGTGGAGGTCGACCTTTGCCTCGATGGTGAACACACCCGAGGAATCGGGGCACGTCTGCACCACGGCGGAGGTCTTGAACCTTACCGCGACACCATCTTGATCACCGTCGTACACCATCTCGATGGCAGCGCCCTCGATGCCGGCTGCGATGGACATTCCGCTGTTGTTGATTTCGCCGTACTGATCCGGCGTGAAGTTGTTCGACATGGAGACCACGGGATCCGCAACAAACGAGATCGCCATCATCGCCATCAACACGCCCAAGGCGCCGACCCCGGACGCGGTTGATTCGGTCGGCCGCGTGAGGTGCGTGAATCCGGAGGGTTTGACGGCCGGCTCGAGCGCAACAGTCGGATCAGCGGCATCGACCTGAACGGCCACCTTCCCCCACGCGCCGTCGATGGCGGTCTCGGTGGCTTGCTCGCCGCCGACGGCTTCTTGCAGGCCGGAGATCCGGGCGGCCTGCAGCTCGAATCGGTGGGACAGGTCCTGCAGAGCCACCAGTTCTTCATCGTCGGGCAGTGCATGAATGACTGCGACAGCGTTGTCGATGAGGCCGACGTCGGCGACGCCATCGACCACCATTGCGGCAAGAGCGCCGTCGGAGA
>JANLQX010000080.1:0-10654 GCA_031368095.1 Actinomycetes bacterium | reverse complement strand
GTGAAGTACGGCTTGAACGGCACCATGCCGGCCACCGTGAACAGCAAGCCGGGATCGTGAGGAATCAGGCTCCCCGACGCCACCTCGGTGTGGCCTCGCGCGACGAAGTGGTCAAGGAACGCCCGGCGGAGTTCGTCGGAGGTGCGGGGAGGGGTCGGCGCAGTCGACATAGCCGTGCAATCCTACCGGCGGGCGCCCGCCGTTCCGGGTCGTTTGTTGCTACGGGCGAAGCTTGGCTCGAAGACTGGCTTCTCGGTCCCGGGCCGCCGAACGCCCTTCGTCGAGGGCGGCGCGAACTCGGCCCTGCGCCTCGGCCCTCACCCGTTTGGCCGCCGCGACCGGCGTGACCTTGGCGACGATCCGCCCGACCACGATCTTGCGAGCCCGGCGTTTCACCAGTTCGGCACCCACTGCTCCAGCTGCCGCTCGGACGACCCACCCCACAACGCGACGACCCATTCGGCCAAGTCTGACCGCGATCGCCCTCGCCCTTGGATTCCCGCGGGCCAGCACGCTCGCTTGCGCCAGCAAACAGGCACTTTTCCAAAGCCAGCTGGCCCACGCTCGTGGCGCGCGCCGTCAGCGTTTGCGTTTGGTGTTGCTTGGCGGCGGCGGTTCCGTGGCCTTGGCCAGCCTGGCGAGCGCCCGTCGCCCACCGGTGAGCCAGGCAAGGACTTTGACGAACGGATTCGTGACGGCCCGATAGGCAAGCTTCGAAGCCGCGTCGGCTGTGCCGGTGAGCGACGCCGCCGTTTCGAGGAGCACGTCGGCTTTGCGGTTGGCGCCTTCTGCCTTGCGCAACGCCGAGCGGGTATCGGCCAGGAGCGGCATCGTTTGCGCCCGAAGATCAGCCAACCCAGTCGTAAGTTCACGTACGGTACGCAGCAGGGTCCGCACGGCGAGCGCAAGGCCGAGCACGAGCATGCCGACCCCAACCGCGCCGACCACGAGAATCCATTGCCACCAGATCATCAGATCGCTCCGTCGTCGGTTGGGTCGAGGTTCGACGGCAGCTGCCCTCGTTCGGCCATTCGTGTGGCGATGCGTCCTTCAAGACCGAGGTTCGACGGCTCGTAGTAGCGACGGTCGATGAGATCGTCAGGCAAATACTGCTGGGGCACGAAACCTGTCGGCGCATCGTGCGGATAGAGATATCCCTTGCCGTGTCCGAGTCGAGCGGCGCCCGCATAGTGGGCGTCTCTCAGGTGAACGGGCACATCCCCAGCGCTGCGCTCGGCCACATCGGCCATGGCACCCCAGATGCCCAGCGCCACCCGGTTGGACTTGGGAGCAGTAGCCAGGTGCACGACTGCCTGACCGAGCACGAGCTGGGCCTCGGGCATGCCCACCGTTTCCACGGCGCGCCCGGCGGCCTCGGCGATCACCAGGCTCATCGGGTCGGCCATGCCGACGTCTTCGGAGGCAAAGATCATTAGTCGACGAGCGATGAAGCGAGCATCGTCACCGGCCGTCAGCATGCGAGCGAGCCAATACAGCGACGCCTGCGGATCGCTCCCTCGTAACGATTTAATCAGCGCACTGATGATGTCGTAGTGGTCGTCGGGACCGTAGCGAAGAACTCGTGCATCGACCGCTGCTTCGGCGTCGGCCAGCGTGATGTGCGACGCAACGCCTTCCACGTGACGCTCCGGATCGTCGGCCAGTGCCACCGCCACTTCGAGGGAGGTCAAGAGCGAGCGACCGTCGCCGTCGGCCAACGAGATCAGATGGTCGGCGGCATCATCGGCGGCCGTGGCACCCGACACCGCCAGGCCGCGTGCCAAGAGGGCCCGCAGCGACACCCCGTCGTGCGCCCGCAACCGGAACAGCGTCGACCTCGACAGGAGCGGCCCGTTCACCGCGAAGCTCGGATTTTCGGTGGTGGCTCCAACGAGCACGAGGGTGCCGTCCTCCACGCTCGGGAGCAGCGCGTCCTGCTGGGCGCGGTTGAACCGGTGAATCTCGTCGAGGAACAGGATCGTTCCCCGCTGGTGGAGACGGAGTTCCTCCCGAGCCAACTCGACCGTCTCGCGGACGTCCTTCACTCCCGCCGTGACCGCCGACATCGGCACGAAGCGCTTCGACGTCGCCGATGCGATGAGCGATGCCAGCGTGGTCTTCCCGGTTCCTGGCGGGCCCCACAGGATCACCGAAGAAATGCGGTCCGCCTCGATCAAGCGCCGCAACGGACGGCCCCGACCGAGCAGATGATCCTGGCCAACGACCTCGTCGAGAGTTTTCGGCCGCAATCTCGCGGCGAGCGGGGCCTGACGCTCGAGCCGTTCGCGCAAACCGGCGGAAAAGAGATCGTCGTTCTCACGAGCGCGGGCAGTCACGCCCCCCATCCTGGCCCAGCCATGCATCGCGATCGCCCGTTAGGCGTCCCCGCGCCCATCAACGCCGTCAGCGCGCAGATCGCCGGCCACACACCACAGATCGGCTCTATTCGGCCGAAAATCCGACGAATTCGCCCGATCTGCGCGGCGATACGTTCGATCTGCGCGCCGCGAGCGCTGATCTGCGCGGGTGCTGGCCGGCTGACGCGGGGCGCGGAGAAGCCGATGGAGCGGGCTGAGCCGTCGTAGCCTTGCGGGCGTGCGTTGGACGATTCATGGCGAACGGAAGCTCTACGAGTCCGAGTGGGTCAGCCTGGCGCTCACCGACATCGAGATTCCGGCCATCGGCGACCACCCGGCGGTGCGCTTCGAACATCACGTTGTGCGAATGCCCGCACCGGCAACGGGCGTCGTCGTCCACGATCCGGGTCGCGGTGTTCTGCTTCTGTGGCGTCACCGGTTCATCACCGACACCTGGGGCTGGGAAGTTCCGGCCGGCAAGGTCGACCCGGGTGAGACCGCGGCGGCCGCCGCATCCCGGGAGGTTCTCGAGGAAACTGGCTGGTCAGCGGGGCCACTCACGCATCTGTGTTCCTACGCGCCGATCAGCGGCGTCGGCGATCACCGCTTCGAGCTGTTCGCCGCAGCGGGGGCGACCTACGTGGGAGAGCCGAGCGACCCAGCTGAAGCTGAACGCATCGAATGGGTTCCGGTCGCCACCGTTCGCGACGAGATACGAGCGGGTCACGTCGACAACGGCCTCACCCTCACGGCGCTGCTCTGGTGCCTGGCCGAGGGCATCATCGCCTAGGGGACCCGTCGTTCTGAGCTGACCCAGGTCGCACCGATCGGGGACCGTTAGGCCTTGGGCGGGAGGGTCCGGAGGCCGAGTTCGGCGAGGTGCTTTTCCGGGATCACCGTCGGCGAGCCGGTCATCGGGTCAAGTCCCGACTGCGTCTTCGGGAACGCAATGACCTCGCGAATGTTCTCTTCGCCGGCCAGAATGGCCACGAGACGGTCGATGCCATACGCGAATCCGCCGTGGGGTGGGGCACCGTACTTGAACGGGTTGAGGAAGAATCCGAACTTGCGCTGCGCCTCCTCGGCCGAGATACCGAGCAACGTGAAGATGCGCTGCTGCAGGTCGGGTTTGTGGATTCGGATCGAGCCGGAGCCAAGTTCCCAGCCGTTGAGGGTGAGGTCGTAGGCCTGGGCCCGGACCGAGAACGGGTCCGTCTCCAGCTTCTCGAGATCGTCGACGTGGGGGTGGGTGAAGGCGTGGTGAGCAGGCACCGGATGGCCGGCGTCGTTGGTGCCGTGAAACATCGGGAACTCGACGATCCACAAGAAGCTGAGACCTTCGCTGATCGGAGGCTTGCCGAGCTCGAGTCGGAGCGCGCCGAGCACCGTACGAACCGGGTCCTTCTCCCCGGCCTGGAAGAACAGAAGATCGCCCGGCTCGGCCGACATCGCCGTGAGCACGTTGCGCAGCTCGTCGGGGGCCATGAACTTGGCGACGGGACCCTCGACCTCGGGCTCGTCGCCAACCGACTTGACTTTGAACCAGGCGAGACCCTTGGCGCCGAGCCGCTTCACGAACTCGGTGAGCTGATCGATGCGGTTCCGGGTGAGATCGGCCCCGCCCGGCAGCCGAAGACCTTTCACCGATGCCGCTTGGAACACTTTGGCTTCCGTCCCAGCAAACACCGACGTGAGCTCAACGAGCTTTAGATCAAAGCGAACGTCGGGCTTGTCAGAGCCATACTCCTCCATTGCCTGTGTCCACGTCATGCGTGGGATCACGCTCGTCGGACGCGATCCGGTCACGGCTTCAGCGGCGGCGAGAACGGACTCGGAAATGCACTCGAGCACATCGTCTTGGGTGACAAAGCTCATTTCGGCGTCCATCTGGGTGAACTCGAACTGACGATCAGCGCGCAGATCTTCATCGCGCATACATCTTGCAATTTGGAAGTAGCGATCGGCCCCGGCCACCATGAGTAGCTGCTTGAACAACTGCGGACTCTGCGGCAGCGCGTAAAACGAACCAGGCGTGAGCCGCGACGGCACGACGAACTCGCGAGCACCCTCGGGAGTCGAAGGCATGAGCATGGGGGTCTCGACCTCGGTGAAGCCCTGCGCATCCATCGACGTGCGGATTGCGGCGTTGACCGTGGAGCGCAGACGCAGGTTGCGCTGCATCCGCTCCCGACGAAGGTCGAGATAGCGGTGCTTGAGCCGCATGTTCTCGTCGACGGTCGGCGCGCCCTCGCGCTCCACAACCGGGAACACCGGCGGCTCGGCGGCGTTGAGGATCTCCACCGTGCAGTCCTGGAGCTCGATCTCGCCGGTCGCCAACTTGGCGTTGATCGTGTCGGCCGAACGAGCCGTCACCGTCCCTGTCACTCGCACGACGTACTCGCTGCGTAGATCGGCGGCACCGTCGACCACGCACTGGATCATGCCGGAACGGTCGCGAACGTCGACGAACGCCAAATGCTGGCTGTGTTCACGACGGGTCGAGACCCACCCGCAGACCGAGACAACACGGCCGGCGTCGTCGGGACGGAGGTCGCCGCAATAGTCGGAGCGCATACCGCGGGCACGATCGGGGCGGGGTGTCGACACAGGAAACGTCCTCGAGAAGAAACTTGGTCAGCGCCGGAGGGCGCAAACGGAACGCTTCATCGTAGGAGCGGGCGGGCCGGTCAGCGGTACTGATTCTGCAGGAACGCAATCGCCGCGTGGAGGCGTGCTGGATCAATGGAGTGGCCGCGGTAGTCGGCGTCGACCAAGCCGATCGCGCCGATCAGGCCCGGAACCTCCGCCGCCGTCACCGACGCGCGGTCGCCGCGGACGCCGAAGTCCTTGAGCCACACCGCTCCCTCATCGACGGTAACGACGAACTGGGCACCGGACTTCCCCGCCATCTTTCCCTGGGCCTTCGTCGACCGGCCATCGAAGGCCCGCTCCACCGACAGTGAAGCCCGGCGACATCGCGCCGCCAGGACACTCACGAGCGGTCCCTCCCCCACGATGAACACGTCGGGCGTCACCGTCGGCGTAGCGAACACGCCCTCCGCATCGCACGCCATGAGGATCCGGTCCATGCCGAGGCCGAACCCGATGCCCGGTGTGGACGGGCCACCCAACTGCTCGATGAGGTTGTTGTAGTGGCCACCACCACCGATGGCGTTCTGGGCCGAGTCGAGTGAATCGGCGGCGAACTCGAACAGGGTGTGGGTGTAGTAGTCGAGTCCACGGACGAGCCGGGGGTCGATCACGAAGCCGATACCGACCGCCGTCAGTCCCGCCTGAACCCGATCGAAGTGCTCAGCCACTTCACCAAGGAGGAAGTCGGCAATGCGTGGGGCGTCGGCCAGGACCGCCTGGTCGGGTTCACGCTTCGAATCGAGCAGGCGGAGCGGGTTCTTCTCCAGAGTCACCCGGGACTGGGCGCTCAGCTCGGAGGCGCGAGACGCAAAGTACGTGTGCAGCGCTTCGAGGTACGGCACACGGGTGGACTCGTCACCGAGGGAGTTCAGGCGAACGGTGAACTGGCGCAATCCGAGGTCGGTGAAGAAGTCGTTGGCCAAGGCGATGATCTCGACGTCGACGTCGGGATCGTTGGAGCCGACGCACTCCGCGTCGAACTGCATGAATTGTCGGAACCGTCCGGCCTGGGGCTTCTCGTGACGAAACGCCGGCCCCCACGACCACACCTTCCACGGCAACACCGGCGGACGTCGTTGCACGAAGATCCGGGCCAAAGACGCGGTGAACTCCGGTCGCAGGGCGATCCGAGAGCCGTCCTTGTCAATGAAGTCGTACATCTCTTTGGTCACAACGTCGGTGGAGTCGCCGATACGTAGGAAGACACCGAGGTCCTCCATCATCGGTGGCACCACTTCACCGAAGCCGGCCCGCGCCGCGTGTTCGGCGAATCGGCGCACCAGAGCCCTCCACCGATCGGTGTCGGGCGGGAGAAGGTCCCGGAATCCGGTGAGCGTCTGGAATGCGGCCATCGATCTCGACGCTACCCGGGCTCCCCGCAAGTCCCGAGTCCCTTAAGAACCCGACCCAGAGTGCCGAAGCGTTGGCCGTGACACTTTGCGCGCATCCCGAGTTCTCTGGCGGCGCGCCACGGGTCTCGGTCGGCCATTTGTCTCAACGCGCTAGGACGAATGACCTGAAATCGACCACGCAGAGTGTTCGACCTGGTTCGATGGTGCTCCCTTCTGCCACTCAGGTTCGGTTCCGATGACCCGTTCAATCGTGCAACGCCCTTCGACACGACCCGGCACGGAACCCGGCCGACGCGAGCGCGGCGCGGCGGCGGTCGAATTCGCCATCATTGCCACCCTGCTCATCCCGCTCGTGGCCGGAATCATCGACTTCGGAACGCTGTTCCAAAAACGGCAATCCGTTCAGGACTCCACTCGCGCCGGAGCGCGAGCCGGCGCAGCTACGTGCGCCATCTTGAGCACCGATCCCATTTCACCCAATTGCGACAAAGGCAATCGGATCGATCATGACGCCAAGATCATGCAGGCCTTGCGCGCCCGTCTCGGCAGCGCGACATCACAGGTGGTCAGAATCACGGTATATCGCTCAGTGGCGCGTGACAGTCTCGGCGCGCTGTTGAAGGGCCGGATGATTCAACCGTGCGAGGTCGCATCGGTGCCGGGCGGGGTGAACCAATGGTGCAATGTGTACGGACCGAACGAACTGGCGTTGATCGACACCCAAACCGACGCCCAGCTGGCGACCAGCTTCTCGTGCGCGAACCTGGCGCGCTTCTGGTGTCCCACTACGCGCGATCGCGCCAAACGAGCGAGCGATGCATACATAGGTATCCAGGTTGAACTGCGTCATCCGCACGTAGTTCGTCTGTTCGGATCGGACGTCGACATCATCTATCGGTCGGTGTTCCGGATCGACCCGAACGCCGCCATCCTTGATCGGCCCGAAGTCGTTCCGGTTCCACCTGGACCAACGACTACGACGACAACCACAACGACCACCACCACCACGACGACCACAACGACTCCCCCGATCACCACGACCACCACCACCATCGCGCCCCCGCCCACGTCGACCACGACGACGGAGGAACCAACCACCACCACGAGTACAACGATCTACGTGGCGCCGACTGCGCCGCCGCCGCCGACCTCCACGACCACCACCATCGCCCCACCGCCCACGTCGTCGACCACGACGCTCGCGCCACCGCCAACCAGCACCACCACGACCCTTCCACCACCACCCACGTCAACAACGACCACGACCACCACCACCCGACCGCCTCGGCCATGTTGCTAACGATTCAGCGCCGGCGAAACGGCCGCGACAACCGAGAGAGTCGCGAGGGTGGCGCGTCAGCGGTCGAGGCCGCGCTCGTGGCGCCGCTGTTCTTGCTCTTCATCTTCGCCATCATCGAATTCGGCGTGTTCCTCTTCAACGCCAATAGCGTGACCAACGCTTCACGGGCGGGCGTTCGCGCCTCGTCGACATGGGCGGCCGGTCCGCTCGCCGACTTCAACATTCTCCGCGCCGCCAATCGCTCGCTTGGCAGCCTCGCCGCCAATCTCGATGCCGTCATCATCTTCAAAGGTGACAGCCCAGCCGCGTCTGTTCCGAGTGCATGTGTGGCGGCGATACTAACCACCAGTCGCGGAATAGCCGACAGCTGCAATATCTACCGGGCCAACGATCTCCGGACTCTCAACGAGTCCGATTTCGGCTGGTCCGACCTCAATACCCCGCTGGAAAATGCCGGAAAGTGGGATACGGCATGGCCGGCGACGAAACGGGTGGAAGAAGTGACCGGAACCATTAGTCCCGACTGGGTCGGCGTCTATGTGCAGGCCAACCACAAGAGCTTCAGCGGAGTTGTGCCTTCACGCAAGATTCGTCGGACCTCGGTTGCGCAAATAGAACCGCAGAGGGCCGGATGAGCGTACGAGTGGTCCACCGGCCGCAACGGGAAAAGGGCTTTATCGCTGTCACCACGGCGCTTCTGCTGGTCGTGATGTTGATGGCCACGGCTGTTGCCCTGGATGTCGCCATTTGGTACACACGCGGACTCGAGCTGCAGCGTTCAGCCGATGCGGCCGCTCTGGCGGCGGTGGTGCGGATGCCGAACTTCGTTGCGGCCACCGACGCGGCTCGGGAAATCGCCGTGCGCAATGGCCTCGACCCAAGCACCATCGTCGTCGTGCGCGACCCAAGTAGTCCGCGTCGTATCAAGGTCAGCGTGAAGCAGAACGTGCCGTCGTTCTTCGGCAACATGCTTCGTTCGTCCACCACGGTGGGCCGCCAGGCCACCGCCGAATTCGTCTCGGCCATCGATATGGGGTCGCGGCTCAACGGTATCGGGACGGCCGATCTGATCACCTATCCGGTCGTTGGCGAGCAAGGCTTTTGGCTGGCCATCAACGGCTACTGCACGGCCAAGGAGGACGGCGACCGGTTCGCGTCGGCGTTCGACGGTAACCGTGCCGGCGGCAACACCAGTTGCGTTCCCGGCCCCGGCATCGTCACGAATCTCGACTATCGCCAACCCGGCGTTGATGCTCCGCAGTACACCTATCTCGTCAATATCCCGTGTCCGGTGCCAGGTCAGGATCCCTGCGTGACGTTGCCGGCCGACGACACCGTCGTTGAGGCCTACAACCCAAAATTCGACATGAGCAATATGGGCGGCACGATCGACAGCAATACCATCGATCAGGCCGATCCGAACTTCGGCAATGCCCAGATCGACACCACCTTCAGCCTACGGGATCCGAACGGGGTTCCTGTCGTCGGTGGCCCCAATGACCCGAAGGTCTTCGGCACCTGCAACGACTGTTCCGGGTCCAACGGCTGGAGTCCCATTTTCCGGATCCCAGCGGCGTCAGGCGCTGGCGCCTTCAAGGTCGACGTGACCACCGCCGAAGGTCAGGTCAACTCCTACGGCTCCAATGCGTTCTCCCTTCTTGCCCATTGGTCGACTGAGCCGATCGGACCGTGCACCACCTGCGCCTCTATGTCGGGCGAATCCAGTATCGGCGTCTACGCCAATGCCTCCGGCAATATCGTGGACTTTTACCTTGCCCGCCTCGCTCCGGCCGTCGATTTCCGGGGAAAGCGCATCCAGATCCTGCTGTGGGACGTGGGGGAAGGCGCCGACTCGATTTCGATTCTTCAGCCCAATGGGGCCGGGTACTCGCCTATCCCCTTCCGCTTCCGGACGTTTGATCATGGGCTCGACGGGGTCCCCGTCGATGACAAGTTCCCGTCGACCAATGTGCCCACCGGCGTGCTTGACGTGAGCGGAACCGCCAGCGCGCTCGGGCCGCAGGCGCCGCCGTGGCCCCTCTCGCAACGAGCCAACGACTTCAAGTTCAACGGCCGCATGCTGTCGCTCGAACTCACCGTGCCGACAGACTACGGATGCGTGCCGCTGAGTCGTCCGTGCGTTCCGATCCCGCTCCCCCAGGACGGCTGGTGGAAGATCCGGTATACGACTTCCGCCGGTGCCGTCTATGACCGCTCCACATGGACCGTACGACTGCTGGGCGATCCCGTTCACCTCGTGGCGGACTGACGCCCCTAGGTACCCGGCTCTGGGTACCCGGCGCTAGCGAGACGCGGCGTGCTCCTTGCCAGGGAGCACGCGGAAGGCGTCGAACACGCTCTCGACTGTTCGTACCGCGCCAAGGATGGCATCGAGGTGTGAAGGATCGGCGAGTTCAAAGTCGAACCGCTGATGGGCGACGCGATCCGGCGTGGTGTTCGTCGAACAACCGAGCACGTTCACGTGATTGTCGGACAGCACACGCGCCACGTCGGCCAGCAGACGAGCCCGGTCGAATGCCTCGACCATCACCGACACGACGTAAATGGTCTTGCGCCGATCGGCGCCCTGGTCCCATTCGACTTCGATGGTGCGGGCCACGTCGCCGACTCGCAGGGCGCGTGAGTTCGCACAGTCGGCGCGATGGACACTCACGCCCCGACCGCGAGTGACGAACCCGAGAATCTCGTCGCCCGGAACTGGCGTGCAACAGCGGGCCAGCCGGACCAGGAAATCGTCAAATCCCTCAACATGCACGCCGCCTCCCTTGGAGGTGGCCCGGCGGGTCGAGCGGGTTGGACGCTGACGAACGGTGGGCGCCGGCAGTTGCTCCTCATGCTCGCCGCCGCGAAGCTCGCGCTGAAGGCGTTGGATGACCTGTTGGGCCGAGACATGCCCTTCGGCAATGGCGACAAACAACTGATCCAAGTCATCGAGCCCAAGGTCGGCGACCACGGCCTTGGCGGCGGTGTCG
>JANLQX010000076.1:0-16050 GCA_031368095.1 Actinomycetes bacterium | reverse complement strand
CTGCGCACCACCCTCGCCGACGCCTCGACGGCCGAGTAACAGCAACACCTGCCGGACCAGCAACACCAGCAACACCAACATCACCGACAAGGAAAAAAGAACCATGGCCGTCCCGAAGAAGCGCAAATCCCAGTCCAAGGTTCGCATGCGTCGCGCCTCCAACTGGAAGCTTGGCGCCCCGGCCCGCAGCAACTGCCCCAAGTGTGCCTCGGCCAAACTTCCGCACACCGTGTGCCCGGTCTGCGGTTGGTACAAAGGCCGCCAGGCCATCGACGTCGCCTGATCCTTCGTTGACGCCGGCCGCACGTGGCTGAGCTCCCGCTTCCCATCGCGCTCGACGTGATGGGCGGCGATAACGCTCCATCCCAGATTCTCGACGGTGCCCGTCAGGCAGTGGCAGCCGGCATTCCCGTAACCCTCGTCGGACGCTCCGCCGACGTCGGTGACACCTTTGGGCTGGACCTTTTCGAGGCTTCTCAGGTCATCGCCATGGACGACGACCCGGCCAAGTCGGTGCGAACCATGAAAGATTCGTCTCTCGTGCGCGCCGCCGAACTGGTGCGAGACGGCAAGGCCAGTGCGTTCCTTTCCGCCGGTAACACCGGTGCCACCATGGCCAGCGCCCTGCTCCGGATGGGTCGAATCAAGGGAGTGTCGCGACCGGCGATTGCCACGCCCATTCCCGTCCCCGGATGTACCCCGACGGTGCTTCTCGATGCCGGTGCCAATGCCGAATGTACGGCGGACTTCCTGATTCAGTTCGCCCAGATGGGCTCGGTCTATGCCTGCCACCGCTTCGGAATCGCGCACCCCCGCGTCGGCCTTCTTTCCATCGGCGAAGAGGACGGCAAGGGAAATGCGTTGGCCAAAGAAGTCAACGCCATGCTCCGAGCCGGGGCGGCCGGTCCGAACGTTCTGTTCATCGGCAATGTTGAAGGCCGCGACATCATGTCGAACGACGTCGACGTGGTCGTGACCGACGGATTCACCGGAAACGTCGTGCTCAAAACGCTCGAGGGTGGCATGAAGTTTTTCGCCGGCAAGATCTTTGAGGCGTTCCTGGCCAACGAGGAGACGAAAGCGGCGGCCAAGGTGCTCCTGCCGGCCCTCATGCCCCTGACCGAGGCCCTCGACCCCAACACCTACGGAGGAGCGATGCTCCTCGGCGTCGATGGCGTGGCAATCATCAGCCACGGGTCCTCCAATGCCACGGCGGTGCTCAACGCCTGCAAGGTCGCCCGCGACATGGTCCAGGGCGAACTCGTCCAAGCTCTGCGTCTGGCCGTGGCACCTCAGTAACCTGCCGGCGAGAACCAGTAGGTCGTTTGTCCTGCCAAGTACAATGGGCGGCGTGACCACGCTTGATCGACCTGCCGTTCTGACTATTGTTCGCGATCGTCTCGCCGACATCTTGGAAGTCGAACCGTCATCGATCGCCGAAGGAGCGTCGTTCGTCGACGATCTCGACGCCGACTCACTGGCGCTCATCGAACTGGTCGAGGCGTTGGAAGAGGAGGTTGGGCGAACGGTGCCCGGGTTCCATATCGACGACGAAGATCTGCAGGACCTCAAAACCGTGCGAGACGCCGTCGATTACGTGACCGCCAAGCTCTAGTTCGCAGTGAGCTCGTCCCGATCGTTGACGGCGGCTGAGTTCGCCACGTCTCTCGGCTACGAGTTCGTTGATGAAGCATTGTTCCGACGATCGCTGGCCCATAGGTCCTGGTGCGCCGAGCACGGCGAAGTGAGTAACGAACGCCTGGAGTTTCTCGGCGATGCGGTGCTCGGACTCGCCGTCACCAATCACATCTACCGCAAGTATCCGGACCTTCCCGAGGGTGACCTCGCCAAGCTTCGAGCGTCGGTCGTGAATGCCGCCAGCCTTGCTGAAGTGGCGAGCGAGATCGGGCTTGGCGATCGACTTCTCCTCGGCAAAGGGGAGGCGGGTACCGGAGGACGGGAGAAGCCGTCGATACTCTCCGATGCGCTCGAGGCGGTGATTGGTGCGGTGTACCTCGACGGTGGCTGGGACCCAGCTGAAAGCCTCGTTCTGCGGCTGCTCGACGACCGCATTGCCGACGATGCGCTCGGACCCGGCGGCGGCGACTACAAGACCCGCCTCCAAGAACTTGTCGCCCGACGTTTTGAACAGCTTCCGAGCTACCGAGTCCGCGGCGAAGGGCCTGATCACGCCAAGGCGTTCGTTGCCGAGGTTTTCATCGCCGGTATCTCGCGTGGCACTGGCGAAGGTCGGTCCAAGAAACAAGCCGAGCAGGCTGCTGCGCAAGTGGCGTGGAACGCTTTCGTTTCGGGCGACGCCAGCGCCTGAGACCGCTTGAGCAATGCCTGAATTACCCGAGGTCGAGACCCTTCGTTGCGACCTTGAAGCTTCGGTCATCGGCCGGACGATCGTGTCGACCACGCTCGGACGGCTCCGGTCGGTGCGGCGCTACGACGATCCGCAACGGTTTGTCGCCGACACGCAGGGCGCCCAGTTCACCGCGTTCGATCGCCTCGGAAAATATCTGTACGCGCGCTTATCGACTGACGAAACGCTCGTCGTTCATCTGCGGATGAGCGGCCAAATGCGGTTGGTCACCAATGTCGATGAACCCGTCGCCGCCCACACCCACGTTCGCTTCTTCCTCGACGACGGCCGGGAGTTGCGATTCACCGATCCGCGTACATTCGGCGAGTTATGGGTCACCGCCAACCATGTTCCCGAGCTTGACCATCTCGGCCCGGACGCGCTCATGGCGCTGACCGACGCCTCCGCGTTTCGTGCGGCGTTGACGACCCGGCGCATGGCGATCAAGGGGGTCCTGCTCGACCAGTCGACCCTCGCCGGCGTCGGTAGTATCTATGCCGACGAAGCATGCTTCGTGGCTGGGATTCGGCCCACCAGGTCGGCGTCCTCACTCAGCGGACCGGCGGTGAACCGACTCCGGCTGGCTCTTCTTCGGGTGCTGGAGGAGGGAATCGAGGCTCGCGGGTCCACTCTCGGCGACGGGCAATACGTGGACCTGTGGGGCCGCCCTGGCAGCTATGCCAGCTCGCATCTCGTCCACGCCCGGGCCGGCCAACCCTGTTTCACCTGCGGCTCGACCCTGCGCCGCGTCATCGTCGCCGGACGAAGCGCGGTGTTCTGCCCCACCTGCCAACGCTGACGACGTTCTCGTTCGCTGCGTCCCTCCCGGGGGGACGTAGCGAACTGCTTCGGTCCACACCCGCCAGGCGGCCGCGACCAGCCGTTATCCACAGGAGGGTGGGTGTCATCCCCAGGGATGTCAACACGTTGCGCTGTGGAAGGCTCTGCCGCTGAATGTTCCTCAAATCCCTCACTCTGAAGGGCTTCAAGTCCTTTGCCGAGACGACCCATCTTGAGCTCGAACCAGGGCTCACGGTCGTCGTCGGGCCGAACGGGTCCGGGAAGTCGAACATCGTCGACGCCGTGGCCTGGGTGCTCGGTGCGCAGGGGGCCCGCGCCATTCGGTCAAACAAGATGGAAGACGTCATCTTTGCCGGGACCTCGAAAAAGGCGGCCCTCGGCCGCGCCGAGGTAACGCTCACGATCGACAACCACTCTGGGCGTATCCCCGTCGACCTGCCCGAGGTTACGATCACGCGCACGCTGTTCCGCACCGGTGAGAGCGAGTATGCCCTCAACCGGGTGCCGTGTCGTCTGCTCGATATCCAGGAACTGCTCTCTGACTCGGGTGTCGGACGTCAACAGCATGTGATCGTCAGTCAGGGCCAATTGGCGGCCATTTTGGACTCCCGACCCGAAGACCGCCGTTCCGTCGTCGAAGAAGCGGCCGGGATCCTCAAGTATCGCAAGCGTCGTGAGCGGGCGCAGCGTCGACTTGAAGCTACGGAAGCCAACGTGGTGCGTCTCGGCGACGTGTTGCGCGAAATTCGTCGCACCCTTCGACCGCTTGAGCGCCAAGCCGAGTCCGCCAAGCGGCACGAGCAGATGACCACCGAACTGTCGGCCATCCGGCTCCATGTGTCGGG
Organism: Actinomycetes bacterium; assembly: GCA_031368095.1. GTDB lineage: Bacteria > Actinomycetota > Acidimicrobiia > Acidimicrobiales > JANYDT01 > JANLQX01. Next base: position 12,036 of record JANLQX010000076.1, on the reverse strand, counting down.
ACGCGAGTTCGCCGGCTTGCGGGTCCGGGGCGAAACAAGTGCGCGTGAGCGGGGCGAATTGGGGACCCGTGAAGCGGCCCTCAGGTCCACGTTGAGTCGTCTCGATGCCGACGTGACCATCGCCGAAGCCGAGCTCTCGGCCTTCGGTCAAGGAGGTGTCGTCGCCGACGGAACGGATGACCCGTTCGCCGGTCACGACATCAACGACGCCCTTACCCGGGCCGAGTCGCTCTACCAAAAGGCTCGAGGACAGCTTGCCTTTCTCGGCGAGCGACGTCGCTCGATCGAACGCGACCGAAACGCGTTTCTCGACCAGGGCGTCGTCGAAACACTGTCATCCGAGGCGGCACGTCTGACCATCGAACTCGACGAGGTCGAGCGCGTCGCCGCCGATCTTCCGCCTCGTTTCGATGCTCTCGATGACGACGAGGTCGCGCTGTCGTCGGCCCGTAGCGACTTCTTGGAGCAATGGGGCGCCGACACCGACGACGGGGACCGTCCCGGGCCAACCGCCGCACAGGTGCGCGGCGAACTGAACGGCGCCAGATCGGCAGCCGAGCGGACGAACGCCGAAGCGTCCCGGGTGGAGGCGCGCCATACCGTCTTGCGCGACCGAGTCGCCCGCTTGTCGCAACAGTCGAGTGAGTTGGCCGAGGAGCTGGCCTCGCTCGTGGCGAGCGTCGGCGACGTGCAGGGCCTCGCCGCGGCGGACTCGCCCTCCGTCGTCGAGGCGTCGGCCGCCCGGGCCGACGCTGAAATGCTCTTGGTCGACGCCGAAGCGGCCCTGACTGCTGGCGAGGAAGCGCTGCGTCAGGCCGAGGGTGAGCGACGCGCGTGGCAGGCCCGGCTCGATGCGCTCACCACTGCGCTCGACGAGGCACGGGCGCGGGCAGGCGCGAAACGGCTCGCCGGGCTCGACGGAATCGTCGGCACGCTGCTCGACCTTGTCGATATCGATCAGGGATGGGAAGCGGCGTTCGAGGCGGCAATCGGTGAGGCGGTGTCGTCGGTGGTGGTGGCGAACGCATCCGTCGCAAGGATGGCGCTCACCAAGCTGCACGACGGCGGGGCCACTGGAGCGGTTCTCGCCCTGGGCGCAATCGTCGAACGCAGTTCCGTGGCCGCCGTCCCGGTTGGCGTCGGGAGTGCGATTCGCGATCATGTTCGTTCGACCGATGCCGCCGTCGGCCCTCTGCTCGACGCGCTCCTCCGCTCGGCCGTCGCCGTTGACGGCGGTTGGTCCGACGCCCTCGATGTGGCCTTGGCCCACCCCACGGCGGTAGTCGTCACTCGCAACGGGGACCGTTTCAGCGTGGCGGGTTGGCGGGCCGGCGCCGGTTCGTCGGGCGCCACCGGGGCGGCTCGCGATGAAGCTGCGGCCAAGGCCACTGCTGCGGGTCATACTGCGGCCGACGCCACGACCGCGTTAAACGAGTGTCGGGCGTCCGTGGTGTCGGCTCGACAAGCTGCCATAAGCGCGCGTACGGCAGAGCAGCAGCGACTGGCCGAGCACACCCGTCTCGTCTCTCGTCTCGCGTCGTTACGAGCGTCGGAGCCGCGGTTGGCGGCGGACCGCGACGAGGCGGCCGGCGAGCTCGACAACCTCGAGAACCAACGCACTGAGCTCGCCGATCGTCTGCGCGCTGACGAAGATCGCGTCGTGGCGCTGAACGAGTCACTTCCGGCGCTGATCGAAATCGAGAACGAGATCGCCGCCCGTCAGTCGGCGCGTCGCGAGGCGGCGCAACGGCTCGACGCTCGAACGGCGGCGGTCGGCGCGCTTCGTCGTGAACTCGAAGTTCACGCCGCGGGGATCGAGGAACGACGGCGACTGCTCGGCGGTCGTCTCGAAGAGATCGAAACCCGTCTGTCGCGGTCGGTCGAAGAACGCGAACAGGCCGAAGTTCGGCGACGTGAGCTCGACCATCTCGCCGAGCACACCGAAGCGCTGCATGCCCTCGTCCTGGAGCGGGCCGAGCAGCTCGAAGTCGGCATCGTCGCCCTGCGAGAGTCGCGGCGACGCCAGAATGAGGCGGCACGAGCTGCCACCGGGGTGCTCGACATCTTGCGTAAAGAACGCCACGCCGCCGAGCGGGATCTCGCCCAGGTTCGGGAGCGAATCCAGCGCGCCGAGATCGATGACGCCGAGATCCGTCTCCGTCTCGAAACCCTCGTGGCCTCGATTCGTCGGGAGTTCGATGTCGAGCCCGATGTGGCCGCCGCCGCGGAGTGTCCACCGATGCCCGACGCGGCCACGGCGCCCACAACTCGCGCCCGCGATCTCGAACGTGACCTTCGACTGCTCGGGCCGATCAACCCATTGGCCCTGGAAGAGTTCACTGCGCTTCAAGAACGTCATGCGCTGATCGAGGGACAACTCGACGATGTGAAGACCACGCGTCGCGATCTCGTCAAAGTCATCAAAGCGATCGACGACGAAATCGTCACGGTGTTCACCGCGGCCTACGCCGACGTGGAGTCGAACTTCGAGCAGCTGTTCGCCACGCTGTTCCCCGGCGGTCACGGTCGTCTGCGCCTCACCGATCCGGACAATCCGCTGGAGACCGGTATCGAGGTCGAAGCGCGTCCGAGTGGCAAGAACGTTCGGAAACTCTCGCTGCTCTCCGGCGGCGAACGGTCGCTCACGGCAATGGCGTTTCTGTTTGCCGTCTTCCGCTCTCGTCCGTCGCCGTTCTATCTGCTTGATGAGGTCGAGGCCGCCCTCGACGACGTCAACCTTCACCGGTTCATCGCGCTTCTTGACGAGTTCCGGGGAGAAGCGCAGCTGTTGGTCGTCTCTCACCAAAAACGAACGATGGAAGCCGCTGACTGTTTGTACGGCGTCACGATGCAGCCTGGCGGTTCATCCAAAGTGGTCAGCGAAAAGATCACCGCTTCTGCCTGAAAGCTGGGACGCAGCGTTGGGCCATGCCGACGCCGATGGTTGGATGCTTGGCGACTCGTCGGGTGGTTCACGACGTCGTTTGGACGACAACGAGTCGCCAACCCTCCACGCAAGTTGGGTGACGGTCAGCTGGCGGTAGCCATCGCGATCTCCAACGCAAGTTTGACCATGTCGTAAAACCCCGTTTGTCGTTCTTCGCTGGTCATGAATTCCTCGTGGATGAGATGGTCGCTCACGGTCGCTAGACAGAGGGCGCGAGCACCCTCTCGTGCGGCAATGGTGTAAAGCGCGGCGCATTCCATTTCCACCGCCAGGGTGCCGTGTTTGCCAACGAGCTGAAACGTCTCGACATCGTCGTCGTAGAACGCATCGGACGTGAGAACCGGTCCGACATGGTGCTTCGTCCCCAGGCGCTCCGCCGTTTCGACCGCCGCCCGAACCAAACTGAACGATGCCGTGGGGGCGTAGTCGATGCCATGGAAGTAGCGACGGTTCATGTTCGAAGTCGTATGCGCGCTTGCGGCAATGATCACATCACCGAGCTGAACATCGGCGTTGATCGCGCCACACGAACCGATACGCACCGCCGTCTTGACCCCGTAGAAGCGCAGGAGTTCCGTCACGTAGATCGACATCGACGGCATGCCCATGCCGGTTCCCTGAACGCTCACTCGTAGGCCGTTGTACAGGCCGGTATAGCCGTACATACTGCGCACGGTGTTGTAGCAGTGGCTCTCGGTGAGGAACGTCTCGGCGATGAATTGGGCGCGCAGTGGGTCGCCGGGAAGCAGGACGATGTCGGCGATGTCGCCGGCCGCAGCGGCAAGGTGGGGGGTCGGAATGCTCACGGTGCTCACGCTATCGGCGGAGCCTGACGTTTGAGGCCCGTAGGCTATTCGGCCGTGCAAGTGCTTTTCATCGCCCTCGTTGTTGTCGTCGCGTTGGCGGCGGTGGCGGGCTTCGTCATCGTTCGTTCCCGGAGCCGTCGTGAGCTTCCGCTGGACAGGCCGAGCAGCCTCGACGCGCCTACCTCAGGTCCGGTGGTCGTCGACGAGCGGGTCGAAGCAGACCCGATGCCGTCAGACGCAACCCTTGGACCGATTGGCGTTGCCGATCCTGCCGAGGTCGAGGCTCTGGCGGAGAAGCCAAGTTTTCGTGACCGCCTCACCCGCGCCCGGACTGCGCTCGGAGGCGTGGTCGGTTCGGTGCTCGGTCGGTCAAAGATTGATGAAGCCACCTTCGACGATCTCGAAGAGGCGCTCCTTCTCGCCGACGTCGGGGTGTCGACTACGACCGGTCTGCTCGACGATCTCCGGGCCCGTGTGAAGTCGGAGTCAATCGCTTCTTCGGAGGAACTCGTCGAGGCGCTCAAAGCTGACCTGAAGAAGCGCCTTGTCGGCGCCGACCGTTCGCTCCGCTTTGAGCCCGGTCACCCCAACGTGTGGTTGTTCGTCGGAGTCAACGGGGTGGGAAAGACCACCACGATCGGCAAGATCGCCAAGCAACAGATTGAAGCAGGACGTTCCGTGATCATGGCGGCCGGCGATACCTTCCGGGCGGCTGCTGCTGAGCAACTTGGTCTTTGGGCCGAACGCAGCGGAGCCACCCTCGTTCGGGGCGCGGAGGGAGGCGATCCTGGATCGGTGATCTTCGATGCGGTGGAGCGCGCTGCGTCGCGCGATGTGGACCTGGTGCTCGGTGACACGGCTGGTCGTTTGCAGACGAAGACCAACCTTATGGAGGAACTCCGCAAGATTCGTCGCGTGGCCGACCGGGAGCCCGGCCAGGTCACCGAAGTGTTGCTGGTCCTCGACGCCACCACCGGCCAGAACGGCCTGGTCCAGGCCAAGCAGTTTGCCGACGTGGCCGACATCACCGGGGTGGTGCTGACCAAGCTTGACGGCACGGCCAAGGGCGGCATCGCCTTTGCCATTCAGACGGAGCTCGGTATCCCGATCAAGCTCGTGGGTCTCGGCGAAGGCGTCAACGACCTCATCGCCTTCGATCCCGACGAGTACGTCGACGCGCTCTTCGCTCCATGATCGCCTACGCCCTTGTTGGCGCAGTGCTGGTGTTCATCACCGCGGCCGTCATGGTCGGTCGCGAAACGCGCCGTCTCGACCAGCTCTCGCCAGAACCGGTCTTCGACCTGACCGAAGCCGTCGTGTGGATCGAACAGCGCCTACCCGATGAAGTACGCGCGCAGATCACCTATGCCGATGTTCGCGATCTTGTCGACTGGCATCTCACGGACTTAGGAGCGCGCGGCGTCGCCACGACGATTGGGCCCGACGGAACCCCCGTGATCGTCGGAGCCGAGGATTCGGTCGACGCGCTCGTCATGCGCCTCCTGGCTTCAGGTCGAGATGTCCAACCGGCGCACGTGAAGGCAGTACTCGACGGCGAGCTCAGTTACCTTGTCGCCATCGGGGCGATCGGCCCTATGGCGCCGTCGGCATAGACGGCTCCGATAGAAAATCCTGGCGTAGCGCTTCCGGTGGTGGCAGTATGGCGAAACCAGAAAAAGGAGGTGATCCAAATTTCCGTAAGTCAAATGTTTGGGACCCTGGAGGTGGCTGGCCGCTAGTCGGCAAGCTGGGCCAGCTGGCGAATCCAACGCCAGTCACCCTCACGTTCGCGTTTCGGAAGATGGTCCCATCCGATGTCGTTCGCTTATGCGTGAGTCTCACCAGTTGTTGTGTCGGGAGCACCTTTTCGGAGGTGCTCCCGATGCGCGTCCGGGGGAGTGAGGAGTGCGAAACTGACGGTCATGTCCGGTCGTCCCTCCCGTTTCGAACACTTTCGTTTCCTTGGCGATAAGCGCACCCAGGTTGTCTACGACCTCGATGATGCGCTGACCCCGAAGGTTGTCATCGACGACATTGTGGCGACCGGCCAAGGGGCCACGTTCGGGCCTGATTCGTTGGCTGAAGCTCGCAACCGCAACTACAAACTCTTCAAAGCCAAGCGCGCATAAGTAATTCGGTTAGCGGGCCATGAGCTGGGCGGCGGCTTGGAGAAGCAGATCTTCGCGGCCGTAGGCGGCCACCAGTTGCACCCCGATGGGGAGGCCAGCGGCGTTTTGACCCATAGGCACGCTGATGGCCGGTTGACCCGACGCGTTGACCCACGACGTGAACGCCGAGAGCGGAGCGGACTCGCGGAACGGGGCGACGGGGTCCTCGTTGGATGACCGCAGAAGGCCGATCGCCGGTGGGGGAGCGCCGACGGTCGGCGTGACCAGGAGGTCGTAGCCGAGACCTCCGTCGAGCTCATCGGGCTGGGCCCACCACGCGGCGAGAGCACGTCGGAACGAGGACATCGCGGCACCGGCATCGTTGAGGTCCAGGGCGGTCGCTCGGCGTCCCATCTCGACCATGAGCCACGTGGTTGGCTCAACATCGTCGGGCCCGAGTTCGCGTCCGATCATCGCTCCGAGCCGGGCGACGTTGGCCGCCGCGTTCAGGGTCCATTGCGTCGTGAACCGAGCCGAGAGCACCGACATGTCACGAAGCGCATCGGGAAAGGAGTCGTTCACGTCATGGCCCATGGCGGCGAGGTGGGCAGCGGCGTCACGGGCGAGCTGGGCACACTCCGGATCGGTGTCGGCTGACGGCGACTCGGCCATCACGCCGACGCGCCACCGGCTCGGCTCGCGTTCGAGCGCGGCAGTGAACGACCCGGACGGCGGAGGTGGAGCGATTACACCGTCGGTCGGGAACGGGGCGCACGACGCGTCGAGAGCGATCGCCGAGTCCCGCACGCTGAGCGACACCACGTGCTGGACGGAGACGCCCCATTCGTCTTGGAACGGCCCCATCGAGTTCCGTCCTCGCGACGGCTTCAATCCGATCAGGCCGCACGACGACGCCGGAATGCGGATCGACCCTCCGCCGTCGGACGCATTGGCGATCGGCACGAGACGGGCGGCGACCGCGGCTCCGGCTCCGCCGGAGGAACCTCCGGGGCTGTGACTGGTGTTCCACGGATTGCGGGTCGGGCCGTAGGAGTGAGGCTCGGTGGTGGCGACGAGGCCGAGTTCGGGCGAGTTCGTCCGTCCAATGATGACGAAGCCGGCTTGGCGATATCTCCGGACGATGTTGGAGTCGATCGCGGCGCGATGGCCGGCTGCCTTGAGCGCGGCGTTGCCCATATGCATGGGTTCCCCGGCCATCGAGGGCCAGAGGTCTTTCAGGAGAAACGGCACTCCCCGGAAGGGGCCGTCGGGGAGTGTTGCCCCGGCCTCGGCGAGGGCGGCGTCGAAGCGGTTGGTCACCACGGCGTTCAATCCGTCGGCACCGTCAAGTTTCTCTATCCGAGCGATGGCCGCAGCAACAAGATCTCGCGGTGACACCTTCCCTGTGCGGACGAGAGCCGACTGCCCGGTGGCGTCGAGCGAGGTGAACTCGTCGGAGGCACAGGTGGGCGGGGCGGGGACTACGACATCGGCACCGTCGATCATGGTGGCACCCTAGGACGCACCATGGCCTCCGAGCCAGTGCCGGACTGGCGGTGACTGCGTCAGCCGGAGGTGGGGTTGATCGCGGAGCGGAAGCGGCGGAGTCGGAGGCTGTTGGAGACGACGAACACGCTGGAGAGTGCCATAGCCAGGCCAGCGAGCATCGGGTTGAGCAAACCCGAGGCGGCGAGGGGGAGTGCGGCGACGTTGTAGGCGAATGCCCAGAAGAGGTTTCCCTTGATCGTGGCGAGCGTCCGCCGGGACAGGCGAATGGCGTCGACGGCGGCGCGTAGATCGCCGCGTACCAACGTGAGGTCACTGGCCTCGATGGCGACGTCGGTACCGGTGCCCATGGCGAGACCGAGATCGGCCTGGGCGAGGGCGGCGGCGTCGTTGATCCCGTCGCCAACCATGGCGACGACGCGCCCCTCGCTCTGTAAGCGGCGGACCACGTCGACCTTGTCCGACGGGAGAACCTCGGCGATCACTTCGTCGATTCCTACCTCGGCCGCAACCGCATGCGCGGCGCGGGAATTGTCACCGGTGAGCAGCACTGGGCGAAGGCCGAGCTTACGAAAACCGGCCACCGCTTCCGCCGAAGACGCCTTGATGGTGTCGGAGACCACGATCACGGCACGAGCGGCTCCGTCCCATCCGACGAAGATCGGCGTCCGGCCAGATGCCTCGGCGGTATCGCGGGCGGCGGCGAGGACGTCGTCGAGAGGCATGGACCAGTCGGCGAGGAAGCGTTCCCGACCGGCGACCACGGCGTGACCATCGACCACGCCCTGCACGCCGAGCCCTTCGGTGTTGGCGAACGACTCGACGGGAGCCAGCGTGATGCCTCGCTGTCTTGCTCCAGCGGCGATGGCCTTGGCGATGGGATGCTCGGAGGCGTCCTCCAGTGAACCGGCGAACCGCAGAGCGTCGTTGGTCGTGGTTCCGGCGGTGGAGATCACATTGACCAACGCCATCTTGCCGGTCGTGACCGTGCCCGTCTTGTCCAGGACGATGGTGTCGACCTTGCGGGTCGATTCGAGGACCTCGGGCCCCTTGATGATGATGCCGAGCTGCGCGCCACGACCGGTGCCGACCATGAGTGCCGTGGGAGTGGCGAGGCCGAGAGCGCACGGGCAGGCGATGATGAGTACGGCGACTGCGGCGGTGAATGCGGTGGTGGCTTTGTCGGTAGCGGCGGCGGTCAGCCAGAACCCCAGCGTGGCGGCGGCAAGCGTGATGACCACCGGCACGAAGATCGCTGACACGCGGTCGGCGAGGCGCTGAACCGCGGCTTTGCCGGTCTGCGCTTCTTCGACCATGCGGCCGATCTGGGCGAGCGCAGTATCGGCCCCGACGCGAGTGGCGCGGACCACAATCCGCCCGCCGGCGTTGACCGTTGCTCCAGCGACCACGTCGCCCGGTCCGACTTCCACGGGAACGGGCTCACCGGTGAGTAGCGACGCGTCGACGGCGGAGGTGCCTTCCTCGACGGTTCCGTCGGTGGCAATTTTCTCTCCGGGCCGAACGACGAAGCGGTCACCGACAACGAGCTCGCCGATCGGAATCCGTGACTCGACTCCGCTGCGGACCACGGCGACATCCTTTGCTCCGAGTTCGAGCAACGCCTTGAGCGCTGCTCCTGATTGCCGCTTGGCTCGGGCTTCGAAGTACCGGCCGGCGAGAATGAAGACGGTGACGCCGGCGGCGACCTCGAGATAGATCTGACTTGCTCCCATGCCGCGTTCGGGCGTGACCCGAAAACCGTGGCGCATCGTCAACGTGCCGGCGTCTCCGAGGAAGAGCGCGTAGAGGCTCCAGCCGAATGCGGCGATCGTGCCCACGGAGATGAGCGTGTCCATCGTTGCTGCGCCGTGACGGAGATTCGTCCACGTTGCCTTGTGGAACGGCCAGGCGCCCCAGGTGACGACCGGAGCGGCGAGTGTGAGGGAAAGCCACTGCCATGCGTCGAACTGCAGCGCCGGAATCATGGCCAACGCAATCACTGGCACGGCGAGCACAGCTGATCCGATCAGTCGATCACGAAGGCTGCGAGTCGGATCGTCTGGTGCCGGCGTTGCGACATTGGACGAGGCCGTCGTTGGTTTTGGGATCGCTGCGGAGTAGCCGGTGGCCTCGATGGTGGCGATCAGATCGGCGGGAGAAACGTTGTCGTCAAAGGTGACCTTGGCCTTCTCCGTGGAGTAGTTCACCGAGGCCGTGACCCCGTCCATCCGGTTGAGCTTTTTCTCGATCCGCGCTGCGCACGACGCACAGGTCATGCCGCCAATATCGAGTTGAAGCTGGTGCGACGTAGAGGATGGGATGGCCATGTCAGTGTCAATCTCCGTGTGCCACATTGCTGTGCGCCGGAGCGCGCCCGCCGCCGACGTCGATCGGCCCGACGATGGCTCCGACGCCAAGTGCCGCGGCGAAGCTGATCGCCAGGATCGCTCCGAATGCCGCGAGTTTGACGGCGACGCTCATGACGGTTGCGGCACGACTTCGAATCCCGCTTCGTCGACGGCTGCGGCAAACTCTGCCGGGTCGATGGGACGGTCGGCAGCAACCGTCACTGCTCCGGACGCCAAGTCAATGCCGACCCGCCGCACGCCTGGGAGCTTCGAGACTTCTTCTGTGACGGCGGCAACGCAGTGGCCGCACGTCATGCCGGAAACGGTGAAGGTGGTCGAAGTGTCCATGATGGCACGGTATACCCCACTGGGGTATGTTGCAAACATGGATTCCGAGGAAGTGGATGTCGTGCGCGGCTACACGATGGACAAGGCGGCGTACCTGAAACGGTTGAAGCGGATCGAGGGGCAAGTTCGCGGTTTGCAGCGCATGATCGACGAAGACACGTACTGCATCGACGTCTTGACCCAGGTGTCGGCGGTGACCAAGGCGTTGCAGAGCGTGGCGGTCGGCCTGGTCGATCAGCACGTACGTCACTGTGTCCGTCACGCCGTCGACGCCGATGCCGACCGCATGATCACCGAAGCAACCCGGGCGATCGAGCGACTCGTGAAGTCCTGACCGAGCGTCGCGGTCCGGCAGACGTTCAACAGTCGACGATACGAGCCGAGATGCCAAGCGTGGCGATCAGGTGGCTGATGTCATCTCGATCTGAGGTCGCCACCGGACGCCACGGTCGGCGGTCATCGGATGCGACTCGTAGAAGCGTCCACGTTCGTCGGTCGTTCCGGTCGCAGCGCGGAGAACGCCCGCATCAACAACGGGGGCGGTCATGTCCCAGGCGTCCCCGTGCTGCGGCCAACTCCGCCTCGCTGAATGATCCATGCTTCGATTCCCAGTCATCGACGACATCGCCAAGTCCGCGGCTGGCGAACTTCCGACGAGCGGTGTCCACCAACCAAGCCGAAACGTAGATGAGCCAGCGGCGTATTCGGGATGACCCTCCTCGCGGAAATCCTCCGCGCAAGGCGATCAAGAACCTCCGCCGCCTCACGCCGCCGACCTTCTGCTTGGTGGACCGGTTCTCATGGTTTGACCGTCGGGGAGTTCGATGATGAGTTCTCGGTTCGGGCCGAGGCTGATGAGCCATTTACCCTCGTGTGCTCGGTGGTGGTGTTGGCTGCAGAGCGGGAGCAGGTTGGCGAGGTTGGTTGGTCCGCCGTGTCTCCACCAGTGCACGTGGTGGGGTTTCGTGTGGTTGAAGGCGACGGTGCATCCGGGCACTGCGCAGGTGGCGTAGAGCGCGTGTAGCGACCGGCGTTGGGCTCGGTTGGCGAGCCGGGTACTGCGGCCCAGGTTGAGTTCGCCGTCGGCATAGATCACTTGTCCTTCGTGCACGATGATGGGCCGGACGTGAGCTCGGCGGCAGAGGTGTTTAATGCGTTCCCATGGGATCGTGACGGGTATTCCCCAGTCGACGGTTGGATTGCCGTCGGCACCAAGGGTGGTGGTGTCGATGATGACGTTGATCTCGGGTCGGCCGAACCGCTTCATTCCCGGTGTCAGAACGGAAGTGAATGCTCCCCATTCGTTAGATTCAGGAACGTTCGGCCCGAAGGTGCCCAACCCGTTGGTGAGGGCAAGGAGCGCCAGGGCGCGAAGATGGTCTTGCTTTTCGCCCGGGTCGGTCGGTGCGGTTGACGGCACTCTTGTGGCGAACATGGCCGCCATGGCAGCTTCGAGGCGACCATGAAACAGCACTCCGGATTCGGGGTCAAATGCTCCAGAGAGGTGCCACAAACCGGTGGCCCGATCAGTCCACGTGCGGAGCCTGGTGGCTCGACGTTGGCGCTCAAGTGTGTTCATGCCTGCGTCGGCGGCGAGTCGTTCGGCGGCGGCGTTGAGGCTCAGCGCAAATTCCTCGGGAGTGCATCCCGAGTTGGCCGCCGCTCGAATCAGCTCAGGGGCCTGATCGGCAAACCCCGCCTTCACGGTTTCGTCGAGCGCTCCGAGAACTCTTGCGAAGGCATCGACGTGTTCGCCGCCGAGCTCCCCTTTTTCCAGGGCGTCGCCGAGACTTGGCGTGTTCTCGATGGCTTTGGCTCGGGTCATGACCTTGGCGCCGTGACGGTTCGAGCGTTGTGCTCCTTTGGCGATGTCTCGTTCTGGGGTGGCTGAAGTGTGGCGAAGTCGGCGGGCAACTTCGGCTTCCACCCGGTCGAAGCGAGCGCGAACGCAGCGAATATCGTCGAGCACGCCG
>JANLQX010000016.1:0-5015 GCA_031368095.1 Actinomycetes bacterium | reverse complement strand
GCATCTGCGGAGGTGCGGTAGGCATCGTACGCACTCGTAAAAGCTGCTTCCCACAAGCGAGCATCTTGAAGCACTCTGGCAGCCTCAAGTCTGTGGATTGCGCGTCCCAGACACGCAACTACAGAGGCCGGGTCAATGCCCGTGATGGGGTCAAGTTGACCTCTCTGAACGAACAGATCGACGACCCGCTCTGCCGCTCCAAGGTCCACTCGCGTCGACAGTACTGGACCCTTCCGCGAGTTTGATCGGGAGCGCTCGCTGGGAGCGCACCGGGCATCACACTCTCGGGCGAAGCTCGACGACGACGGCGCGTCAAGATGACGGGGTGGAGTTTGTATTCGACGGTGAGCTTTGGTGTTACCCCGGCGAGACGCCGTGGTATTTCGTGACGCTGCCGGCCGACGCGTCGGAGATCATTCGGGAAGAAACGGCCGAGTTCCGACGGGGCTTTGGGTCTGTCCGGGTCATCGTCACGATCGGCGAGTCGGTGTGGAACACGTCGGTGTTCCCCGAGGCAAAATCGAAGCGGTACGTCCTTCCGATAAAGAAGCCGGTTCGTCGAGCCGAGCAGATCGACGAAGGTGACGTCGTGACGGTGTCGCTGCGCGTTCTCGCGGGCGCGCGCTAGGTCGGAACGAGCTTGGTTGTTCGCATGGTGTCCACGTCGGCGCGGACCTTCGGAAGAAGTCGTGCGGCCGCGTTCCCCGGGCATGACGTCAGCGACATGGCGCGATGTCCCTCGATAATACGAGTACGTACGAGCGCATCGAGCGGCCACCGTGTTGAACCGCGTGACACGAACTCCGATTCCGTCTCGGCCCCGAGGGGCAAAGCGTAGCGATCAGCCAATGCCCCCAGGAGGTGGGTGAGTGAGAGCAACGCTGCCTCCGACGGCGGCACCGACGTGTGATTGCCGACAAGGCAGACCAACTGGCTGCTGCCCTGATTGCCGCCGGTGGCGCTGCCGACGACCGGGGAAACGAGACTGCCGGTCCGCCCTTCCCACACGCCGCCGAATCGGTCGACGAAGAAGTTGTAGGCCACGTCGGGCCAACCCTTTTTCGAACTCACGTGATACGCCCGGAACGAGCGCAGGACCTTGGGGACGTCCTCCGCGAGATAGCTGTTCGACGTTTCCGAATGATGGACGACGAGGACCGCCACGGCGGTCTCGGTGGCGAGTCCGCTAACCGTCGGAGTTGTCTCCGGAACCCAAGCAGCGCGTGGCGTGACACTAAGTCCGTAGGCGGTCGCCCATTGCGCCGCCAGGTCTGGCGGTAGTGGGGTTGGCGACGGTGAACCAAAGCGACCGGCGAGCAGGGGCGCGGCGAGAAGCTGTCGCCGGGTGAGCTGCGTTGGTTGGTCGGGGCGGGGCATGGCTCCAGTCAATACGGCGGCGGATCAGGATGCGCGAGTCGTGGCACGAAGTTCAACACGCCGCGCACCCTCGTGGGCGAGAATGCACGAGTGTTCCCGGTCATCCTGCGGTTCGACGGACGTATCGCCGTGGTCATCGGCGGTGGAACGGTGGCCGAACGCAAGGTCGCCGGCCTGCTCGATGCCGGGGCTCGGGTGAGGGTGATTGCGCCGATAATCGTCGACGCCCTGCAGGACAGGGCCGACGTTCTCGGTCCCGACCGGCTCCGCCTTGCCGTGCGTCCCTACGATCCGTCTGATCTCGACGGTGCCTGGTACGTGGTGGCGGCCACCGGCGATCCGACCGTCCAACAGGCCGTGGCCGATGAATGTGAGCGGCGTCAGCTGTGGTGTAACGCTGTCGACGATCCGCAGCGCTGTACGGCTTTACTCCCGGCCGTGCACCGCAGCGGCGACGTGGTGATTGCCGTTTCGACCGGGGGCGCCAGCCCCACCCTGGCCCGGATCCTGCGAGATCGCATCGGCCAGGCTCTCCCCGACAGCCTCGGCGAGATCGCCCGAACCCTGGAGGTACGCCGCCGAGCATGGCAGGCCACCGGCGCGTCGACGGAGGCCCGGGACTGGCAGCCGGAAACCGACGCATTGCTGGCCGAGGAGATTCCGCGTTGCCCGGCCTTCCGGAACTCCCCTGACCGGAAGTAACCTTCGTCCGTTCTTCGGTGTCGCCGGTCACGGCGGTTGCCTCGGAAATGCGCCAACCCGCCCCCGAACCCAGGAGCTGTCCACGATGTCAGTCACGATCGAAGTCGCCACCGTGGTGGGCGACGACATCGTCGAGGCATTTGCCCGGCTCATCCCGCAGCTCTCCCGGTCCTCGCCGGCCCCAACTCTTGACGAGTTACAGGCGATCGCCGACCATGAGGCCTGCCATTTGCTGGTTGCTCGTGACACCGATGGTTCCGTTCTGGGCAGCCTTACGCTGGTGATTTTTCCGATTCCCACGGCCATCCGGGCGTGGATCGAAGACGTCGTGGTCGACGACGCGGCGCGCGGCAAGGGGGTGGGGCAGGCCCTCAACCTCCGGGCCCTCCAGATTTCGGCCAATCATGGGGCCAAGACCGTCGATCTCACCTCGCGTCCCTCACGGGAGGCCGCCAACCGGCTCTACCAGCGCATCGGTTTCGAAGCGCGTGAGACAAATGTGTACCGCTTTGCTCTTTCCGAGCAGCACAAGACAATCTGACCCTTCTGCACTTTCTGACGCCCTTTCGGACTTTCGAGCAAGAAACGACCACCATGCCCGACACCTTCACCATCATCGACAACCGCACCGGAAAGCAGGTAGAGGTCCCGATCGTTGACGGCGGTATCTCATCCAAGGCCATCCGCGAGCTCGATCCGGGTATGTGGGTCTATGACCCGGCGTACATGCAGACGGCGGCGTGCCGGTCGTCGATCACCTACATCGATGGCGACGCCGGCATCCTGCGCTATCGCGGGTACCCCATCGAGCAGCTGGCGGAGCACTCGACGTTCCTCGAGGTCGCTTACCTTCTGCTCAACGGTGAACTTCCGAACGCCGCCGAGCTGGAGACGTGGACGTTCGACGTGACGCACCACACGTTCCTGCATGAGAACGTCCGCAAACGGTTCATGGAGGGCTTCAATCATGACGCTCACCCAATGGGCATGTTCGTGTCAGGCCTTGCCGCATTGAGTACGTACTACCCCGACGCCAAGGACATCGATGATCCCGCTGTCCGTGAGAAGCAGATCCTCCGTTTGATCGCCAAGGCGCCGACACTGGCCGCCTATTGCCACCGGTTCAGCGTTGGTCAGCCGACGGTGTATCCAGACAACAAGCTCGGGTATGCGTCAAACTTCTTGAACATGATGTGGCGTATTGGCGACGACCACACGGTCGATCCGAAGCTTGCCCGTGCCCTTGATCAGCTCCTGATTCTTCATGCTGACCATGAGCAAAACTGCGGAACCACGACCATGCGGGTCATTGCGTCGTCGCAGGCTGATCCCTACGTGGCGGCCGCCGGCGCGGCGTCGGCTCTTTACGGCCCGCTGCATGGTGGCGCCAACGAAGCCGTCGTGAAGATGCTGCGCGATATCGGCCACATCGACAACGTAAAGGCGTTCCTCGAAGACGTAAAGAGTGGGAAAGCAGAGACCCGCCTTATGGGATTCGGCCACCGGGTGTACAAGAATTACGACCCTCGCGCCACGATCGTCAAGAAAACCGCCTACGACGTGTTCGATGTGACCGGGATGAATCCGCTCCTCGACATTGCCCTCAAGCTCGAGGAAGCGGCGCTGAGCGACGAGTACTTCATCAAGCGCAAGCTGTACCCGAACGTTGACTTCTATTCCGGCCTGATTTACCAGGCCATGGGCTTCCCGACCGACATGTTCACGGTGTTGTTCGCCCTCGGCCGCATGCCGGGTTGGCTGGCGCACTGGCAGGAACTGCTCGACGATCCGGAGCAGAAGATCAGCCGTCCGCGCCAGCTCTACGTGGGTTCCCCGGAGCGCGCCTACGTGCCAATGGCGTCGCGCTAGGTCTTCGTCGCCAAGACGAGGCACCAGGCGCCGACGATCACCCGACGTCGGCGGGAATAGGCGACAGATCGCTTCTGCGCTCCGAGACGGCCGACCGCAGTAGACCGCACCCGGCTCCGGCGGCGCCGCGAACAGTGCGTGGATCGTGCCCAGCCCGGCCGGAACCGCAAGGATTGGACCGGCGTCGGTAACCCAGTTCACGGCGATGGCCAGTCCACTGATCGTCGCAACGCAGCACAGCTTCTCGCGGAGCGCTGCGGTAGCCGACGAGGTCGGGACAAATCGTCGGGTGGCGACAGCAAACAGCGCAACAACGGCGCCGATGAACCCGCCAGTTACGAGGCCGATGCCGCCACCTATGAGTGTGCCCATGAAGGGGATGATCGAGCCGCCCCCGCACCAAGGCTGGTACCGGCGAGCACTCCACGTTCTATCCAAAGCGTCGCCTGAAACGTTTCGGCTGGGGAGACGTCGGCAAGGTCTAGAACCGAGTGGGCCCAGGCTCGAGTCAAGAGTGTTGCCGAAAACTTCGCGCACCTTTTCGACGAGTACGTCGTGTCCGACTCTCACTGCAGCAAAGCTGGTCGCTGCGATTTCGGTCGTTCTTTCGGGCCGGCTGGGCGCATATCTACGGCCGGCAGATTGGCAGTGCACACGTTGACGTCTACTGCGAACTTTTGTTCGTGCACAAAGAACGAACGTTGTGCTACCATGTTCTCATGGACATGATCACCCAGGTCGAAGGGATGCTGCCGGTCGTTATTTCGGCTGACGTGTTCCTGTCAACTTATGGCGCCGGGTGTGACAAAACGTTGGGTGACTGGGCCCAGATCCGGTTCGATCTTTCCGATGTTTCCGGGTGGTCGCCGCTGCAAGCGGAGGCCGGTTTGGTGGCATTGGAACAGCTCCGCCGGTCACTTGCCGCAGTGACCGCAGTGTTGGTCAACCGGCTCGACGCTGGCCGTGACACCGCCGCGGCGGTCACTCGGGCCACGGGCGCGTCGGGATCCGTCGCTCGGGAAATGGCGGCGGTCGCCAAAGTCGTTTCGGAACAACCTGATGCCGCT
>JANLQX010000510.1:0-5083 GCA_031368095.1 Actinomycetes bacterium | reverse complement strand
TTTCGGTTCCGTGGTCCAGACGGCCGTCGCACGTGGCGAGATCACCACCAGGACGTGGAACGACTTCCGCGACCTCAAACTCGCTCGCTCCATCCTCGGCGGCCAGCGGCTCACCGCCACCCAACGCACCCACGCCTTCCGAGCGCGCCAGGGGATGCAAGACCTGATCGACATTCTGCTGAGTTCCCATGCAGCCTGATTCGCCCGCCACCTGACGATCCGTTTCAGCGGGGCGACGCCGAGACGGTACTGACCGCAGCGGTCGTGGTGACGTCACACCGCCAATTTCGACGTTGCATCCGCCGCTGACACGAATTGTATGTATCAAACGGCGGAGACCTTTGTCTTTAGGGTGGAGCCGTTCCCCTGGCTCCCTTGATAAAGGAGGCTCGTGATGGCGAAGCCCGTCCGCCGCAATATCGCGCATCTGACCGATGCCGAGCGCACGAAGTACATCGACGCAGTCGTCAAGGCCGATCAGCGTTTCTGGTCGGGTGGCCCGGTGAGCTATTGGGATTTCCAGGACCTATCTCATCAGACGACCCACGTACATGGTGGACCGAAGTTCCTGCTCTGGCACCGAGAACTGTGCAATCGGTGGGAGGCGTTGCTCCAGGAGATCGATCCTGACGTGGCTTTGCACTACTGGGACTGGACGACTGACCCTCGTAGTTCGCCGAACGGCGCGGGTGGCACGACGGATCTCAGCGCGGATTCCTTCATGGGGACGATGACGGGCAACGTCGCTGGCAAACTCCTGCCGCTTCACAACCAGGGCGTCCTGGCCGGCAGTCGCGATCAAACAGGTCAGCCGCAGGATCCGCCCCAAACGCTGCTGCGGAGCATGCCAGTCGGGCCCGGCACCATTGCGACCGACGCATCGATCCTCTCGTCGAGCGTCGGCTCTATACAGTCCGAGCAGTGGCGGGCATTCCGGCTACGCGTCGAACAGGTTCACGGAGGTGTGCATGTTCGGTTCGGCCCCGGCAACATCGGCGACCCGACCGGCCACGACGCTTTTCAGGATCCGTTCGTCTTCATGTTGCACTCCAACGTCGATCGCCTGTTCGCGATGTGGCAGTGCGAGGCGGGTCAGGAATGGCGCCTGGATGTCGGCCAGGTCTACGGCGTCGAAACATCGGTGAGCGGGGAGGACGCGTTGACGGGGAACACGTTGGCGCCGTGGGACGGAACAAGTGGCGCGTTCCCGTTTACACCGGCTGGTGGGCTGATCAAGGTGAAGAGCTACCTCGACCCGTCGCTAGTCGTGCCACCTTGCTACGACACGCTGCCGTTGACGGTAAGCAAGGCGGCCCCGACTGGCTCGACGCCGATGAGATTCTTAGACGTCGCCGAGGGATCGAGCACCGCACGCGCACTACGGGTCGAGATTCATGGTTGCGACTCCGTGCACATCAACGGGGTACTGACGGGCGATCCTGCGTTCACTTTGCATCAGGCCAGTGTCCAATCGCCGGTACCTGCCGGATTCTCAACCAGCCCCGCTCTGATGTGGGTGAAGTACAAGGCGGGCGCGGCAGGATCGATAGCGAACGGGCACCTCACCGCAACTTGCCCGGAGACGGGAACCGTCTTCGACGTCGACATTGTCGCCAACGCCATCGCCAAACCCAAGGTCGCCGTTTCCGCGGTTCTCGATAGTTCCGGCAGCATGTCGCTCCCATCGGGGGTGTCCGACTTCGACCGAATGAAGGTGCTGCACTTGGCTGCACCGACGTTCGTGGCTCTCTTGGGGGATGACGACGGAATCGGGGTGGTCTCGTTCGACACGGACGCCACTTCCGTCACGGCCGTTCAAACGGCTCAGCCGCTGGGATTCGGTGGCGGTCGCGACGCCGCTTTCGGGGCCATCGCTGCCCAAGCCACTAATCCGTTCGGTATGACTGCGATTGGTGACGGAGTCGAAGCCGCCCACAATCAACTGCTCGCCGCTTCCGCCGGTTTCGATCACCAAGCAATCCTTGTGTTCACGGACGGCGACGAGACGGAGGCGAAGTACATCAGTCAGGTCGCGGGCTTGATCAACGAGCGCGTCTACGCGGTCGGGTTGGGGACGGCGTCACAACTCAACCCTGCCGGGCTCAAGGCCATCACCGATGGAACAAACGGTTACCTCACTCTGACCAACGCTTTGGGGACCGACGGCGTGATGCAACTTGCGAAGTACTTCACCCAGGTCCTCGCCGGGGTGACCAACGCCCAGATCATCACCGACCCGGCCGGGTACGTCATGTCTGGTGTCACGGAGAAGGTGCCGTTCTCGGTCACCGACGCCGACCAGCGGTGCGACGTCATCGTGTTGTCCGACGCGCCCGAGGCGCTCATCCTCACGTTGACCGCACCGGACGGAACGACCGTCACAGCCGGTCCCGATGCCGTTGAACTCGTTGCCCCGGCGATGATCTGCCTCCGGCTGCCACTACCGGTCGCGAGTAACCCCGGTGCCCACGGGGGGGCCTGGACAGCCAACATCGACCTTGATGATCGACGGTTCAAGCGGTACCTTGCCAACCTCGAGGAACGAAAGGACGTTGCAGGTATTCAACGCGCCCAAGCCCACGGTCTCCCCTACAGCCTGACGATCCATTCTGTCAGCGATCTGGCGATGAGCGCCGTGTGTACTCAGCTCAGCCACACCCCGGGCAGCAATGCGCATCTACGGGCGACCTTGACCGACTCGGGGATACCGCTCGAACATCAGGCAAGGGTGACGGCGTTGGTGACCGCACCCGACGGGAGCAGCCGTGTGGTCCCGCTCACCGAAAGTGACCCTGGCGTGTTTGATGGCGATCTAACGCTCGCCCAGGCGGGAATCTACCCGACATTGATTCGCGCTGTCGGTACGAGCTTCAGCGGGCATGCCTTTACCAGGGAGGAACTACGCACGCCCGCGACTTGGATCGACCCAGTCCCGCCCCCTACCACCGATCCCGGCGGGCATGGAAGCCAGGCCTGGTGTGACCTTCTCCTCTGCCTCCTGGAGCCCGACCGTGCTGGGCGTGCTCTGGAGGAAAGAGGCGTGAACATCGATGGTGTACGCGACTGCATAGAGCGATTCTGCAGCTGACACACCGGAACACCGGTACGAGGTTGATGGACGCGCCAGCGACGGTCGCCGAGACGACCTTGAGTCTGGATAAGTAGAACCAAACGCTGTGGCGCTGTAACGAACTCCTCCACAACGCCCATCGGTCACGGGCAACGATGGCTCGCCGGGTGATCGGTGCTTGATTCAGCCGGCGATTTCGGCCGGCAAGCAGCTCGGGTCGATGCCGAACTGCAAAGCACCGATCGCCGTGCCCGGCGAACGGGACCACTCGTTGAGATCCATCCCAGGACTGGGAGGCGTGATCACTTGAACGTCGATGTGCGTGTCATCGAGGAGTATGCGGAGTCGGTCTCCCCATTCGAGACCGGCCGGATCGTTGTCGACTACCAGTGTGATCTGGAGTTGGTTCTGCTCGGCGCGTCGGCCGATCTGGTACGCGACACCATGGTCGGGTGCTTGCGAGCCGAGAATCGCAACTGACCGATGGCCCACTCCGGCGGCCGTTAGCGCATCAGGGATGCCTTCGCACACGATCAGCTGACCGGCGCGCTCAGGACCAACCGACTGGGTCCAGGCGAGGCGGGGGTTTGCACCGAGGTGGCCGGCGGGGTTGTCGTACTTGGGGCCGTCGCCGGGTTCGAGGTATCTGGTCTGGACATACGCGACGTCGCCTCGCTCGTCGAGCGCGGGGAATACTGCACCGAGCCCACCCCCGTACGGCAGGCCGCGTTGGCGTTGCATCATCTGGCGGCCAGGGTCGGCACCGACATGGTTGGCACGGAGCAGTTCGTCGCTGAAGCCGCGGCCGTTGAGCCATTCGCGGACGGGTTGCCCGGCGGGCCGCCAAAGGATCTTCTCGCACGCGCCGACGTAGCGGGCCACGGCCGGGTCGAGCGGCACATCGACCCGCGACGAGGTCGGCTTCCGAACAGCGGGCGCGGGGAGGGGGAGGTCGGGGATCATGCCAGCTCGTTGGGCGAGCCAGTCGAGGGCTTCGGGGCGGGTGGAGTGTTGGGTGAGGGTGACGAGGTCGATGGCGTCGCCGCGGTGGTTGTCGTCGCCGGACCAGCACCGCCAACGCTCATGGCCACGATGATCGGTATGAATCGTCACCGAGGCGTGATGGTCGTCGTGGTCGGGTACGGGGCAATGCCATCGTCGGCCCCGCGTTGCGTACGTCGCCGGTTGCGCGAGCTCATCCAAAAGCGCGGCGAGGTCGCTTCGGGCGAGGACGTCGTCGATTCGCCACCCGCCAGGCTGAGAATCCGTCGGTCTGCGTGAACCCGTCATTTCAGGTGGCCATGGCTTGGTCGGTATCGAACTGACCCATCTCTCGCGACGTCAACACGGTCTGAACGACTGCCCCACGCGTCTGCAATCGCCACAACGCTCGGCCCCTGACGAGCTGACCGATCCACGCATGCTCTCGTTCCGAGAGAGCGAACATCTCCGCAGCAATCGCAACTTGGTCGGGTGGTTGGCGCAGGATGATGCGGGTTTGGATGTCGGACATCAGCCCGGCGGAAATCTTGGCGATCGCCGTCCCATCATCCGATTGTGAGGTGAGGTCGGCGGGCCGGTGGCACAGGAGCCAGGTCGATACCCCGTAGGTGCGGGCGAGTTTCAGTGAGCCTTGGAAATGGCGCGCACCATGACGCACCGCGGCCCAGGCTTCATCAATCACCTGCAACACCCGCCGGTCCGAGTCCCGCTGCAGCGCAGCGGTCAGCCACGACGTGGCCGCCAGCATGACGAGCGGAAGCGCCGTGTCGTCGGAGTAAACAGCGGAGAGATCGATAACGAACCCGGGGCCGTCGGCCCAGTCGATGTTCACGGATGTCGGGCCGTCGAACATTCCGGCCAACGTGCGGGTGAGCAGTTTGTCGAGGGCGAACACAACAGGTGTCGCGGCTTGCGCCAGCTCCAACGGAGTCCGCCTCGACAACGCCACCAACTCATCGGCCGGGTCGGCGACGGTGTGGGCGACGTCGTTCAGGGTGAACGTTCGCCCGG
>JANLQX010000497.1:0-14367 GCA_031368095.1 Actinomycetes bacterium | reverse complement strand
GATCGTCTCGGCGTACGTCTGGCTACCGAGGTTGATCTTCGCGACCTCTCGTCGGCGCTCGCTCCGGTGTTCGCCGAGTATGCCGCCGCCACATCCGGCGGGGTCGACGAATCGTTCGGGGATTGGGCGGCGCGTGTCGGTGTCGACAAGCTGGCCGAGCTCGTTCCGGCCAAGGCGCCTCGACGCGGCCGAGCCACGGCCGGAGACGACGAGTGACCGTGCATCTTGTCGGTGCCGGCCCTGGTGATCCGGACTTGCTCACGGTTCGAGCCTTGCGCCTCATTCAAGGCGCCGACGTGATCGTGCACGACCGCCTGGCCGATGAACGCATCATTGCGCTGGCCTCCCCCACCGCCGAACTGATCGATGTCGGAAAGGCTCCCGGACGAGCCACACCCCAGGAAATGATCAGCGCGCTTCTTGTTCACCTGGGACTCGAAGGGCGCAATGTGGTTCGCCTCAAAGGGGGCGATCCTTTTGTGTTCGGTCGCGGCGGCGAGGAAGCATTGGCACTCGCCGACGCTGGGGTGCCGTTCACCATCGTCCCCGGTATCTCCTCGGCGCTCGCCGCGCCAGCCGCCGCCGGGATACCCGTGACCCATCGCGACGTGGCCCGCACGCTCACCGTCGTGACCGGAACCTGCGGCGACGGGGCCGAGACCCCGGACTGGCCGCTCCTAGCCCCACTGCTTGGCGCGGGCGGCACGATCGTGGTGCTCATGGGCGTGGCCCACCGGGCCAGCTATGCGCGCGTACTTATCGGCGCAGGCGCCCGTGGCGACATGCCGGTAGCCGCCATCGAGCGAGCGACTCGCGACGACCAGCGCGTCGTCCGCACCACCCTCGCCGAACTCGGCGCAACTGCGCTCACCAACCCGGCCACCATCGTTATCGGTGACGTCGTCCATGTCGGCGACGCACTGCTCGCAGTGGGCGCGGCGACGATCCCGGCTCGCTAGAGGCTCGCCGCCACGAAGTCGCCTATCGCTGGGGTCGGCCCGTTTGGCATGGCTGAGCCGGGTACCAGCGTGGCGTTGACGGCAGCGCGCATACGACCTCCGGCGTCGGCTTCGCCAAGGAACTCCAACAACATCGCTGCGCTGATGATGGCGGCGCGCGGGTCGGCTTTGCCGGTGCCGACGATGTCGGGCGCGGAGCCGTGAACAGGCTCGAACATCGATGGGCCGGTGCGGGCCGGATTGAGGTTCGCTGACGACGCCAATCCAACGCCGCCGCTCACCGCGCCGGCGAGGTCGGTGATGATGTCGCCGAACAGGTTGTCGGTGACGATCACGTCGTATCGCTGCGGCGACTCGACAAAGTAGATGCACGCGGCGTCGATGTGGTTGTAGGCCGTGGTCACGCTGGGGAACTCGGGGGCCACGTCGTTGAACGTGCGCTGCCAGAGATCCCCGGAGAACTGCAGCACGTTGGTTTTGTGAACGAGGGTCAAATGTTTGCGTTCGCGAGAGGCGGCCAACGCGAACGCGTGGCGCACACAGCGCTCCACTCCCATGCGGGTGTTCACACTCCCCTGGGTCGCCACCTCGTGTGCCGTTCCCTTGCGAAGGAACCCACCCTCGCCGGCGTAGGTCCCCTCGGTGTTCTCTCTGATCACGATGCAGTCGACGTTGTTCGATGGGAACAGAAACGGCCGCTGGTTGATGAAGAGGTCGAGTTCGAAGCGCAACTTCAACAGCAGACCTCGCTCCAAGATGCCGGGTGCCACCGCCGGCGTCCCGATGGCACCGAGAAGGATCGCATCGAACCCCCGAAGTTCATCGAGGACCGAATCGGTGAGGATCTCACCGGTCCTGGCGTAGCGCCGTCCCCCGAGGTCGTAGTCGACGATGTCCAAGACCACCCCGGTAGCGGCCACCACTTTGAGCGCCTCGGCGGTGACCTCGGGTCCAATGCCGTCACCGCCCAGCACGGCAACACGGTGGGCACGGACGGAAGTTGAAGCAGTCACGGCGCGTCAGCCTAGGGAACCGGAGACCCCGGGAGGCTCTGCTCCATCGTTGCCGGTAACCTTGTTCGGTGAGCACCAAGCTGTCCCAGGAGGCGTACACCCGCCTCAAGACCGAGTTCGATGACCTTTCTACCCGCGGCAAGATCGACATTGCGCGTCGTATCGAAGCGGCCCGCGAGCTGGGCGACCTCAAGGAGAACGGCGACTACCACGCTGCCAAAGAGGAACAGGGGAAGATGGACGGGCGCATGAAACAGATCCTCTCCATCCTCGACTCGGCCGAGATCGTCGAATCGATCGATACCTCGTCGGTCAACTCCGGCGTGGTCGTGGAGATTCGCTACGAAGGCGACGCCGATGAAGAGACCATCACCTACCTGTTCGGCTCGATCGAAGAGCGCCGCGAGGGTATGGACGTGATGTCGCCGTTGTCGCCACTCGGGTCTGCTCTGCTCGGCCATAAGGCTGGCGACATCGTCGAGTACGAAGCTCCGAGAGGCAAACTTCGCGTCGAACTCGTCTCGATCAGCGGGTGATGCTCCGGCACCACGGTGTCATCGGCGACCGGGAGACCGTCGCCCTCATCGATTCCGACGCCACCATCGATTGGTGGTGTCCGGGAGCCCTCGACGCTCCGGCGTCGCTGTTCTCCCTTCTCGACGAATCGAACGGTGGCGCCGTTCGCATCCGGCCCAGCTTGGCGGCCCAGGCCGGCGAGCAGACCATGGACGCCTCGGGTGCGCCGATTCTGTCCACCGTCATCTACGACCGAAACGGCACGGTCGAGGTCACCGATCACCTCGTCCGCGGCACGATCGTACGCGTACTTACCGGTCGTAGCGGTCGTCCGACCGTGACCGTGGAACTGACTCCGGGCGATGCGTTCGGCGTTCCGCGGCGGGTCCACCGTTGGTCGGAGGGCATTGCCTTTGGACGCCTCGCCCTTCGCGGACCGAATATCGGCCGGGCGGT
Organism: Actinomycetes bacterium; assembly: GCA_031368095.1. Lineage (GTDB taxonomy): Bacteria > Actinomycetota > Acidimicrobiia > Acidimicrobiales > JANYDT01 > JANLQX01. The sequence goes on along the minus strand of JANLQX010000497.1, from coordinate 11,423 downwards.
AACGCTCGATATCGGCGAGCGAGCCGTCTACACGATCAGCGAAACCGACGACGGCAGGGTTACCCATAGCGGCGAAGCGTTCGTACAGCCGAGTATTGACGAAGCATTGGATGAACGCAAACGCTATGCGCGCTGGTGGTCTCATGAGCTCAGCAACGTTGATCTCGACGGTCCGTTCGCCGAGGCGGCTCGGCGCAGCGTCCGGGCCCTTCGCCTGCTCACCGACCGTCGGAGCGGCGCACTGCGCCGTGCGGCCACCACCTCGCTCCCGGCCCGCACCGGCAACGAGCGCAACGTCGACGAGCGCTATGCCTGGCTTCGCGATAACGCCGCCGCCGTGGTTACGTGGGAGCGACTCGGGCGACCCGACCTGGCGGACGCCACCCGCCTGTGGCTGGAGGAACGAGCAACCGACGAGTTCCCGCTGAGCCCCGCCTACCGTCCTGACGGGCTGCGACCAACGGCAGAAACCGAGCTGGCCCTTCCGGGATGGAGCGGCACCACCCCAGTCCGTATTGGCAACCGAGTCGGCGACGCCTTCGACCTCGGCGCCATGGCCCAGGCCAGCCTTGTCCTCGACGGACGACGCGCCTGGCCGCAACTCGACCGCCTCGGCGAGTGGCTCACCGCTGAGGGGCACCGGGCCGATCACGGACGGTGGGACAGTCGCCGTCGGCCCGTGCACCACGTGGAGTCTGTTCTCGCCGTTCGTGCTGCACTACGCGCGCTTATCACCACCGCTCGCCGCCGTGATCCGCTCGACCTTCGCCTCATCGAGTGGGAGACCGCTGCCGCCGCTCGCGAGCAATGGTTGGCCGGCGAAGGTCTCTTCGGCGTCGACGCCAGCGCCGGTTGGCGTCGCGTCGGCGGTCCGACGGCCGACGACACCACCGATGCGGCCCTCCTGGCCTGGCTGCGGACCACGCCGCCTGCGTTGCCGGATGACGCCGAGCACGAAGCCCACCACCGTCGCGTGGTCACCATTGATCAAGCCGATGCCCAGCTCACCGAGTGGCCGTTCACCCACCGCCACCTTCCCCACGTCGACGACGGTTTCCCGCCGGGGCAGGGCCCCGATCTGTGGGCGTCTTTCACGTTCGTGAGTGCACTTGCCAATGTTGGACGGTGGGAGGAGGCCCACAACCGGATGAACGCCCTTGTCAATTTCCTCGGACCGCTTCACCTTGGCGCCACGCATGCCGATCCCTTCACCATGGACCTCCGGGGAAACATGCTGGCCGCACCGTGCCATCTGGCACTGATTGATGCCGCCCTCACCCTCGCACGCGGGCCCCGTTAGGCCAAGCGTTCGACGAGACTGGACTCATGTCAGCGGCAACCGCTACTCAAGATCTAGATGCTGAGCCGGACCTTCCTCCGGGCCGCTACCTGGAGCTGCCGGGACGGGGCGTCACGTTCCTGCGAGACCAGCCCGGTCCCGCCAACCGGTTGCCGATCGTGCTGCTCCACGGATGGACGGTCACCGCCGATCTCAACTTCTTCACCGTCTACGGAGGACTACGCGATCTCGGACGTGTTCTCGCCGTTGACCTCCGCGGCCACGGCCGAGGATTGCGTCCTCGGGGTCCTACCCGTCTCGAAGACATGGCTGACGATCTCGACGAAACACTACGCGCACTGGATATCGAACGAGCGATCATCGTCGGTTACTCGATGGGTGGCGCTGTCGCCCAGCTCATGGCCCATCGCCATCCAACGAGGACCGCAGGACTCGTGTTGTGTTCCACCAGCTGTCGTTTCCGACGGTCGTCGGAGGCCCGGTTCGTGTGGGACCGAGTGATGCCGTTCACCGCGGCGGCGCTGAGCCTTGCTCCGTCGTCGTTGCGTCACAGCCTGTTCGAACGAGTGGCGATGACCCGGACCGATACCGCCCCTCGGTGGATGCTCGAACAGGCCGCCAGAAACGATCCTGCCGCCCTCGTGCAGTCCGGGGTCGAGATCGGTCGGTTCGACGCCTCGCCGTGGCTGGGCGACCTCGCCATGCCGATCGCGTCGGTGGTGACCACCGCCGACACCACCGTACCCACTCGATGGCAGATTGCCACCGCCCGGCGTGCGGGAGCTCGGGTCTTCGAAGTCGACGCCGACCACCGCGCCGCCGTTTCTCATCCTGATCGATTCGTACCGGCGCTCCGTCGAGCAATCGTCGCCGTCAGTCGGTAGGCAACGCCCCGAGGAAATCGAGCGACGCCTTCATGAAGGCCTCAAACTGGTCGTATCGAACGGCGTGACCAGCACCCACAACATGGACCCAGTGGAGGAGCGGGTTCAGGCGTTGCCCTTCGTTCGCATTCGCGACCGACACGATGGCGCCGCGATCGGTCTCGCCCAGGACGAGGAGCGCCGGGCAGTCGAACCGGGGAACAATGTCGCGCCACGTGGAACGTACCGACGGAAGGTACGTGAACACATCAAGTTCAACGTCGAAGCGGGCCTGGAGTGAGAGCGCAACATCTTCGTCGGTCCACGTGGGACTGTCGGCCCGGCGCCATGCCAGACCTTCTTCCCATGTGCCCTGTTGCACGGCGGCGATGGAATCCCGCCACGCGGTGTTTCGGGCCCGCGCATCGATTTCTAGTTGCGTCTTGGCCTCGGGCGACAGATCAGCGGGCGTCTCCCACCACGCCGGGTCCTCGAGAATGATGCCCCTACTTAACCCCGGCCGACGAGCCACAGCGTTGGCGATCGTGGCGGCGCCCATCGAGTGACCCATCATGGCGGGCCGTTCGAGCTCGAGGAGATCGACGACCGCGAGCAGGTCATCGACACGATCCGTCGCCGAGAAGTGACCGTTTGCTCGGCTCGACTCGCCGTGACCGCGACAGTCGTAGGCGATCACGTCCCATGTCTGCGCCAGCACGTCGGCGGCTCGGGTGAAGTACAGCGCGCTGTCGGTGAACCCGTGGACGAGAACCAGCGGAGGCTGCGCACCACCGGACCTGAAATACCGAAGCGTCAGGTCACCGACCTCACACGTTCCCTGAACCCAATTCCTCACGGTGACGAACCCTACTGGCCCAGCATCGTTGGATGGTTGGCGACTCGTCGTCTCATTGGCGACGTCGTTTCGACGGCAACGAGTCGCCAACGACCCAACGTTTGAGCGAGTGTCACCAGCCGGCGGCGAGCTCGATTGCTCGCGCCGCGGCCACGACCCGGTCGGCGTAGCGCTTCCCCGGCGAGCGCGTAGTGCGCTCGATCGGTCCCGACACGGAGACCGCAGCCACCACTGTGCCGTCGGCGTCGATAATAGGCGCACTTACGGATGCGACGCCGGCCTCACGTTCGCCCACGCTCTCGGCCCATCCCTGACGAAGCGCTCGAGCATCGCCCCGGAGAATCTTGCCGGCCGAGCCGCGATCAAGCGGCAATGTCTGACCAACGGCGACGATCGTCCGCAAGCCGTTAGGTGACTCGACGGACTCCACACATACTCGGTTCGCACCCTGGGCGACGTAGAGCTGCGCGCTCTCGCCCGTATCGGCGACCAGTTCTTCGAGGACCGGCCGAGCCACGTCGCGCAGCGGAAGCCCGGCCCCGGCGGTGCGGCCCAATGACACCAGCCACGAGCCGAGCATGAACCGACCAAGCGCATCACGACGTAGGAGTCCGTGTTGCTCCATTGCGGTCGCAAGGCGATGCGCGGTGGCTCGATGGAACCCAGTGGTTTCGACCAAACCGGCCAGAGCGAGCGGACGTTGTTCGATGGCCGCCAGGATCGCTGCGGACTTGTCGATCACACCCACGTCGGTCGCTACAGTGGATCTCGTCACGTAGGAACTGTATCTCACATAATGAGACAACCCGGAGGTTTCGATGGGAAGCACGCTGATTGACAAAGTCTGGGAGCGTCACGTCGTTCGCCGCGTCGAAGGCGAGCCGGACCTCCTGTTCATCGACCTCCATCTCATCCACGAGGTCACCACGCCACAGGCCTTCGACGGTCTTCGCCTGGCCGGTCGCGGGGTGCGTCGCCCTGACCTGACGCTGGGAACCATGGACCACAACGTTCCGACCGACATCGCCGGTCTCGGAATGCACAACACCGAGCTCGTGACCGACGAAGTCAGCCGCGCTCAGATGCTCGCCCTCGCCAAGAACTGCGAGGAGTACGGCATCCCTTTGTTCCCAATGGGCCACGCCAACCAGGGCATCGTTCACGTGATCGGCCCCGAGCTGGGCCTTACCCTGCCGGGCATGACGGTCGTGTGCGGAGACTCGCACACGTCGACCCACGGGGCCTTCGGCGGCATCGCGTTCGGCATCGGCACGAGTGAGGTTGAGCACGTGCTCGCCACCCAGACCCTTCCCCAGATCAAGCCGAAGACGATGCAGGTGGTCGTCGACGGCGAGGTTCCCGAGGGCGTCACCGCCAAAGACATCGTGCTCGCCATCATCGCCCGTATCGGCACTGGTGGCGGCATGGGGCACATCATCGAGTACCGGGGCTCAGCCATACGCGCGCTTAGCATGGAAGGCCGGATGACCGTGTGCAACATGAGCATCGAAGGCGGCGCCAAAGCCGGGCTCATCGCTCCCGACGAAACTACGTTCACCTATCTTCGCGGTCGTGACTACGCGCCGAAAGGCGCCGACTGGGAGGCCGCAGTGACCGATTGGCGAGCCCTGGTGACCGACGACGACGCCACCTTCGACAAGAGCGTGTTCATCGATGCCGCGACTCTGGAGCCGCATGTGAGCTGGGGCACGAACCCGGGTCAAACCGTGTCCATCAGCGCGGTCGTTCCGTCGCCCGATTCGGTGACCGATCCGGTCGAGAGAAATGCTGTCGTACGGGCGCTCGAGTACATGGCACTCATTCCAGGTACGCCGATGAGGAGTATCAGCGTCGACACCGTGTTCATTGGGTCGTGCACCAATAGCCGGATCGAAGATCTCCGCGTGGCCGCCGGGATCCTTGATGGGCGTCACCTTGCCGCAAACATACGCGCGCTTATTGTGCCGGGCTCGTACCGGGTCAAGAAGCAGGCCGAGGAAGAGGGTCTTGACAAGATCTTCGTCACCGCCGGGGCCGAATGGCGCGAGCCTGGCTGCTCGATGTGTCTTGGCATGAACCCCGACGCCCTCAAGCCTGGCGAACGCTCGGCGTCGACGAGCAATCGCAACTTCGAGGGTCGCCAGGGGCGAGGCTCACGTACGCATCTCGTCTCCCCCGCTGTCGCCGCCGCTACCGCCGTGGCCGGGCACCTCGCCACTCCCGCCGACCTCGCCGCGCGCCAAGGAATCCGATGAACCCCGTCACCGTCATCAGCGGCACCGCCGTTCCGCTCGACCGTAGCGATGTCGACACTGACCAGATCATTCCGTCTGATTGGCTCAAGCGAATCGAACGCACCGGATTCGGCAAAGGACTCTTCGCCGAGTGGCGCGACGACCGCGACTTCGTTCTCAACAAAGAGGAATACGCCGGCGCCCGCATCCTGATCGCCGGGTCGAACTTTGGGACCGGGTCTTCGCGCGAGCACGCCGTGTGGGCGCTGGAGGACTATGGATTCGAGGCCGTCATCTCGCCGAGGTTTGGCGACATCTTCCGCAACAACGCCACCAAAGTCGGGCTCCTTCCCGTTACCGTGACAGCAGAAATCGGCGAGCAACTGATGCGCGCCGTCGAAGCCGATCCGACCTTGGAGATCACCATCGACGTGGAGCGGCGCTCGCTCTCGGCCCCCAAGATCGGCCTCGAAACCACTTTCCCCCTCGACGACTTCACCGCGTACCGACTCCTCAACGGCCTCGACGACATCGGCCTCACCATGCGCCAAGGCGATGCCATCACGTCCTACGAGTCCACCCGCCCCGCCTGGTCGCCGTCCACAATTCCTCGGTAGAGCCGGACCGCGCGACTCATTGTTGGGTCAGCTGAGTTTGTTGGGTCCGCTCAGTCGCCTCAAAGCGAAAATCCCGACCCAGAACAGTGAGCTGACCCAGAACGCGATGCTGCCCGGCACGAGGCCGGGCAGCGTTCACACTCGGAAGCGGCGAAGCCGCAGTGGCTTGCGGTGGCTCAGCTGCAGCCGCTGGTGGCACCGCAGGCGGAGCAGACGTAGCAGCTGCCGGCCCGGTTCATCTCGTTGCCACAGGAGTAGCAGAACGGGGCGTCAGCCGGACGGGCTCGGCTGAGCAAGCCCGACGACGGTGACGAAGCCGTTGGGGCCGGCAACACCACGATGGCGTCGGCGACAGTGGTGCCAGCGTTCGACAGCGGCACCGACGACGTAATGGCTTCCTCAACCCCTGGGAGCGTTGGTTGGGTCCGCTCTTTCGCCGAAAGCACACCTAACTCGGTGCGGACGTCGAGCGGGAGGTAGTCAAGGGCGAGGCGGCGGAAGATGTAGTCGATAACCGAGGTCGCAATACGCAGTTCGGCATCGTCGGTGATGCCGGCTGGTTCGAACCGCATGCCCGAGAACTTGCGGACGTAGGTTGCCAAAGGAACGCCATGCTGCAGACCAAAGCTGATGGAGATCGAGAAGGCGTCCATGATGCCGGCCAGGGTGGAGCCCTGCTTCGACATGTTGATGAACACTTCACCGGGCCGTCCGTCATCGTACTCGCCGACGGTGACGAATCCGCTGCAGTCAGCGACCCGGAACTCGAAGGTGTTCGAGCGACGCTTCCGGGCCAGGCGCTCACGCTGCGGCTTGCGGATCACCGTGGTCGTCGAGGCGAGAGCACTTTCCAGTTCGGCAATCTTGGCGGTGAGTAGCGCGTCCGGTTCAGCCGAGACGGCACCGAAGACGTTGCGCTCGGAGCCGTCTTTCTTTGCCGTTTGCAGCGGCTGCCCAACCTTGCAGTTGTCGCGGTAAATGGCAATGGCCTTAATACCGAGTTTCCACGCATCGATGTGAAGCTGCGCCACTTCCTCGACGGTCGCCTCTTCGGGCATGTTCACCGTCTTGGAGATTGCGCCCGAAATGAACGGCTGCACGGCTCCCATCATCTTCACGTGACCGAGGTAGTGAATGACGTTGTCACCCATGGAGCAGGCGAACACGTTGAGGTGCTCGGCCCGCAGTTCGGGAGCGCCGACGATGGTCTTGTTCACGTCGATATAGGCGATAATCGACTCGACTTCCTTGGGCCGGTAGCCAAGGTTCTTCAGTGCCCGGGGAACGGTCTGATTGACGATTTGCATCGACCCGCCACCCACCATCTTCTTGAACTTGACCAGGCCGAGGTCCGGCTCGACACCAGTGGTGTCGCAGTCCATCAGCAGGCCAATGGTTCCGGTCGGAGCAAGTACCGAGGCCTGGGCGTTGCGCACGCCGTAAAGCTGACCGAGCTCACACGCCGTGTCCCAGGCCTCCTGGGCGGCGAAGAGCACGTCGTGGTCGGTGATCTCCTCGTCGATCTTGGCCACCTCGGCGCGATGCATGTCCAGGACGTTGTTCATCGCTTCGCGTTTTTCGAGGTTCCCGGCGAAAGGGCCCATCTTCTTGGCGATACGGGCCGACGTGGCATAGGCCTGGCCGGTCATGAGGGCCGTGATCGACGCCGCCAGTGCACGGCCGTCGTCGGAGTCGTAGGCCTTGCCCCGAGCCATCAGAAGCGCACCGATGTTGGCGTAGCCGAGGCCGAGCTGACGGAAGCGGTGAGAGTTCTCGGCGATCTTGGCCGTGGGATAGTCGCCGTTGCCGACAATGATCTCCTGCGCCGTGATGAGCAGAGTGACGGCCTGCGTGAATCCACCGACGTCGAACGAGTCGTCGTCGTTCAAGAACTTCATGAGGTTGATCGACGCCAGGTTGCACGCCGAGTTGTCGACGTGCATGTACTCCGAGCACGGGTTCGAACCGTTGATACGGCCATGGTTCGGGGCGGTGTGCCAGCGATTGATCGTGGTGTCGTACTGCATGCCCGGATCGGCGCACTCCCACGCCGCCTCGGCGAATTGACGAAACAGGTCCCGGGCGGGGACCGTTTGCACGATCGACCCGTCGCCGACGGAACGAAGATGCCAATCGGCACCGTCGACCACGGCGGCCATGAACTCGTCGGTCACCCGCATGGAGTTGTTGGCGTTTTGGTACTGAATGGAGATGGCGTCTTTGCCATCGAGGTCCATGTCAAAACCGGCGTCGCGCAAGACGCGTGCTTTGCGCTCCTCGATGGCCTTGCACCACAAGAAGTCCTCGATGTCCGGGTGATCGGCGTTCAGGATGACCATCTTCGCCGCACGACGTGTTTTGCCGCCTGACTTGATGGTGCCGGCCGACGAGTCAGCGCCGCGCATGAAGCTGACCGGACCAGACGCCGTGCCACCGCCGTTCAGGAATTCCTTCGACGATCGAATCTTTGACAGGTTCACTCCGGCACCGGAACCGCCCTTGAAGATCACACCTTCTTCGCGATACCAGTTGAGGATTGAGTCCATGGTGTCCTCGACGTCGAGGATGAAGCACGCCGATCCCTGCTGGGGAACACCCTTGACGCCAATGTTGAACCAGACGGGCGAGTTGAACGCCGCCTTCTGGGTGACGATGAGGTGCTTCAGTTCGGCGTTGAACACCTCAGCCTCGGTGTCGTCGACGAAGTACCCGCCTTTTCGACCCCACGCCGTGATCGTGTCGACGACCCGGTCGGCGACTTGGCGCAGCGACCACTCCCGCTCGGGTGTGCCGACAGTTCCCCGGAAATACTTCTGGGCGAGGATATTGGTGGCGTTGAGGCTCCAGGTGGACGGGACCTCTACGCCCAGTTGCTCGAAGGCGACCTCTTGGGTTTTCCAGTTGGCGATGACGGAATCGCGTCGCTCCCAGGCGACGCCGTCGTAGGGATGGACGTCGGGAGTGGTGAAGTGGCGATCGATGCCGATGCCGGTGCGCTCGGGCGCAAGAGCCATGACGGTGGTGCCTTTCGGGGTCGGCCGAGGACGGCGGCCGGGTATGGACAGACGGGCGGTGGAAGTGACGCCCGGAGCGGAGAACAGAGGGCGCTGCTGGGGAACTAGCTGGTTGGGGAACTAGCTGTTGGAGGCGGATGGACGGCGGGTAGTGCTCGACGGTGAAAAGCCAGCACGAACCGGAGGCAAACCACAACATCTAGTGGGTGGACCCCCGTCCACCGCGAGATGATCAAGTTACAAGCGTGGAATTCCAATCGTCAAGTGTTTCGAGCCCGTTCACCGAAATTCTCCCGAACGACGATGCTGGACCCTAGGGAACCCAACTTGGGGATAACGAGACCCCCAAGGTTGTGGATGACGACGGGACAACCATGGGACAACTACGGGACAACTCGGTCGACGGCCGAACAGCCGCACCGACCAGCAAATGGGTCGGGAGGATCAGTTAGTTGAGGTCGGGCCGGGCCGGGCCAGCGACCTCGGCGGCCGCTTCGGCGAGCTGCTGAGCGTCGGTGAAGCTCTGGTGGACGCTGGCAAAGCGGACGTAGGCCACCCCGTCGTGTTGGCGCAGGAGGGCGAGGACGGCCCGCCCAATGGCCTCCGAGCTGACCTCAGGACCGCTCTCGAAGCGGACCTGTTCTTCGATCTCGGCCGCCAGCGCGTCGACGTGGACGTCGTGCAACGACCCGTTCTTAGTTGCCGCTCGCAGACCTCGAAGAAGTTTGCCCCGGTCGAACGCCTGGCGGGTACCGTTCCTCTTGACGACCACGAGCGCGACATCTTCGACCCGCTCGAACGTTGTGTACCGACGGCTGCAAGACAAGCATTCACGGCGGCGGCGAATGACCGAAGCGTCCTCCGCAGCACGAGAGTCGACGACCTTGTCGTCGTTTCCGGAACACCACGGACATCGCACCGTTCCCGAGACTAGTGCCCATCACCCACGGATCGAGGGCGTTGTGGGAGCTGATTCAGCGATGTCGGACGGAATGCTCAATCGGTCACCCGCTCTGACCCCGGAGCCACCATGGTCCCTGGTCAGACGGGACACCAACGGTCGGACATCGCCCGACGGCTGGAGCGCACGAGCCACGCTCCAGAGCGTTTCACCGGGCTGAACGATGACCACGACGGCACTCGAGACCGAACCTGCCGGGAACACGTTCGTTCCGGGACTGACTTCATTGGCGTCAGCAAATCGGGTTGAGAGGACGATGGCACCGAAGGCGGCGAGCGCGGCGAGCGCCGCCAACCGAATGACGCGCTGGCGGGCCGAGGCTGATGTGGCCCTTCGGGCGGTCGGGTTGGCGTCACGGGCACGAAAGGCACCTGAGGCGGGCTTCGCAGGGAGAGATGCAGTGGGCAGTAGCGAGAACATGGCGGAGACTTTCGACGACGATCGGCAGTGACGGGGAAGTGTCGCTGAGGCTGACGGACCAAGAAGTGTGATGATTGGCGAACGAGCGTTCGCCGACCGGCAAACACCAGTGAACACGAACCCTCGTTCGACTGTCAAGAAGAATCTCGAACGGATGTTTGCCGAATCGAACAGACGTTGCTACAGTGTTTCTCCGGACGCCGCCATCTGCAGGGAACGTCCCGCATTCTGTCCGCCGCTCGGCTTCGGCTCCGGCGAACATGATGTGACTAGCGACCTGCACCGACCCCGACAGCGAGGAGAGACCGATGTCTCGCACTCCCAAGGACCGCAACACCGAGCGCTTCACCACGACGGACGATCTCGTCCAGTCCAATGACCGGCTCACGGAACGTCAACGCACAATCCTCGAATGCATCGAGCAGTCGATGCGCGACCGGGGATACCCGCCGTCGGTTCGCGAGATTGGCGAGGCCGTTGGCCTTTCGTCGTCCTCCACCGTCCACAGCCATTTGTCCACCCTGCAAAAGCTTGGCTACCTGCGTCGCGACCCGAGCAAGCCGCGCGCTATCGAAGTTCGTTTTGACCCCGCCACCGGCAGCCAGGCGGAACGGCGACCAGTTCGTTTCGTGCCGTTGATCGGCAACGTTGCCGCCGGCACCGGGGTGCTGTCCGAGGAAAAGGTCGAGGAGATTCTTCCGCTTCCGGAAGATTTCACCGGCGACGGAAATCTCTTCATGTTGAAGGTCCGGGGCGAGTCGATGATCAACGCCGGCATTCTCAACGGAGACTTTGTCGTGGTGAAGCAGGCCGCCGAGATTCGCAATGGTGACATCGTGGTGGCGGGGATGCCCGGCGAGGAGGCAACGGTCAAGACCTACCGTCGAGAAGACAACGACGTGCTGCTGATCCCAGCCAATCCGGAATTTCAGACCATCCGGTTCCCGGCGCCCTGGGTCAAGGTCTACGGCCGGGTTGTCACGGTGCTCCGTCGGCTGTAGCAGCCACCGTCGACGAGCTCAAACGTTCGTCGATCCAGCGCTATGTCGGCATCGACGTGAGCAAGCGGACCAGCACATCATGGGCACGCTCAATCTCTGCCCGCACCACGAATTCTCCCGCGGTGTGGGCAATGGTTGGGTCGCCCGGTCCGTAGTT
>JANLQX010000493.1:0-2309 GCA_031368095.1 Actinomycetes bacterium | reverse complement strand
GCTCCGCCATTGTCGTGTCGCGAGACATAGAGGACGGCCTGAACCCTCAACTGGGTTTGGGTCGTTTCTTTTTGGGGGGGGTGGGGCCTTTGGGTGCGCCGGTGGGTTGGGCCGGGGCATAGGGCTCGTTGTCTTGCCAGCAACGCCAGATGATCTGGGTCCAAGTACGAGCAAGGATGCGCTCTGCATGAGGGTGGCGTTTCCCGTCGGCTCGGAGTTGTTGGTAGCGGTGCGCGGCCCACTCGTTGCTCTTGCGGGAGTCGCCTGCGAATGAGCAGAGCACGTTGCGAAGTCTGGTGTTGCTCGCCCAGCGGAACGTGACCGCGCGATGACGGCCAGACGGCCGCGAGACACGCGAGGGAATCGGCGTTGGGGAACTTCGCTCGACAGTCGCCGATCTCGGCCAGGAGGGTCGCGGCGCGGATGGTTCCGCATCGAGGGAGCGACTGGAAGATGGGCGCGTCGGGGTGCTGGTCGAGCAGGCTCGCGATTTGCGTTTCGGGGCCGAGCGTGTGGCAGGCTCGCAGGAAGAGGCGGCTGAGAGTCGGGTTTGTCTCAGCCGCTTGTGCGAGTCCCAGGCCCGGGTAGACGAGGAGCAACGATGACTACAAGATTTCATCATCGGCGGGGGCTGACGCTCGCCGTCGTAGGGGCTGTGGTCGGCACCGTGACGGCGGTCGGCGTCGGGCCAGTTGCGGCTTCGTCACCGGAGTACACGAGCACGGTTGTGGCGACCGGGCTGAACAATCCCCGTGGAGTGACTGTCGGCGCAAACGGTCGGGTGTACGTGGCCGAGGCTGGCCTCGGCAGCGGCAACGTGCAGAGCGGTGCCGCATTGGGGCTCGGGAACACTGGCTCCATCACCGAGATTCGCCGCGCGAACACGACCACACCTCGCCAACGCGTGCTGATCGGCGGGCTCCCGTCGGCTGCGAACGACGAGGGTCAAGGCCCAGAAGTTGTCGGCGCAGACGGCATTTACGCCGTCGGCTCGAAGCACAAAGTCAAGCTCCGGGTGATCATCGGAGCGGCCGGTATCCCGAACTCGCTCTACGGTCATGCCGTGACGGTGCGGGTATCGAGCCGGACCGTGAAGGACATCGCGGATGTCGGCTCGGTGAACCTGGCCTGGACCGGTCTGCACCGCAACGACCCGTGGGCGCCGGCCGGGCAGTTCCCTGACTCGAACCCGTATGGGATCGGCCGTGCAGGCGGCAAGCTCTATGTCGTCGACGCGGGTGCGAACACGCTGAACCGAATCAACTCGGATGGTTCCGTCTCCATCGTCGCCTATTTCCCCAACACCGCAGTCAGTGATGCGGTACCGACCTGTGTTGCGGAGGGACCCGACGGCGCGCTCTACATCGGGACGCTCGCGCTTGCCGATTTCTTTGCCACGGGTCCCGGCGCCTCGACGGTCTACCGGGTCGACCCGAATGCAACGAACCCCGATTCTCTCGACACGGTGCGCCAGGTAGCGACCCCTTGGGCGACCGGGTTCAGCACCATCACGGGCTGCACCTTTGATCACGAGGGCAACTTCTATGCCGCCGAAATGTTCGCGAACGACGTCGTCAAGGTGCCGTTCTCGCATCCGACGTCAGGCCGCACGATCATCGGCACCGGCGTCCTCACCCTCCCCAACGGCGTAGCCGTCGGCAGCAACGGCAACCTATTCGTTTCCAACATGAGCACCGACGTGACCGCCGGTAAGGGTTCCGTCGTCAGGTTCTCACCAAGTCACTGATAGGAGTTGCTGCGGCGACCGTCCGGTAGGCGCTGATCGCATTCGTCGCGCGTTGACAATTCCGGTGGCAGGGAGAGCGCAGGATTCGATAGTCCGGGCGCCCCGGGATGAGCTCAGGGAGTTCGTCGAAGCGGGTGGCGAATGCGTCGACGATGGGAAGGAGATCGATCGTGAGGAAATCGTTGGCTGACGGCGTGCCGTCCTCGCCGCGTTCGGGCCCGAGGACGAGATCCAGTTCATCGAAGACGTCGCGCGAGACACGAACGACGCGTCGATGATCGCTTCCTACTCAGCTCGGGTCATGCGCTCGCCGGTATCCCGACTTCGGGCGGTTCGGAATCTCGGGTTTCTTGGCGCGGGATGACGACGAGGTTGGGGACCTGGGTGCCCATCACCTCGATCGATTCGCAGTGCTGAACGTGTTCGAGTCAGCGGGTGTCCTCGCTGCCGGCTTTGAAGTTGTGGCAACGTTCCGAAGTCCTCACGTTACGTCCAGGGAAGGCCGCTGTCGTCCTCGGTGTTCAGGTCCACGACGAGGAGCGAGACCCGAACGCGATCGTCC